>JACNLW010000014.1 GCA_014381305.1 Planctomycetota bacterium
TGCGTTCTTTTTCAAACCAAGACTTTCCGTTTACATCCACCATGCAACCAACGGGTACATGGAACTCACTCACAAACATATCTGCTTCGTGTTCAAGTTTGCGTGCGCGGTCGTTTACTTCGGCGGGTACTCTTGGTCCAAACGCCCACCCTGCACGAACCTCTGCCCACGTATCTGTTGACCAATTCTCTCCTTCCTGCAACATCGTTGCAAGATCAGGTCGATCAAAGTTGAGCAGCGCAACAAATGCAATTTTTTGTTTATAGAACTGATCTGATAAATCAGGACAAGGATCAAACATCGCCATGATATTGTCAACCTGTGGCATTTCATCTCCGCGTAAGTCAGTCCACTTTCGCAAGTGCCGATTTATCTCATATAAGTGACCGCCAATACTTCCAAGTGCACTTTCATAGCGACCGAGTAATCGGGTTCGATCATTGTCAGATGCAACGAAGTTATCGATGCAAAATGTTTTGAATTCGCTTCCATCTCCGTCGCAATCTTGCCAGCGATTCGCAACACGCTTCACTCCCGCGCTTGCACGAGGGTCGTTCAATGCTTCGATCGTTTCTTTAATTGGTAATGTTGTCATGGAGTGCATGATAAAGGGAGTCGTGTAAGTTGTGGTTTGATGCAACGCCCCCGTGAGAAATTGGGGAATATTTTCCACCTGCCTCCTGAATTATTGGTAACCAAGGAATAATGTCCCACGGAAAAAGCAATGGTTCGACAACAGCATCGATTCGACCTGTACATAGAAGTAGATAAGCAAAACAATCACTCCACCCACGAATGGAACCTGCGTGTTTCAGTAAATTCGCGTGAATTTGTTCGCTATTCGTTTGCGTGTAATAATCAAATGAAGTTGTGCAAATGAGCGCATCTTTCAATTCTGAAATATCTGATACTTTTATATTATTACCTTGATACTCCACACCATTGCCAACAACTGCAGAAATTGATTCACCAATTGCAGGTAAGTTTGCACTGCCAGCAATTGCTTCACCATCAAACTCGAGACCAATCAAAGTCCCAAACAGTGGCACACCTCTGGCAAAAGAAGCGGTGCCATCAATGGGGTCAACAACCCACCGGTAACCACTTGTACCCGTAATTTCACCGTGCTCTTCACCCAAGAACCCATCATCTGGAAATTGCTCTAACAAAAGCTCGCGTGCAAGCAGTTCGGCCTCCCGATCAACCTTGGTAACGATACTTCCGTCATTTTTTGTATCAAAAGCTAGATTTTTCTTTTCAAAATGAGAAAAAATGAACGATCCCACCCGCTCAATCGTAGTGTTTAATGCGTCAATTCTGGCGTTTTGGAGATTCATTGGTGACATCGTATATGCAAATAAGTCCTATAACGGGTTGTGTTACGCAGAACAGACGGCGATTTTGTCCATATATCCGATATGAGCAATACAGATTTCCTATCTTGTCATCTCGAAGTTGGAAATCACTGTCAATACACGAGTTGAGGCTTTCAACAAAACGAAGGTCGTGGTAAGGTATGGGGTGTTCCCGAGTGGACAAAAGAAGTTGAAGGCATGAAATCCAAGCAACACATCTTAAAGATATTGATCGTACCCCTTGTAGTGATAGGGTGTTGCGTCGTTTCTGTTGGCGCCGAAACAATCCATGTGCCGAAAGATGTGCCAACGATTCAAGAAGGCATCGACAGATCACAGGGTGACGATACTGTGCTCGTTTCTCCTGGTCGATACAACGAATCGATTAATTTCAATGGGAAAGCGATTACTTTGAAGAGTGAAAAGGGTGCAGCGGAAACGATTATCGATGGGCTGCAAATTGGCGATAGTGTTGTGAAGTGCATTAATGGTGAGGGGCCAAGTACGAAAATTGATGGATTTACTATTACTGGTGGTACTGGAAATAAAGATCTTTACGGTGAACGCGAAACGGTCGGCGGTGGATTGCTTTGCCTTCACTCAAGCCCAACAGTGCTGAATTGTATTTTTGTTGATAACGAATCGAATTACCAAGGTGGTGCGATTTACAATGGTGATCGAAGTAATACGATCATTCGAAATTGCAAAATCCGTTCGAACAAAGCCGATCGTGGCGCGGGGATTTATAACACCAAAGGCGCGCCAGAAATTCGTGACACTGAATTTTCTAATAATTATGCCAGTTATGGCGGCGGCGGAATGTATAACTACGGTTCTAGCCCTAGAGTTATCTCATGCACGTTCCGTAAAAATAAATCGCAATATAACGGTGGGGCGATCTACGATTATGACAGTTCTGGTCGTGTAACAGATACGACTTTTATTAACAACGTTGCGATGTTTAGCGGAAATGCCGTGTACCGAGGGTATCGATCCGTAACATATGTCGAAGGAATTGGCGACCGAGAATTCTTCAAAACAGCCCACGATACTGTTGAGGGAAGCGGTGGTTACATGGTGGCGCGCGGTCGTGCAGTTGGCGCGTGCTGTGTTGGAACTGGTTGCTTAATTGTTGATGAACAGTCTTGTGTGCAAGCAGGTGGTTCGTGGCTTGGTCCAAATTCAAGCTGTGATCAACAACTTGTTGCATGCCCGAAACCAAATACAGGTGACATCAACACAGACGGTGTCGTTGACATGATGGATCTTGTGCTTCTGATGACGAGCATGGAAAAAGGTTCTACGAACTAAGCAAGTTCTAGCCAAGAAAGTAATAAATTTTTAAAAGATGTTGCGGGAATGAGGTCATTATTTGCCATTGCAGTGGGTGGAATGATGATTGGCGGTGTTGCTCCCATTTCCGGCGTTCTTCCATGCGAACCTTGAACAACAGATGAATCGATCTCGATGAAATCAAACAAAGTTCTAAGTCCAATTTTTTTTGTAAGCAATTTCAGCGCAATACGAGGCTTGCTTCCACGCCATCCTTTGGCTAAGAATAATTCGCGTGGGTCATATCCCGGCTTGCGATGTATGTCTACTGTTTGTTGATAATCTGGTGCGGATGTTTCGTCCTCCCACCAATCGTGGACGAACCAATTGTTTTGTTTTGCGATGACTACTAATTCTCCACACCGTTCGTGCGAAAGATCTCCACGCTCATCTCCTTGATGGACCTGTTCTACACCTTCAACAGATGAAAGAAGCGCTATGGTATCTGCTATTTTTGTTTTATTTTTAACATACACGTGCGCAATTTGATGATCAGGCACAGCGAAAGCATCACTTTGCCCAGCATCTAAATATTCTCGCCCGAATTCTTCCCGAACTGTAAGCAAGCCGGCACTGCGTAATATTTTGTTCAAAGCGACGGCACTGTTTACTACATCAATCCCGTATTCACTCATTACACACACTTGCATGTTTTGTGAATGAAAATGCTTAATCAATTTGCCAACTACAAGATCGATGCGTTGCAGTTCGGTAGCAATGGTAGGGTGGTTTGGACCTACTTTTTGTAGGGGGTAGTCAAGGTGCGGGAGGTAAACAAACATGAGACTTGGTGAATATTTTTTTTCAACAAGAATTGAAGCATCTGCAATCCATGTAGAAGATGTGATGTTTGCCATTGGTCCCCAGAAATTGAAGAGCGGGAATTGACCAAGCGTATGTTGTAACTCGGTTCTGAGACATGAAGGATTTGTCCAAATGTCTGGAAATTTTCTACCATCTGCGCAGTACAAAGGCCGAGGCGTAACGGCGATGTCCACAGAAGAGTACATATTGAACCACCAGAACATGTTTGCACATGTAAAGTTTGGATCAAGTTTCTTTGCTGCATCCCATACCATTTCTCCCTTTACAAGCGCATTTGATTGTCTCCAAAAATGAGTTGCATTCGTTTCTCTTTCATACCAACCATTGGCGACAATGCCATGATCTACTGGTTCGAGTCCTGTCAAAAGCGATGTTTGCACAGTAGATGTAACTGCCGGAAGCGGGGGATCTAAAAGGTGTACAGAACTTTTGTTTGCAAGTGAAGTAATGTTTGGTGTGTGTCGGCCAAGATGATCTTTCGAGAATCCAACAACATTGATGACGGCGAGCCTTTGCATGCTATGTACCAAGTATCTTTCTTTGTGCCCCAACAGTGAGGAGCAAACAGAGACCCGATACAACCGCAATGTGCACTTCGGCCACAACGCATAAATAGACAACATCAAGCAAGCAGAAACCTGCGAGCATCATGTGAATACAATGGACACTTTTTTTAGTCATCTGAAAAACAGTAAACGTTAGAGCAATCCAGATCGTAAAAAGCAAAAGTGAGAAAACAATCCAAATCAACTGGAATTGTGTGTATAAGAATATTGCGGGGACATACGCTGATGGCAGTAACAACAATACAAACCACTGTTTTGCATTGTTATCTTTTTCTTCATCTCGAGCGATGAATGTCAATACTGCGGTATACCACGCAATGCCTACACCAAAAAGAATAATAACTTGTGGTTGCAACTCAACTTTGAAAGCAGAACATGCAACGAGATATACCAATCCTCTACAAATTCCCATAAAAAACAATGCAGGAAAAAACCACCGATGTAGATATGAGTAAGCGAGGACTGAAACAACTAATACACACATCAAGAGCGTTGTACGTTCCTGTGTAAGTGATGAGAGAAGAATTG
Source organism: Planctomycetota bacterium (assembly GCA_014381305.1). Lineage (GTDB taxonomy): Bacteria > Planctomycetota > Phycisphaerae > Phycisphaerales > SM1A02. The sequence continues at coordinate 4,607 of JACNLW010000014.1, forward strand.
CAGTTAGGAGGAGAATTGAACCTACAAGTCCGGCTTGTTTTTTTGTAATAAATCCCAGCGGAATAGGTTTATCTGGGCGATGCTGTTTATCGTGTTCAACATCAATAGCATCGTTGAGAACGAGTCCACCAAAATAAGCGCAAAGTAGTGCTATTGTGATAATGAATAAGGGAACAAGCGGTGAAAACTTTGGAACAACTGTAGCATCTGACCATTCCAACCGATACGCAGAAATTGCTAGACCTAAACCAACCATCACATTACTAATGAGTGTAGGCGTGTTACTGAGTCGCAACAGGTTGAGCCAAGCTTGCGTTTTACTCATCTTTGCCCACTTGATTTAACTGTTCATTTGCCCAACAAATTTCTAGGGCAATAGAGTTGATGAGTTCATTTTCTTGAAATACAGAAGGCATGACATCCCAAGTATAGGTTTCAACTTCCAACTGTGTCGCATCATCTACCGGAAGATGATGCAATGATTGAATCAAATCAGTTTGTGTCGTTCCAAGCGGACCGAAGGTTTTATTATGAATCGGCACATGAAAGTGTACTCGCCAATGTCCAACAGGATCATCCAAGGGAGCATTTGAAAGATTGTTATAGAATTCCATCACGCCATTTCGAACAACTGTTGTTTGGTGTAAGTACCTCGGTTCTGCGAGAGATCGGAGTGCTTCTGTTGCAACAACGCGCTCTTCTTGTGAAAGTAAATCAAAATCAACATCGATTGCAGATGAGAGTTGTACTTTTCCTATAGAAAGACCAACTTGCGAGTATGTATTGAGAGAATCTTGTGGATTCTCTCGCATGACTGCCCCATGGCAAGTGTCATAACAAACACGAATGTAACGGCGAACTCGTTCTTCGTCACCAAATTGTTTTTGGATAAACTCAGCAAGATCGCAAGCGGTTTGCAAACGACATCCGGGCTCTGGTTCGATGTCGAGATGTATCAGTTGTTGAGAAGTTTGTTCAATGTCTTCTAAGAAATCAATACATCGGACGAGCATTTTCGCGGCTTGTTGATCACCATCCCAACCTTCCCCCCAACCAAGTGGAAGTGTAGAAATGCTACCGCTTTTGTTTTCTGGAAGGAGACGAGATAAAAGTGTTGCGAGTTGTTGTGTGTATGTGAGCCGCTCTTCTTCACACCAGTTCGGTTCGTAAACAGCACGCCCAACGATGGTGTCATGAAAGTTACCAAAGGGGAAACCATTGAACGAACGAACTCTCAGATTGAGCGTCTCCAAACATTCTTTCAGTTTCACAGAAGTTTGTTCGCATAAGGATGTAGCTGGCAACCAAAGTCCCACCTCAATTGGCGACCCAACCTGATGTTGTACAGCGCTTGCGTAGTTGTGAAGGTTTGCAATTACTTCATCAATGGTTTCGCCCGCGTGCACATTGGTGCAATATCCAAGCATTATTCGACAGAAAATCTACCACTCTTTGAGAGAAATTCGAGTGGATTTTTGTATGAGATGGTGTCTATTGTTTCTGCATGATGTCCACGGCTCGCTAACTCGCGCCTACATTTTGGTACAGCGAGAGGATCGCTCGGTCCCCAGTCACCAGCGGAGTTGATCCACAAACGATCAGTGCCGTACATCTCAATAATGTCAGCAGCGCGTTGCGGCGTGCATTTACTATCAGGGTACAGCGTCATTCCCGCCCAAAATCCTCTTTCGAGCACTGCCCCAACGGTGTGTTCTTCGACATGGTCAATCAAAACGCGATCAGAACTAATCGAAGTATTATCAACAGCGTCCATAATGAGCATCGTGCCCTTGCGTTTGTCTTCTAAGTGCGGGGTATGGACAAGAACGAGTCGATCATGTTTTTCAGCGAGTGCAAGTTGTTCTTCGAGAATGAGTAATTCATTTTTGCTGTTTTTATTTAATCCAATTTCACCAATCCCAAGGACTGTTGGGTGATCGAGAAACTCTGGAATAATGGAAATAACTTCACGAGCAAAGCCAACGTCTTCAGCTTCTTTTGGATTGATACACAACCAACAATGGTGATTGATGCCATATTGCGCGGCGCGTTTTGGTTCAGTGTCTGTGAGTTGTCTGAAGTAGTCGAAGAATCCTTGCGGGCTCGAGCGATCGAATCCAGCCCAGAACGCAGGTTCGGTAATTGCAACACAACCTGCGAGCGCCATGCGTTCGTAATCATCAGTGGTTCGTGAGACCATGTGGATGTGCGGATCGATGTATGTCATGGATTTGTTGGTTTCGGTGCACCAGATGCACCTTGTTCATGTGCAATATCGATCGGATCGGTGGAAGAATCACTGAGGATATTAAGGATTGTTTCTGTTCGCCCTCTATTTTCTTCAAGTAACACTTGAATGCATTTGAGAAGGGAATCGATGCGGTAATCTTTTTCTACCGATTCACTTCGATCAAGTCGGTCTAGAAAAGATGCGATGTCCAAGAGTTTTGCTCGGTGTTCTAAAAAATACCGATCAACCGTTTCTTTGTGCGTCATTGGGCATGTTGGTTTTTGTGGCATGTAAGGTAGATTTTAGCCACTGAGTATGGGAGGTGCGTTGAGATTTTGATTTTTTAAAGTGACAACCGATCAATTGCATGTTTCACGACCGATTCTGAGAGTTCGTGGACCTCGATTGGCTCACCAATATCTTCAAGTAATAAAATAGTGAGCCTGCCTCCGAGGTGTTCTCGGAACTCCTCAATACCATGAATGAGTTCAGGATCATGCATCATTGGGTGCTTTGTTGGGAGGTTAAAGGCATGTAAAAGCGCAATTGCTTCATCGGCGATTTTTTGGTCGAGATGACCAAGTTCTACACTACATTGGAGGTCAATTGCAAGACCTATAGAAACAGCCTCGCCGTGCGTGAGTTCGTGGTTGGTCATCTGCTCTAATTTGTGCGCAGCCCAGTGTCCAAAATCGAGTGGTCTAGCATCAAGTCTCTCAAATGGATCTCCTCCCTCGGTAATGTGTTTGAGGTGAATGGTTGCAGATGTAGTCATCAATTCTGCCATTGTTTCAATATCTCGGTTTTGCACCAATGCAACAGCAGCTTTTGTTTGTTTAAAAAGTTCGGGACTTTTAACAAGCGCAACTTTGATTACTTCACTCATTCCAGAAAACCAATGACGGTCGTCAAGTGAAAGAAGCAAGTCATAATCGTTGATTACCGCGTAGGGTGGATCAAACACGCCAACAAAATTTTTCTTGTTGTATTTGTTAATTCCATTTTTGACTCCTACACCAGAATCGCAAGCAGAAAGTGAAGTTGATGGCATGCGGATCAGATGTAGACCACGGTGTGCAGTTGATGTCGCAAATCCAACAGCGTCAAGCATCGCGCCTCCACCGATTGCAAGTATTACAGAATTTCTGCACATACCCAATTCATTGATTGCACCAAGAATTGATTCGACGACGGAATCATTTGTTTTTGCCTCTTCGCCACCTTGCACTACATGTAAAGGAAAGCATGTGGTTGCAGTTGTTTTAATCCACGATGTAACTTTTCTTACATATTCTTTATTTGCATCTACGATTCCGCGATCAATAACGACCATTATCTTAGAAGGTCTTAGATCACTGAGAACGCAATTCACTTCCCCATCTTTTCGAAAAGCATTTTGTGTGCAGAAGAGTTGGTGTTTCCAAGCAATTGAAAACTCGCTGTTTATTTTCTGTGCGTCAATCACTTGTTATCCAAATCGCGAGAAAGAGGGAGTTCGGGTGCCCATTCTAGCCAATCTTCATCCATTTCTTTTTCAAGGGTAAATCCATATCCCGCTGGGGCAATTTCTCCTGCTTGATCTGGAGTTGCCAATTGAATGCCACCCTTGAGCAATGATGTGACAGGTCCAATATTCATAGAAACTCCTGTAAATCCAAAATCTAGGTCAAGTCCACTGACCGACCAAAATTTTGTGTTTGTACGTATCAAATTTGCAAACTCATTTTTTACAACAACATCAATGAGCACTGCAATTGCATTTGGTGCAAACTGAATGTTGCTCACTGCTCCGACAATGATCCCCCTGTAATACACAGGTGTAGATTGCGTGATGCCGCTAATTGAATCAGTAATAATTGTAAATTTTGTTCCACTCATTTGCTCCTGTGCCATGACAGACGTCGCAACTCCGGCAAAAGAAAGGGATGGTTTGCCTGTGCCAACCGAAAGCGTGAGATACCGTGGGCTAATGAGTGTATCTAATCCCGTGATACCCTCGAATGAAACCTCGGGATGCACGATCCACCACCTTGTGCCTTCTCTTGCTAATTCTTGTGATGTTGCATGCAGTCTTGCGGAAACAATAACTCGAGATGTGTCAGCACTTAACTGAACATTTTCAACTCTGCCGACAATTGCGCCGCGGTACATGATCGGAGCATCGATTGTGAGACCCTGTGTGTCTTCAAACGTGATGGTGACGAGTGGGCCACGTGCGTGCATCCATTGTAGTAATAGAACTACACCAACGATCGCCGCAAGGATAGGAACAATCCACGCTGCAGAAATATTAGCGTTTTGTTTTGCAGAAACTCTAGCAGTTGGTATTTGATCGCTCATGTTGTTTGTTCCGAAAGTTTCCAGAAGAGTTTGGGGTCAAAACTTGTTGATGCAAAAACAGTGAGTACCACAACTGCGGCAAATGCGACGATGCCCGGTTCTGGTGAAACTGTTGCGAGATCACCGAGTTTTACAGTTGCAACAAGTACTGCAACAAGAAAAACATCGAGCATTGACCACCGTCCAATACCTTCAATGACACGGAGTAATGTTGCTTGTTGCTGGGGACGTTTGGTTTTCCATTGGAAACAAAGTAGCATAAGACCAGATATTTTTGCAAGGGGTATAACGATCGAGCAAAGAAACACAATAGAAGAAACTCCCGGTGCTCCATCTTGCCACAATGCGACAACGCCTTCCCAAATTGTGCTTTCACTTCGATGCCCAAGCCGTTCAATCGCGAGGATTGGAAGCGTCATAGCGGGGAAAAATAATATGAGCGCAGCTAAAGAAAATGCAAATGTTCGTTGTACGCCACGAGGCGTATGACGGTGCAGCCGAGTATTACATCGGTGGCAATTTGCAAAACTGTGTGGGGGAAGAAAAGGGAGTTTTTGGTGTAAACCACAGGCTCTGCAGATAACAAAATGGTTTGTATCTTCGGTCATTCTTTTTAATTACTCTGCAACTATTTTACATCCATGCAATGTGAAGGGATGGCTTGCAAAGAGTCCTGATGATTGGCATTGACCACGAACAGTAACAGAAGCACCGGAAGAAATAGATCTGCCGCCACCAAGTTGATTTGATATAGACTCGTCAAACGTGCATACCGCATCATGGTCGTTTTCACGAAGGGTGACTGTATAGACACCTTCTTCTGTCAAACCATACGCAATGACGTTTCCAGTGATCTCAATGACTGTGTGGTTGATGTGGGATTCAGAGCCACTGCCGAGAAATGAATTGTTGAGATCACCAATTGAAACTTGCTTCACAGATTCGTCACTCGCTTGATGCACAACTCGAGCTGCTTTTGTAGTTGTGACTAAGTTGCTAGATGAGCCGCAACTAGATAAAAGAATTGCAGTAAGAGGGATAAAGAATAATTTCATAATGAGAACTCCGTGGGTTATAGAGGATAGTATCAGGCAACCCAAGTGCCGGAATAGGTGGTTTGATCGTTGTAGACCGCACGACCCAAACAGGGGGGTTGGTTCTTAAGGATTGTGAATCATACTGTGGCTCGTGCAGGTCGATACGAGGATTGGCTTCGCCTAGGAGCCGTGGAAATCGAAGACACAGATACTCCTAATAATGGCAAATTTTTCCAAAATTTTGGAAAATAAGCCACCCCCAAAATGATTAGATAGGTAAATCAAGCGGAAATAACCCCGTTTTTTGCCCAATAACAGCGATTTTGCTTTTTTTGGGAAACACGGTTCACAAATAGGTCCCAAGGGGTCTATGAGGTGCACCTGTCGAGATGGTCTCGACCATGAAATTCACCCCTCACCTTGGAGTTCGAAATGACAACCTTCCCCCTGACACTGGCCATGATCGCCTTGTCCCAAAACCCAGCTACTGCAGCTTCAGCAGACTTCAACAACGATGGTGTTGTTGACACAACAGACCTCATCGCGCTCACAAGCAATATCGGTACCGCTTGTGAAGGTGATTGCCCAACAGACCTTAATAACGACGGCGTGACCGACCAACAAGATATCTTGGTTCTTATGCAATTGTGGGGAGCTGTTGAAGGTTGGGTTAATCCCAATACTCCTGCTATTAACGAAACAAGCAACGATACAACCGAACCTTCACATGACCCAAACAGGGACATGAGTTGGCAAGGTCAAGGTCCTGTTCTTTTAGAAGCAATTTATTACGACCAACTTTCCAGCAACGATCAAAGAAGTTCTTACGCCGAACAGCTTAGCCAAGGTGAACAAACAAAGGCATGGGTTGCTTCGAATAATATTGAAGTTCAACCAATGGTTTACCACGGTGGCGTAGACAGGAATGTCGACGGTGTGTACACCGAGCAGGAAAAAGAAGCTTTTGCAACATGGATCAACGAAAATGTACCCGCTGACTATACAGGTCCAATCTGTTTAGACATGGAAGGTCCAAGATGGATCATCTGGAATACAGATTCTCAAGAAGTTATGGATTGTCTTATTGATTTCTATATCGAGGGTTTAGAGTTTGCTCAATCACTTCGTCCAAATGCAAAGATCGGTTACTTCGGTCTGCCAAAACAGCAACACACAAATACAGCAGTTGAAACAGCTTCAGTTCAAAGAATATTAGAAGCAAGCACAGCTTTGTTCCCAAACGTTTACGAGTTTAACCCAGGACACGATGCTTCAAATCGTCTTCAAGGACACATCGCAACAACCATCGAATGGGTGAAAGGTCAAGTTCCTGTATATGTTCAAGTATCACCACGATTCCGAGATTCTAATACGCAAGCAATGCTTCTTCACGACCAGCAAGAAGTTATGCGTGATCAAGTAAACTCATCACTTAGTGCAGAGTGGACAGACGAGAGTGGCCAAGTACACAAAATCGCTGGATTGAGTTTGTGGGATGCGTACACATTTGTTTCTTCAAACACTGAAGGCTGGAGTACCTTAGATAACGATGCTCGTAGATCATTGTGGGATAATCTGGATACTTACCATGTATGCATGCTTGGTCACATGAAGAACGCTGTTGATGAAGTTTGCGATTCGATGCAATCTCAAGACAATGAAGCATCAGAAGCACAAGCAGCAGCTGAAGCGGCAGCAGAAGCAGCACGTGTTGCAGCAGCACAAG
>JACNLW010000027.1 GCA_014381305.1 Planctomycetota bacterium
AATTGACTCCGAGTGCATTAAATCGAGCTCGATTTAATGCACTCGGAGTCAATTAATACCGGAGTCAATTAATGCACTCGGAGTCAATTAATGGGAGGGTCAAGTAGGATGTAGCGATGCGACCGATTATTCTGATTCTTGGGCCAACAGCAGGCGGTAAAACCGCATTGGCAATCGATTTGGCAAATTCATTGCCGGGTGGAGGGGAGTGTATTTGTGCCGATTCCATGCAAATCTATAAGCGAATGGACATTGGCACCGCCAAACCCACAACAGAAGAACAAAACGCCGCCCCCCACCATCTGTTCGACCTGATTGAACCATCAGAACAAGGGTTTACCGTAGATTCGTGGCTCACCCTCGCCAACAAAACAATCGACGAGATTCGCAGCAGAGGAAAATGGCCCATCGTTGTAGGTGGAACCAACCTCTACGTGCAAAGCCTTCTCTTTGGAATGTTCGATGCACCATCAGCAAATCCACAGCGTCGTGCAGAATTAGAGAAAAAGACCAATGATGAACTTCTAGGCATTCTCCAAGCGCTCGACCCAGTCGCGACGACTCGAATTCACATCAACGATAGACGAAGGACAATTCGTGCCATCGAAGTATGTGAACTCACCGGCAAACCTATTTCAGAACAACAATCTCAGTGGAATGGACAAAGCCCAAGGGATGATGCACGGATCATCGGGCTTGATTGGGCAGTTGGAAAAATCAATCGAAGAATCAATAAACGAGTCAAAGTGATGATGGACGCTGGCTTGTTTGAAGAAGTCCAATCACTCCAACATGAACTTTGCCCTCAAGCAACTGAGGCTCTTGGGTACAAGCAAATACTCGAGCATCTCAGGGGGGAGTGCGACCTTGAACACGCAGTGGAAAGAATCAAAATTCTCACCCGCAGATATGCCAAAGCGCAGCGAACTTGGCTAAAAAGGTTCAAAGTACTCCCAAGAACACATTTTATTGAAATTAGTGAAAAACAACCTCAAGTCATTGCCAAAGAAGCACTTACGCATGCATTTTCGGGATCTTTTTCAGATATTGACGCTTGACAGACGCTGAGAATTCGTTCAAATATCCCGCCATCGCCCCCAATCATGCCGATGGTACGGGCGTACTGCTTCCCACATCCTTTATAGAGAACGAATTTTGGCCAAGAAGAAAACAACAAAAAAGAAGACCACGAAGAAAAAGACCAAGGCAGTTAATGCCACTGGCAAACAACTCGTCATTGTTGAATCCCCAGCAAAAGCAAGGACGATCAATCGGTATTTGGGTGATGATTTTGTCGTGACTGCCTCAGTTGGTCACGTTCGCGATTTACCACCCCGCGCCCCTAAAGGGGTCAAGCAGCCAGTTCCAGGGGTTGATTTAGAACATGATTTTGCACCGACGTATGAAATCGTAAAAGGCAAGGGGACGCTCATTAAGGATCTCAAAAAAGCTGCTAAATCTGCAACTGCAGTTTGGTTTGCGAGCGACCTTGATCGGGAGGGAGAAGCAATTGCATGGCACCTCGCTGAAGAACTCAAAATCGATCCTGCAAAAGCAAAGCGCGTGATCTTCAACGAAATCACAAAAAAGAAAATTGAAGAAGCGTTTGAAGCGCCACATCCAATCAACATGGAATTTGTCAACGCCCAGCAGGCGAGACGAATTCTTGACCGCATTGTTGGCTACCAAGTTTCTCCCTTACTTTGGAAACGCGTCGCGGGCGGGTTAAGCGCGGGCAGGGTGCAATCTGTTGCCGTTCGTATTATTGTAGAAAAAGAAAAACTAATCGATGCGCACATTCCAGATGAAACGTGGGATGTCACAGCTCGTTTTGCAATGGATCAAAAAACTGCAACAACAGTTACTCCATTGTGGCAAGCATTCCTTGAGACAAAAGACGAACGAGGCAAAACTCCAACCAAAAAACGGCTCAATGAATTCCTCGCACACCACGGCGGCGTAGAAGGATCGCTCATCGAACTTGGTGGCAAACCATTTAAAGTCGGTAGGAAAGCAGACGAATCTGGAGACCTGACCGAACACCAAAAATCTTTACAACATGTTGCAGAAGAAGTTGGATTAGAAAATATTCAACTCGATCTTACTGAAAATCCTGATGGCAAAGGTCCAGCGAAAAATGTCATCTCACTGAGCGGAAACATTGCTGCTGGTGTTTCGTACAAAGTCAGAAACCTTGCTCACAAAGAAACAACAGTACGTCCTCCCGCGCCATTTATTACTTCGTCTTTGCAAGCTTCAGCATCAACTGCGCTTGGATTTGGTGCAAAAAGAACGATGCGAGCTGCGCAAGCTCTGTACGAAGGCATCAGAATCAAAGGCGAAGGTCAAGTTGGTTTAATCACGTATATGCGTACAGACTCGACGAACATTTCAGGTGACGCAATTGCATCTGCGCGTAGTTTTATCGAGGAATCATACGGCTCAGCGTACCTTCCCGAAAAACCTAAATTTTACGCATCCTCAGATAAATCTGCGCAAGAAGCACACGAAGCAATTCGTCCCACAAATGCACACCGACATCCTGACAAACTTCCAGCGAGTATGGATGAAGATCAACGCCGTTTGTATCGTTTGATCTGGTCACGCTTTGTTGCATGCCAAATGACAAACGCAAAATGGAACCGCACAGAAGTCTTCATGATTCGAGATGACAAAGACACTGGCGCACTCTTTAAAACAGCTGGGAGAACGCTCGCCTTTGAAGGTTTTTACAAAGCGAGTGGTATTCCGTCCTCTGATTCCGAACAGAACTTACCTGATCTTCAAGAAAACGACCCACTCTTCCCATTCGATATTGCAACGAAGCAAGTATTCTCATCGCCACCATCAAGGTACAGCGAAGCCTCTTTAATTAAAGAGCTCGAGAAACAAGGTATTGGTCGACCGTCAACTTACGCTTCAATTATTGATGTCATCCAACGTAGAAATTACGTTGAAAAAATCGATCGGTCATTCTGGCCAACCGATCTTGGTGTCGTCGTAACTGAAAAATTAATCGAAGCATTTCCTATTTTAATGGGTGTGGAATACACGCGATCACTTGAAGAACGTCTCGACAAAATTGCAGAAGGTGATGTTGGCTGGGTTGAAATGCTACACGATTTTTATGGTCGTTTTAGCGCACGATTAGAAACAGCATACGATGAAATGTCCCACGCCAAAGCTGCGATGGAGCCAGCCGTGTACAAGTGCCCAGAGTGTGGCAGTCAAACTGCATATCGGTTTGGAAAAAACGGGCGGTTTCTCACATGTGGCGCATATCCTGATTGCAAATATGCTGCACCTATCGATCGCAAAGGCAGGCCAACACTGCCAGAGCGAGTTGATGTTGCCTGCCCTGAGGATGGCTCGGCAATGGAAAAAAGAATTGGACGCTTTGGCCCGTTCTTGGCTTCAGTCAACTACCCAGAAATTAAAACATGTGTGAACCTCGATAAAAAAGGCGGCATAAAATATCCCACCCCTCCGCCACTTCTTGTAGATTCATTGATTTGTGAAAAATGTGAAAAGCCAATGTATCTTCGTCGAGGCAAAAAAGGTCCATGGCTCGGTTGTTCAACTTTTCCAAAGTGCAAGGGGCGAATGGGATGGAAATCGCTTGAAGATACTCTACAAAGCGAACTTGAAGCAGCTCTAGAATTACACGAAAAAGAACATCCACAGGTGATCATCACAAGAATGGATGGCACGGAGATACCTGAGGGTACACCGGTCACTGACCTCCTCCTTCCTGGTGGTGTTGCTGAACTTGAGTTGTTTGAACCTGCTTAATCTTCACATTTTCTACATGCAGCGTAGAATGTCTACGTGGAACGAAAAAACACTAGACAAATACATGTAGGCAACGTTGCAATTGGTGGCGATGCCCCCGTTTCAATTCAGTCGATGACTTCGGGGTATACCTATGACATTGATACATGTGTCGATGAGATAAACCGACTTCATGCTGCCGGCGCCGACATCGTACGTGTTGCTGTTCCACAAAAATCAGACACGGCTGCATTGCCTGAGATTCTCAATCAGGTGAATGTTCCTATCGTTGCTGACGTTCACTTTCATTACAAACGAGCGCTCGAATCAATCGCTGCAGGTGTTCACAAAATCCGACTCAATCCGGGAAACATAGATGATGAATCGCAAGTGTGCAAAGTCATCGACGCATGCAGAGATGCTGGCATTCCTATTCGCGTCGGCGTCAACGAAGGATCGGTTGTCGAACGAAAAGATAAATTGAGAAGACAAGAAGAACTTGCATCATTTTTCGCTGATCGTCATCAAGGACATTTACTTGCAATGATGATTGCAAAACTTGAAGAGTACGTAGAATTGTTTGAAAAACAAAATTTCCACGACATTTGTCTCAGTGCAAAACTGATGGATGCACGCTTAGTTATTGATATCTACGAAGAGATATCTAAGCGTTTTGATTATCCACTCCATCTTGGTGTGACCCACGCTGGTCCAAGAGAAACCGGTTCAATTCGTTCTATTACTGCGCTTGGGTCACTGCTTTCTACAGGGATTGGTGACACTATACGAATTAGTTACGCAAGTGATCCCGTCTTTGAAGTTGAAGATGCTGTTGAGTTACTCAACTGTCTTCATCTTCGAGATCGAATCGGCGCAGAATTGATTGCTTGCCCAAGTTGTGGACGAATACAAGTTGATTTATTTTCACTTGTTGAAGATGTTAGGAAACAACTCGCCGATGAAATAGATTTACCAATTAAAGTTGCTGTAATGGGGTGCGTTGTGAACGGCCCAGGCGAAGCGGAGGGCGCAGATGTTGCGGTTTTTGCAGGCGATCGAAGAGGTATTATTTATGTCCAAGGTGAGCGCGTCGCAAATGTCCATGAAGATGAAATTTTGCAACGCTTGCTAGATGAGTGCCGCGCATTACAAGTCCGAGTTCGGAGTGGCGAAACAAAACTTGGCGAGAAGGCAGTCAATATCACGCCGCCTTCTCAACTTACAGTTGAAGGTGAAGCGCATTGACTAAAAAAAAGACAACAGGGTTTACACTTGTTGAAATTCTTGTTGTTCTTGTTCTGATTTCAATTCTCATTGGACTGCTTTATCCTGCTTTAAAAGGCGGTATGGCAAGAGCCAAGAAAACCACAGAACTCAATGCCATTCGGCAAGTTGGCGCAGCGTGGGAAATGTACTCCATCTCAAACCTTGATCGCTTAATGCCCGGTCACATCACAACAGGCATACAAGAACGGTGGGATGTTGCTTGGGCGTACCCAGATGAAACTCTCGTTCCACCCGCACCCTTTTATCAAGAGAGTGATCCAAATATCGCAGGCCCTTACCCTTGGCGACTACTTGATCGAATGAACAACAGCTGGGAAACACTCATTGATTACAAAACTCGAAATTGGAATGCAATGCAAGTTGTCGAACATGCTGAAGAGATTGCTTCGATACCTGCATTTGGATACAACGGGTATTACCTTGGCGGATTTTGGAAAATTGACACTCACTTCAATAAACCTAAGTTACTTTACTCTCAGGCAGTGTTGCAACATGGTCAAGTTGAAAATGTCGTTGCCAGAGTTGCAAGTCAAATTCCGACACCTACAAATATGGTTGTGTTCTGCAGCAGTTTTTTTGCACAGCCTGGAGAACACCGACATCTATCTGATGATACTGATGGTCACAACCTCGCTGTTCCTCGTATTCTTGCAAATGTTGTGCAATGGGAACCACGAGAAGATGGTGTAGAAATATTTGTTGAAACAAGTCCACCCCTTGGTCGGTACAACGGATTGCCTGCAATTTTCTTTGCTGACGGACATGTTGACGATGTACAAATTTATGACTTAGCAGATCAACAAATGTGGATCCCAAGCGCAAAAGATATGGGCAATATTCCTGCTCGAGATTTTTCGCACAGTGAATAACGCACAGATGTCCTCAGCAAAGATTACTTCGCTGTTGATTTTTCTTCGGCCTCTTGCGCTTTGTACATTTGATATTTCAGCATAAATCGCATTCGAGTCATATCGCTTTCATCAAGCAATGATTCACGCGGATCAACACTCATCGAAGAAAACCACTTGTCTTCAACTGGTACATACCCAAAAAGTTTTTCCATTCTTTGTGATAAGTCAACCATGTGGCCTGCGCCGTATAATATTCCAACTGAGGACACATCTTCTGCAGAATCTAACACTGCAGCAAGGTCGGAAAGAACTTCAGTATTTCGATCAACGATAATGACTTCTAAGAGTTCTGGTTCTATGCCTTGCATCACTTGCATCGCTTCCGAGTCTGCCATCGATAGAATCTCAATCATGAGCAACCGAGCTGTGGATGACACACCACCACCAGAAAGTGCATCAAGGAGCGGGATGACTTGCATCATTGAGTTCGCAATTTTTGCGGCAAAAGATGCACCCGTGATTGTGTCAAGCAATGCAGTATCAGCACCGCCCTCTTCAAGTTTGGACTCGACTTCATCAATTGTCAAATCACTCACAAACCAGTTTGGTTCTTCGTAGGGCAATTCGTCGAGCTGAAATGCTAAACCAAGTGAATCAGCCATTGTCTGTTGAATATTATCGCTTGGTTCATCAGGTTCATTCTCAATATCTTCTTCGGTGATCTCTTCCTCTAAGGAAGCAATCGCAACCGTACGGGACTCAACAATATCTGCTGACTCTCCTTCGCCACCTTGTTTACCATCAGCACCATAACTTGTGAATGTCATTGTTCCAGATTCCTCATCTGTAACAATCACAATTGGATTTTCCCATGCATCTACAGAAACATCATCTAACCAACCAGACAAGCGACGATCCAAGATCGAAGAATCAGTGATCACGTCATCCATTGTCATGGGCAACATCTCCATTTCATTTGCAGCTGCGGATGCGGAATCTGCAATAAAAGTTAATGATTTTTTTGTTGTGTTAATTTTTTCTTCTGGCGTGTCGCCCATTGGAGGACGCGATCCACTTGGACGTACTGATTCATAAAGGACAACATCTAATTGTTCAAGCAATGAAGCAACCTGTCCGTAGAATGATTCATCTGCAATGTGCGCAACCCCAATGAGCCAAACATCTGGCCGGCCTTGAGCTTCGTATCGACGAGATACTATTTCCAATGAAACAATGTTGTCGCCAGATACTTTCCGCGTCCATTGTTGTACTGGTTCTGTAACAATTGGTTTGTCATCAAAAAATATCGTTGATGTAATTGCAAGTGTGCAAAGTAAAATCATGATTCATTCTCCTTTTTGGGATTCTCATTTTCGTGAGAAATTCCCTGCTGCGCAGCAGCAATTATCATTTCAAGTCGCCCGATAGTTTGGGATGCCCATCCTCGGAATAACATATATGGAAAAAGTGTCACCAACGCAACAATTAAACCAAGCGCCGTTGTCAAAAGTGCTGCGGCAATACCTCCAGCAACATCAGATGGATCCGTGAGCGTTGCTTGGTCGCCCAACAATCGAAATGATTGAATAATGCCCATCACTGTTCCAAGAATTCCAAGGAGAGGAGCAGCAGTAATGATTGTTGAAAGTGCAACCATAAAACGATCTAGCCTTGGTCGTTGCCGCTCGACAGCTTCCATCGCAACTGCATCACTCGCGCCTTGAGAAATCAAAGCATTTGCAACTTCACCATACGGCGAGCCCTCTCGACGAGTCATTTTTCTTACCGATTCTTTGTCGCCTGATCGAAGTGCAATATTCAACTTTTCCAAGCGACGCATATTCCCACGCCCGCCCATCAACAACCAAAACCATACGCGTTCAATAATAAGTGCCAAACTTATAACGCTCAATATAAAGAGTGGAATCATGACAATTCCACCGCGATTGATTAACGAAGTCAGATCATCGATTCCAGTATCTACCATACGTAGAGTATATTCCAAAGACCTCGGGTAAGACCGCGGGTCAGATTTGAGATTAATTCACCCACGGTCTAGTAAACTCACCGGGGGTGAGTTTATCGGGGGTGAGTTTTTCGGGGGTGAGTTTTGCGGTGACACGCAATTGAGTCCATCGTTTGGCACAGGACCCGAACCAGCGTGTAAAATCTCCTTGTGATGCCTCAAACAACAGAAACTCCGCCTGAAGAAGTTATTCGTGCAGCACTCTATGTCGAACCTGAGTTGGTTCAACGGATTCACGCAGCGCAACTTCCGCAAAGTCTCCTAGATGCTGCACTTTACGCTGTAAGCGGTGGTGGAAAACGAGTTCGACCTGCCCTCACGCTTCTGTGTTGCGAAGCAGTTGGTGGATCATGGGACGACGCAATATCCGCAGCGGTTGCCATTGAATACATTCATTGCTTCAGCCTCGTCCACGACGATCTACCTTGTATCGATGATGACAACCTTCGACGAGGGAAACCCACGCTCCATATTCATACAAATGAAGCCATGGCGGTTCTAGCAGGAGATTTACTCCTCCCCCTCGCGATACAACAAATATCTGATGGGTCACATGCCCCTACTCTTGAAGCCAATCTGTGCCACACACTTTCTAAAGCGACTGTCGAAATGGTTGGCGGTCAAGTGTACGACACGCTTGGAGGTTTACCAGAACATCTCGACGATATTGAAAATCTTGAATCTATCCACCGAAATAAAACTGGTTCGCTCATTCACGCAGCATGCAAAATGGGCGCACTCTGTGGAAATGCAACCGAAGAGCAACTCCAAGCAATCGATACATTCGGGCATTCCATTGGACTCATGTTCCAAATTGTTGACGATCTCATCGATCTTCACAGCCCTGCCCACCATGTTGGGAAAGCAACCGGAAAAGATGCAGCCGCTGGCAAAACAACATATCCGGGTGTGCTTGGTGTAGAAAAATCCAAAGAAGCAATAGAAAAACTGAAAAAACAGGCAAATACCGCCTTGGAAACACTTGGAAAAGCAGGAAAGACTTTACAAACTTCCAATGTTTGGATGGCTTGCCGCACAAGATGATCGTACAATACACGCCTCTGTATGGAACTTATGTACCTCCCAAAAATTGAATCGCCAACTGATCTTCGAAAGATTCCTGTCGACGAATTACCAATCCTTGCCAAAGAATTGCGGCATGTCATTTGTGAACAAGTCAAGGAAAGCGGCGGTCACCTCGCACCAAACTTAGGTGTTGTTGAACTCACGATCGCGTTGCACTACGTCTTCGACTTTTCGCACGATCGTCTCCTCTTTGATGTTGGGCATCAATGTTACACACACAAACTTCTCACAGGAAGATTTCCACTCCTGAGTAAACTCAGGCAGCGCGGAGGAATGTCCGGTTTCCCAAACCCTGATGAATCACCATTTGATTTGTTTACGGTTGGTCACGCAGGAACTGCAATCTCCACAAGTGTAGGTATGGCTCGTGGCGACACACTCAGCGGTGATGCATTTAATGCTGAAACAAACGAGAACGGAAAACGGGTTGTTGCATTTGTAGGAGATGGCTCCATCGTCAATGGCGTTGCAATGGAAGGCTTAAACAATGCAGGGACTTTAAAACGACAGTTCCTCGTTGTCCTCAACGATAACGGGATGAGTATTGCGAAACCTCAAGGCGCGATTTCAGCCTACTTTGATCATCTTCGTGTTGGCTCTACATATCGATCACTCAAACAAACTGCAAAGAACGTCATGGGCAAACTCCCCGGCGGTGCCATCCTTGGCGATTTATCACATCGCATGACAGAGATGATGAAGGATGCCATCTCAGCAGACTCATGGTTTGAACATTTCGGTTTACTTTCTGTGGGTCCTATCGATGGTCACGATCTTCCTTCTCTCATCAATGCACTCATCGAGATAAAAGATGTTGATCGCCCACTTTTGTTGCACGTTCATACAACAAAGGGAAAGGGTTTTTCGTATTCCGAAAAAGATTCCACTGCGTTTCATTCTCCAAAACCTTTTGAAGTTATCAAAGATACAGTCAAAGTACGATCAGGCGAGCGGAGTTTCACCGCGGCTTATGCAGATGCAATGACTGAACTCATGCAGCACGATGAGCGTATCGTTGCCGCAACTGCTGCGATGCCAGACGGTACAGGCGTCGACAAATTACTCAACAAGTTTCCTAACCGAGTGTGGGATACTGGTCTTTGTGAATCACACGCATTTGACATGCTTTCAGGAATGGCAAAAACTGGTTTTAAGCCGTTTTTTGCTGTCTATTCAACTTTCTTACAACGAGCATTTGACCAAGCATTCCAAGAGTCTGCTTTGCAAGGATTGCCCGTACGGTTATGCTTAGATCGCGCAGGTGTTGTCGGTGGTGATGGTCCAGTCCATCATGGATTTTGCGACATCGCACTGCTTCGTGTTTTACCAAACGCCGCGCTTATGGCTGCAATAGATGAACCGTCATTGAAGGCTGCACTTACATTTATGTCAGGCTATGAATCTGGATTAAGTGCCGTTCGGTATCCACGAGACTCAGTTTCTACTCGAGAAGGCACGTGCGAACCATTTGTATTTGGCAAAGCACAACAACTTCGAAAAACAAACAACCCAGATCTCGCAATTCTTGGATATGGTCTTCCAACAATCGCTGCCCTTGAAGTTGCACAGCAACTTGATGGTGCACATGCAATAGATGTCTACGATGCTCGATTTGCAAAACCAATTGATGGCGAATTGCTTGAGCAACTTTTAACGAACGATGTTCCAGTGATTACAGTTGAAGATCATTCCATCACTGGTGGTTTTGGTGCTGCAGTACTTGAAGAAGCATCAAACAGAAAACTCGATTCGTCCTTGATCACAAGGCTTGCTTTACCAGATCGTTGGATCGGCCATGGATCGCGTCAAGAGCAACTCCAAGAAGCGGGCATCGATGCTGAGGGCATCGCGCGGTGTGTTGCTCAAGTGCTGCACGAACGACCATCCGCAATTCCAACTATTGAACAACCAATCACAGGTGGATAAATCTCTCCATGGCAATTCTAATTATTGAACATAGTGAACGCACCGGATCTGATCGACTTGGAATCCGTTTGCGAAACGACGGACATCTTCTCAAAGTTGTGCGAGTACATCTTGGCGAAAAGTTACCTACAGATTTACAGGGACTTGATGGCATCATTTCTTGTGGTGGTCCTCAACCACCTGATTGCGATGAACCATGGGTAGAACCTGAACTTGCTTTACTCAGAGCAGCCGACGATGCGGAACTTCCTGTTCTTGGCATCTGCCTTGGTTGCCAACTGCTTGCACGAGCACTCGGCGGAACCGTTTCCCC
>JACNLW010000053.1 GCA_014381305.1 Planctomycetota bacterium
GTTCGAAGCGAGAAGGGTTGTTACAAAAATAGCGTGAATCATGTTTTCTCCAATTGTTATGTGACCAAAGTGCCACCTCTTTGAATTAAAAGAGTACACCATAGATACGCAATTCCAAAGAAAAAGATCCGAGAAAACCGTGCAAAGTGTGGTTTATTGAGGCATCAAGGGGTCTCGGCGGTACAATTTGGTATTTAATGACCAAATTCGCTCCGTAAATGCTTCGTTTCCTGCGAGTGACCCTTGGGTCGGACGGGCTATGTCTAGTGCGGTTTGCGTATGCGCATCGAGATTATCAAGTTGAGATACAAAAATTGCTTCTGGTGTCGATGGCAATTTCGCGGCTCCATGTTCTAGCAAACCATGATGACTCAACACAATATGCTGAAGCACTGCAAGAAAACCATCGGGCAAAGGCTCGCCGAGTGTTTCTTCTGCAACTTTTGCTTTCTCTTCTAACCACATTGCACCCCTTGCAATGTGCCCAATCAAATTACCTTCACGCGTGTATTCAAATCCTCGATCCCAACGCAACTCTTCTGTTTTGCCAAGATCGTGAATAAAGAGACCAATCAAAATGATGTCGCGGTTCAAACGTGGGTAATTTGGCAGCATTGCATCTGCTAATTTTAGGAGTTGTAATGTGTGTTCGAGCAAACCACCAATCCACGCGTGGTGTATTTGCATCGCAGCAGGCGCAACTCGCATTTTATCCATCAGTTCAGCATCGCCAAGATATGCATCAGCCATTGCCTTTGCAGCTCGATGTGTCAGCGAGTGCATAATTGCAGTCACTTCTGCAAACATTTCATCTATGTCGTAGTCTGAACTTGGAAGTAGATGCACGAGTTCTTCTTTGGATGGTTCGTGCGACCAAATTTCCCGTATTTTGATTTGCAACTTGTCTTGGTACATCTCCTGCTCGCCTTCAATGTTTACAAAACCAGTAGCGGTAATGTCTGGCATTGTTGCGGTGTCGAAGCGCCAGAGACGGCCAATCGCTTCACCAGTTGCATCACGAAGCAAACACTTAAGGAATGGGTCACCATTGCGCGTTGTCCCAACTTGCGGATTCACCAATGCGTACACACCATGCACAAACCCCTGCCCTGTCATATCACAAACTTTAGTACTCATATGCGTATTGTACCTTTCAACTCAACTCTTTTCTTCTTCGCGAACTTCTGACATTACATTGGGCAATACAGAAAGCAGATCAGTCGCAAGCATGCCTGAAGAACCATGCGCCTTCACGAACTTTTCACCCGCGAGTGCATGTAATCTCGTGCCCAGAACAGCAGCTTCAACCAAGTGCATCGCGCAATTCGCTCCATATCCTGCAACAAGCCCACCTATGATTCCTGAAAGCACATCCCCCGTGCCTCCCGTTGCCAATACGACGCTCCCGCCCGTTTCTTCATAAGTGCTCACGCCATCCGTGATCACTGTGGTATTACTTTTCAAAACCACAACACAGCCTAGCGTCTGTGCCAGTGCTTCGGCAGCAAGTTGTACATTGTCAACAGATTGCTCAATACCAAGCTTGTTTGCAAGACGTTGATATTCTCCAACGTGCGGAGTCATGATAGTCGGCGCTTGTAACTCCAAATGACCTGATTCAAGTTGTGCAAAAGCATTCAGTCCATCAGCATCTAACACAACTGGTCGATCATCTCGAGAAAGCAATGTTGCAACAATTTGCTGTTGTGGCCAGCCACTACCAAAGCCTGGCCCAATGATCAAACACCGACAACTTGCCGCGTGTTGATCGATTGCTTCTATTGCACTGCTGCTCATCAACCTTCCAACTTCGTCAACTGGCAATTCAATGCCAGTGGCTGTTGGCGCCAACGTCAAGCCCTCTGACAAAATTGATCTTGGCATTGCAACCATGCACTTCCCACAACCACTTCGCATCGCTGCGTTCGCTGCAAGCGTGGGCGCACCAATCATCACAACACCATCTTCGCTTCGCTGCCCGCCAATGACGCACACACTTCCAAATGTACCTTTATGTCCACTAGCGAATCGAGTTGGAAGTGTGAAGTTGTCGCTCACTTTTTCAGTTGCCTATTTTGACGACTTCAATGTCAGTATTCCCAATGAGTGCCATGATCCCAGCCATGTCAGCGTTCACACTTTCCGCTTGCAATGAAGATGTTGTTGATGCAATATGGCCAACACTGAATTGTTCTGGCAATGTCGCATCAAAATCCAACCACTTGCCATCAACAAGAGCCTGCGTCCAAAAGTGCCAGCCGAACACGCCGTTGGCTTTTCCAAAGTTTGCAAGGTCAGGAGAAATATACACAACACCCATCACGCCACGAGATGGAATGCCAGAAGCCCGCAACAACCCACAAAGCAAAACGCCATGTTCACTACAATCGCCAGAAGGATCTCTAGCAACTTGTGATGCAGAAGCAAATGCGTTTCCGTATCCTTTATTCGTAATAAATTGATACACAAATTTTCGCATTGCTTCTGCTCGATCGAATGTACTTGCATTTGAGGGCAAATTTTTCACTGCCTCTTTTGCTAAAGCAACGACCGCTGCATCTGTTCCATCGCAAAGAGCGGTTTTCGAGAGGAACTGCGGATCGTTCATTTCTTCCGCTGTTGCAATCTGAGGCTGATCTAGGTCCAACACCACCGTGCATGAACCATCTGCATTTGCTACTGTTGTTTGGTATCCACTTGTAGGAAACAAAACCGGTGTCCCATCTTTGGACTTTGCAATCATTTCAATTTTACGAACTGATCCATCGCTTTTTATTTTTTGACTGGGTTCAATAAACATTTTGACCATCAGTTCAGGTACTTCGCCAACTGGCGACTGCGCTGCTTGCTTCGTCATGAGTGTATTTTTCATTTCACCGAACCCCGCATTCATAATCGTTTCAATTTTTTTGCCTGTGCTGTCATAACTATCGATACCTGTGATTGGTATCGCGTCATTTTCAGTTTTCCACGTTGTAATTTTTTGTGTCTTACCCATCACGTCACGTTCGCCTTCGGAAAGTTTGGTGAGCACAAATGTGACTACAGTCGGACCCAACTCTGGCGAGAGTGTTTGATATGCAATAGTAGAAACTCCCTTTGCAAGTTCTTCCTTGAAGTACTGTGCCACAACTTGCGGTGTCATCCAATCACCTTTTGGCATGGGCATTTTCTTCGTAACCGGTGTTCCCCCAGCAATAGATGTCATTTCAATTTCAGTATCCATGAATTTCCAAGTCGATTCACTCACCTGCCCCATCGCTTCTTGCATAGTGTGCACTGAAATCGGCTTGCCTTTTTTCGTTTCAACAAATTCGTTGACGACTTCAATTTCAATCACAATGCCACCACGAGAAAGTTCCAACTGCTGCGTTGAAGTCGAACGGAGTAAATCACCATCTTCTTCTAGTGTTATGTGTAGCCAACCAGATTTTGCCTCTGATATCGTTAATCCGTACCAATCATCTTCGATTGTTTGCCAGTCGGCTACAGAAATTGAAGTGAGTAAAAGAACAAATAATAGTGCTTTACGAATCATCTGATTGTGTCTCCTGTGATCGCATGAGTGGGAACAAAATAACATCTCGAATTGATTCGTTGCCCGTCAGTAACATGACCAGTCGATCAATCCCTAAACCTAATCCACCAGCTGGTGGCATTCCAACGCGCAAGGCGTGAATAAAATCTTCATCAAGTGTTCTAAACGCAGCAACTTCATCATCTGCACCCTCGAGTTGTTCTGTGAAGCGTTGCAGTTGTAAATCAGGGTCGTTCAATTCAGTATAGGCATTTGCAATTTCCATGTCTGCAATAAAAAGTTCCCAGCGATGTGACAGCGTCGGATCGTCTTCTTGGGGACGCGTGAGCGGGGAAATTGCACTTGGAAAATCTGTGACAAAAGTTGGCCTTGAAGGATCAATCGCACCCTCTGCAACTTCCTCAAATAGATCACCAACAAGAAGCCAATGATTTCTTTTATCTGCATTCGTGATGTGAAGTTCAGCAGCCTTTGCTCGAACTGCCTGCTCGTCAGACATTGATACGCCAACTGCGTTTTCAAAAAGTGTGCCGTACGCAATTCGCTCAAAGGGCTTTGCATAATCAATTGTGTGTTCACCATAAACGATCGCTGAAGGATCGCCAACAACAGTAGCGGCATCGCGCACCATTTCTTCGGTCAACGACAACATTGTTTCGCAGTCGCCAAAAGCTTGGTAGGCTTCGAGCATCGTAAACTCTGGATTGTGCCTTCTCGATACACCTTCGTTTCGAAAGTTCCTGTTTATCTCATAGACCTTTCGCATACCACCAACGAGTAATCTTTTTAAGTACAACTCTGGTGCAATCCGCAAGAACAAGGACATATCGAGTGCATTGTGATGCGTTTGAAACGGCCTCGCTGCAGCACCGCCAGCAAGTGGTTGCATCATTGGTGTTTCAACTTCAAGATATTTCTGATTGTCCATAAATGACCGAATCTTCGAGACAATATGCGATCGCATCCGAAACGTTTCAATCGTTTCAGGATTAGAATACATGTCCATGTAGCGTTGTCGGTACCGAAGTTCGGCATCACTTAAACCGTGGAATTTTTCCGGCGGTGGCACGAGTGACTTACATGCAAGTTCAAACCGATCTGCCCAGACGCAGATTTCCCCTTTTTGCGTTGCACCGACGGGACCTTCTGCGACAATGATGTCCCCATAATCTAATTTTTTCGCAACTTTAAATTGTTCTTCTGGCAACGCTGCTTTTGAACAACTGATTTGCATGTCGCCCGAATCATCTCGGATCACAAGAAACGTCAGTTTCCCCATCGCTCGATGTTGAATACAGCGACCAGCAACTTTGACACAAGGGCGCGCGTCTTCTGCACCTTCTTCCTTGCTTGCATCATGTGCCCCTTGATCGAACATCGCTTTGGCATCCGCGAGCGAAGTGAGGTCGTCTTCGCGGTGACCCCATGGATAGACGTTCAGATCATCCGCCCACCGAGTCATTTTGGCACGTCTTGCTGCAACTAATTGTGATTCATCTTGCTGTTGTACTTTTTGTTCTGTCATAGAAGGTAGGATAGTACCTGCAATGGACGAAGAACGCGACAATCGTTGGTCAGGTGTTGCCATTATTACTGGTGCAAGCAGTGGAATTGGTGAAGCAATTGCAAGAAATCTTGCGCCAAGCGCCAAAGGATTGGTTATTGCAGCACGCAGGGATGCTCGACTAAACACGTTGGCATCCGAGCTTGGAGATCATGTCATACCCGTGAAATGTGATGTACAAGTGCAAAGCGATGTCACTACTCTTGCAACAACAGCTTTGGAGCATTTTGGAGCGATTGACGCACTTGTCAACAACGCTGGAATCGCTCGAATGGCATCGATGCTTCGGTGCAGAGTTGAAGATTGGGATGCAATAATAGATACAAATATTAAGGGAGTTCTCTACGGAATTGCCGCGGTGCTTCCACAAATGCTTGAACAAAAAACTGGGAACATCATCAATATTAGTTCAGAGTCAGCGAGAAGAATTTTCCTTGGAGCTGGCGTGTACTGCGCATCAAAACACGCTGTCAGAGCATTGAGTGAAGGGCTTCAACAAGACCTCAGCATTCGAAGTCGCAAAGACGGTAATACAATCAAAGTATCCACCATAGCTCCGGGCGTTGTCATGACAGAGTTTGCAGAATCTGTAACCCATGAACCAACAAAACTTAATCTAGTCAGGGGCATGCAATCAGTTGACGAACCGTTGTCAGCAAAAAACATTGCAGAATGCGTTCAATTTGTTTTAGAATCACCCGCTCATGTCGAAGTCGGTGAAATGACCGTGCGACCAGTAAAGCAGAATATGTAAAGATGACAAAAATAAATCGAATTGGAATACTCACGGGTGGCGGAGATTGCCCGGGTCTAAACGCTGCAATCCGCGGTCTTGGCAAAAGCGCCATTTATGAACATGGCTGGGAAGTAGTGGGCATTCGTGATGGTTACAAGGGGCTAGTAGAAAACAGAGTTGTCGAACTTGGACTGAACGAACTTTCCGGCATTCTTACGCAGGGCGGCACAATTCTTGGCACGAACAATCGCGTCAGCCCCGACCGTTACCTTGAAGGAAAGACTGATTCAGGAGACCCAATTTTTGTCAATGCGGTTGACCGATGTATTGCAACGCTCGAAGAACACGCAATCGACATTCTTTTTGTCGTTGGGGGCGACGGCACATTCACTTGCACAAAACCATTAATCGAAGCTGGCTTTCCATGTATTGGTGTTCCAAAAACAATCGACAATGATATTGTTGGAACTGAGTTAACGATCGGTTTTACAACTGCAGCGAGAATTGGAACGATGGCTCTCGACCGCTTACACTCAACTGGCAATAGCCACCACCGAGTAATGGTGTGCGAATTGATGGGAAGAAACGCTGGGTGGCTAACCCTTTCAAGTGGGCTTGCATCTGGTGCTGATGTAATTTTGATTCCAGAAATTCCATTTGATATGCAAAAAATTTGTGACTTTGTTGAAGAACGCCGCGAAGGCAAGAGTGGTTTTTCGATTATCGCATGCGCTGAAGGTGCAAAGCCAATCAACGGAACTACAGTTGTTGAAAAAATTGATCCAACAAGGGCAGATCCAATCCATCTTGGCGGTATTGGATCGGTTGTTGCAAATACAATCGAAGAACGAACCGGTATCGAATCTCGAATAACAACACTTGGACACATTCAACGGGGTGGCGAGCCCGCTGCATCTGACCGTGTACTTGCAACGACGTTTGCAACCGCTGCCATTGAACTTGCTCGGGCTGGAGAGATGAACAAAATGATTGGATTGCAGGATGGGCACATCGCAACGAAAGACATTCTCTCAGTTGCAAACAAGCAACGACTTGTTCCAAACAATCACCGGTTTGTCAAAGCTGCAAAAGCAGTTCGCACTTGTTTTGGTGATTAAACCTCTTCATTTGCTTGGATAAAAAGTAATGCAAGTTCGACCGTTGGGGCAAACAGTGTTGGACGAATAGAATCTGTTTCATCGCCAATATAAATTGTGTTACAACCCGCTTCAATGCCTGTTTCTATTTTTTCAGTTTCATTACTCACTACCCAATCATCTTGACAAAGATCTGTTTTTAAAACCGTTTCGTTGCAGTAAATCATCACTTTGTTGTGCCACCAATTTTCGGTTCTTCACCTCGCATAATTCGTTTAATATTAGACCGGTGTTTCCAGAACACCATGACAGAAATAAGAAATGTCACAGCAAGAAGCGGCCATGCGTGTTGAATCTGTGATTGAACCATGACAAACACGGCAGTCGCTATGAATAAGACAAACGACGATACAAGACTTGCGAGTGAAACCAATTTTGTCGTTTTTACTGTGATGATCCAGCTTGCAAAAGCGACAAGTACAGGAAGCGTCAAAAACGGCCACATGGCAATCATGCCACCGAACGTTGTTGCGACCCCCTTCCCGCCGCCAAACCTTAAAAACAAAGAATACATGTGACCAAGCAAAGCAGCGAGTGCAACACAAATCCACAACAATATTTCAGTTGTACCGATTTCATTGAGTGATTTCCCGTATAGACTTGCGGCGTATCCCACAACAAGAATTGGGATAACACCTTTAAGTACATCGAGAAAAAAGCAACTGATTCCCAATCTCTTCCCGAGCACTCTTCCAACATTTGTTGCACCAATGTTTTTTGATCCGTGCTCTCGAATATTAATGCCTTTCGTTTTCGCAATGAGGACTCCAAATGGAATACTGCCTGCAACATAAGCGGCAAAGATATAGATGATCCACTGCGTGTTCGTCATAATGTCCATGCTATCACCGCAACGAGCGGAAGGCGAAGGTCTACAAACATTCGCAAGTCAAATCTTCGCAATACAAAAAGTGTTGGACAGAGAAGCAGTATGATCCAACCGACGAGTGATCCTGCTGCAAACCACAAAAAACATGCAGCAACAATGTTCAATGAGAACACGATGAACCAAATTGTCAGTGCGTGCACGTTTGCGGGCAATGTGACGCAACCACAAGTTTTGTCGTATTGAACATCTTGAATATCACAAAGTAGTGCGTCAGCGGATACGACAATCGCCATTCCAATTGCCCCAACGGGTGGCAGTGGCGTTCCGGTGAGTACCCAGCCAAACAGAGCAATGGAGCATCCCACGGTGGTGGGTTTCAGATACATAATATTCCGTAAGGGATAGCAGACAGTTTTTCGACCATAAAGCGTCACCGCGATGCAACCGATTGGAAGGAGAAGGAGCAGAATCGGCTGCACCATATAGAGCATTCCGCAAGCAACGATGCTTGATAATCCAAACAGAAAAAGCATGGTTCTTCGATGCGCCACTGCTTGCAGGTGGCGGCGTTGCATCGCATCGGTGATTTCTGGCGAAATTCGGTGAAGAACATACACTGCCATTGCAAGGAACCCGCTTCCTACGATGGCAGCGACGCTTATTGGTTTTCCTGCAATCTGAGAGAGCAGTGAAATCACGCTTGCCACGTATAAACTCGCCCATATTCCATACGTCGTCATATCCCCCATCGTACATCCCCTCCCTCAACCCTGTGCTCAACTTAATTGACTCCGAGTGAATTAAAAATCCCTGCATTTAATTGACTCCGAGTCAATTAAATAAACTCCCCATTTAATTCTCTCCGAGTCAATTAAATTTACCCCCCATTTAATTCACTCCGGGTCAATTAAATTGAACCTCGATTTAATTGACTCGGAGTCAATTAAATTTGCTGTTATTGCCCTGACCGAGGTCCAAGGTCAGGTACAATGCGGATATGGATGAACATGGTGGATATCGATCGCCGTTGTCGGGGAGATATGCCTCGGCACAAATGCAAGAGATATGGTCTGAGCGTCGAAAAATCGGCACTTGGCGGCGATTATGGCTCGCACTCGCCCAAGGTGAACGCGAACTCGGGCTCACAATCTCAGCAGACCAAATCACCGAACTTGAAGAAAATCTCGACAACATCGATTTTGGTGCTGCAGCAAAATACGAAAAAGAACTCCGCCACGATGTCATGGCCCACGTCCACACCCTAGGTGATGCCGCCCCTGCCGCCAGAGCGATCATCCACCTCGGTGCCACAAGCCAATTTGTCAATTGCAACACCGAAATGTTGCAGCTGCGAGATGCAACTGAACTCATTGCCGCCAAAGTAGCAAGCGCTATTGTCTCGCTTGGAGACTTTGCAAAAAGAAACAGAAGTTTACCCACACTTGGTTTTACCCATTATCAACCAGCACAACCAACAACCGTTGGGAAACGTGCAACGTTATGGGCACAAGATTTAGCCCTCGCCCTTGAAGATCTTGAACATCGCCTCGAAGTCATGCGATTCCGTGGCGTCCGCGGCGCTACTGGCACGCAAGCGTCGTTTCTGGACTTGTTTGATGGTGACCATGACAAAGTGGAAGAACTTGACAAGATCGTCACAGAAAAAATGGGCTGGCCACTCGACAAACGGCTTTCCGTAACTGGTCAAACATATCCTCGCATCGTTGATGCCCAAGTTCTTGCAAGTCTTGCGGCAGTTGCTGCAACCGCTCACAAGTTTGCAACTGACCTTCGACTGCTTGCCAATCGCGGTGAACTTGAAGAACCGTTTGAGAAAAAACAAATCGGTTCCTCTGCCATGGCCTATAAACGGAACCCTATGCGGTGCGAACGAATCTGTGCCCTTGCTCGGTTCGTCATGAATATGCCTCCCAACGCACTGCAAACTGCTGCCGTCCAATGGATGGAACGCACGCTGGACGATTCGGCGAACCGGCGGCTTGTTCTTCCCGAAGCATTCCTCGCTTTGGACGGCATGCTTGACGTTCTCAACAATGTCGCTCGAGGGCTCATCGTGCATGAAGCACGAGTTGCAAAAAATCTACAACAAGAAATGCCGTTCCTTGCAACTGAGCGGCTCATGATGGAGGCTGTCGCTGCTGGATCCGACAGGCAAGACGCCCATGAAGTCGTTCGAGGCCATGCCATTGATGTTGCTCGTAAAATCAAGGAAGAAGGCGCTGAAAACGACCTCTTAGAGAGGCTCGCCCAAGAACCAATGTTTGCATCTCTCGATCTCTCATGCATGACCGATCCAATCGCATTTGTGGGACGTGCACCAGCCCAAGTAGACCAATTCATCGCCACAGTCGTTGATCCAATTCGGGCAAACTACAACGCCAAAAAACCAGAATCCGTTGAACTTCGGGTATAAAATTCACTTTTTTACCTAACAAAACCCTATTTTTAGCCATTTTTCTTCAATTTCGGGGTTGCAAAGCATGTTGTGCCGATAAACAATGCACCTAAGAGATAGTTAGGGGCACTCGGCCCCGCTCACGCACAGAAAAACTTGGGTCTACGAAGACCCATACAACCCGCTTTGGAGGCATACCGATGGAAGCTTATGACAGACTCGTTCAACTCGTTAGTGATGTGACTGAAGATATGGCAAAATGTGAAGGTGGTAACAAAGCCGCTGGAACACGTGTTCGAAAAGCCATGCAAGATATCAAAGCCGCTGCACAGGAAGTTCGTAAAGACGTTTTGAACCTACGCAGCAGTGACGGATAAAAACCGCACGTTGAAAAAGAACATACAGACCTAGGCGTTGTCTAGGTCTGTTTCTTTGATACCCTAACCCCTAATGGCAATTGAACCGCTTATTGATCTTTCAACGATAGATCTCACCAACATCGTGATTTCCGCAGAAGAAGTTGGGGAGATGAATCCACAAGCCGGCGACATGCGGCACCTTGATTACGTTGCGCACGTTAGCGATGACAAACTTACCGCTGTTGGGATCAAAAAAGTCAAAGAAGATGAGTTTTGGGTTGCGGGACATATTCCAGGGCGACCGCTCTATCCGGGCGTGTTGATGATCGAAGCAGCTGCGCAAATCAGCAGCATTCTCTACCACTTGAACTCCGAAGAAAAACATTTCATGGGATTTACGCGGTGCGACAAATGTTCGTTCCGTGGACAGGTTGTGCCTAATGACACACTTGCGCTTGTTTCAATCATTCGCAAATTTCAACGGCGACGTTTTGTTTGTGATGCGCAAGGATACGTTGATGGCAAGTTTATCTTTGAAGTGCAAATCACCGGCATGATGATGTGATGGAACCCTACCCGCTTACCTTTGAACCAATATTGATTGA
>JACNLW010000034.1:0-31856 GCA_014381305.1 Planctomycetota bacterium
CTACAAAAATTGGTTATAGGACGTGTTTTTATCCGTCGACCTGCTTTGGAAAAAACAACCCGCGGGATGTTTTCGGGGTGTGTGTTTTCGGGGGGGGGTGTTTTCGGGGGTGTGTGTTTTCGGGGGGGGTTAATCCCAAACAGGAACGGTTTCGTTTTTTGTGAAGGTGGTGGTATCGTTGGATGTCACGATGACCCAGTTATCACCAGATGCCATTGGGTTATCTTCATCTACATCGCCAAATTCTGCTGAAAATAAAATATCTGGTCGCAGCAGTGAGCCATCAAGTGGTGAGTAGGTCATATCGGTATTGATATACGATTCAATCATCTTTGCTGAACCATCTCCAGTCACTGCAGCGCCCTCCCACTGTTCAGAGGAACCATGAAATCCAAATGTGTTCGTCTTTCTAATATCGTAAGGGTCATCACTTCCTGTGTATTGATCCACAACCGACAATTCGTTTGACGAAACTATGAGTTCTGGCCCACGATTACAGATGATGACATCGGTTGCACCCGAAGCCGAATGCCATTTCATCCGTGGACGTTGTCCTACAAGCGCTTGGTGTGCGTACGAACTGTGCGCAACTTCCTGCGTAAAATCGGCATTAAAGTCAGGATCCCAGTGGTAGAGCGATCCATCATAAATATCATAGTCATAGGAAAAATCAGTATCCACGCCATCGGCACCGTCACCACCAGAAATAACCCGAATGTTTGAGTTTGTTTCAACTGGGCTCACTGTATATGTGAAATCAAAAAATCGTTGCATCACCATCCATGACATGAGTGCACTTGTTGTGTTGATCGCTGGATCAGGATTATTTTCATCAACAATCTCACTAGGGAGCGGGAATTTGCCGTCATTCCCAGTCGAATACAAAACCATCGCTTGATAGATTCCGCGTTGTTGGGTTAAATCTTTCTTCGATCGAGCTGTACGAAATGCTGCTGAAACCGTTGGTATCAAAATACTCGCAAGAATAATGAGAATCCCCACCACTACCATTAATTCAATAAGGGTAAAACCAGCGCGATGTCGTGTATAAATAGATGTTCGCATATGTTTAGGATACGCACTTCTTGCACATTTTGAACAACAAAAGTGCGTTTTTTCTACATCTAACTTCTAGAACCCAAAATCCACTTCCCTTCTTCCATCTTTAAGAGATGAGCGCACACTCCGAAAACCACAATGCCTACTCCCACGGCGATCCCAAGTGTGATGCAAGATTCCCACCATGAGAATGAGGAATCCACGGGAATGAGCGAAAGTGACATCGCAACTGCAATTGACATTATTAACGAAGCGATCGCGGTTTTTATCCATGATGTCACAACTGTTTTATCAGCGGGAACATCGACGTGTTTTCGAATAACCCGCATCAACACACCAACTTGAATGACAGCACAAAATGCAGTGGACCACGCAAGCCCCGCCGTACCGAGTGGTGTCCAAATTAAAATGACGTTCAAGGTTACATTTAGCGCAACCATACGCACCGCAATTTTCACAGGCGTCTTCATATCATCAACTGCATAAAACGCGCGAGTAAGAACCTGTGTCATCGAGTACGCCCAAACTGCTGTCCCATACCCAAGTAAAATAAAACCCACTTCAGACGTGTCGCCACTTGTAAACAAACCACCCTGAAACACAACGCCTGTAAGTACATCGCGCACAAGAATCAACCCTAAACTTGCTGGTAATCCAATAAAAACAACCAGACGTAACCCGCGTCGAACGGTGTCACCAAATGCATCTCGCTTGGTTGCTTGCAAGGCAAGCAGTGGAAAAATAGCTGTGCCAACTGCTATACCAAACACGCCAAGTGGAAACTGAAACAGACGCGAAGCAAAATTTAGAGAAGCGTTCGCACCTTCACCAAGGGGGTAGGTAACTCCAAATATAGTTGAACCAAAAACTATTGGATAACTCGCAATGAGTCCGTCAAGGAGCGTGTTGAGTTGCAGCGTTCCAAGACCAATGATTGTTGGGATTAATTTTCCCATCATATTTCGAAGATCTTCTTTGCCACACGCTCTATCGGCTGTCCACCATGCGATGCCGCGAAGTGCATATAAAGACCACGCAACTTGCAGGAGCCCCGCAACAATAACTGCAGCGCCCACTGCCATCATGTGGTTCTGAACCGAAGTGAAAACATCGGCGAACAAAAGTGTTGCCACAATCATGCACGCGTTAAGAAGAATTGGCGCTGCCGCTGTTGGACCAAACTTTCCATGTGTTTGCAAAATACCGCCAAGAACCGCAACAACACAAACCATCGGCATGTACGGCAACATGGTCATCATCAATCCGAACGTGCCATCTGGTCGCGGTGCCCATGTGACGAGCGACCACAATAATAATTCGCCGAGTATGACAACAACACCAAGAAATACGATGAGTTTTGCAATTGTGAGAGAGGCGAGCGCTTTTGCTCTTTCTGGATTTTCTTGTAGCAATTTTGAATACGCAGGAATAAACGCTGCGGAAAGTGCGCCCTCGCCAAACAATCTACGGGCCAAGTTTGGAATCAAAAACGCAAAGAAAAATGCAGAAGAAACAGCCCCCGCGCCAAAAGTGCGGCTTATCGCAGCATCACGGCCAAGACCAGCGATGCGACTCAGTAAAGTCATCGACCAAACCGTGCGTGTATTCTTTTCGAGGTTGTCCTTGTGTGTCACCATTTTTACATCGTCCCCCAAGTGGATTTATCAGTAATTGTCGCTCGCCAAATACGCGCACTCCCAATTGTAAAAAAGGTAAGACCAATTGTGTACGCTCCCACTTCAATATCAGAGGTTGCAAATCCAATGATGATTGCAACAATTCCAAGAACGAGCAATGTAGGAAATAGTTTTTTTAGGATTTTCTTTTCCAAGCATTGCGCCCAGATTGAAATGATTGATAACAACACTGTTGCAGTAATAATGAGACCAAGGCATAGTGAAAGTGGTCCGAAACTTACTTGATACAGGTTCCACAGTATCTTCCAGATGACTGCGCTTGTGCCTACTGCTCCGATGAGCGCAACTGGGCACAACACGAACCACACTATTGTTCTCGACAAGAGCATGTCGACTTTTGTTTGAACTTCGCGTAATTGTGGAAATGTAAGCATGCCCATCCAACTCGCTGCAGCAACGATGCCAAGCACGCTTGCTATGAGATCAGCGACGCTAAAAGGTCGACCAAGTGGCAGCAACGCTTGTGTGAGTTCGTCAACGACTGACCAAAGAATGAACAGCCAAAGCACCTTCCTTTTATCTTTTATCCATCCCGTGGACCAAAATGTCATTGCAAGAACACCAAACGAAACAAAATGAAACAATTTGTCTGGCGAGATAAACGTGGGGGTTTCAGATTCCTGCATTGCGGGTGTATGTGTAGCAATGGTTACGACAACAAACCACAAACAAAACACAATTTTCCAGTGCAACTGCGTGCGTTTACTCATTGCCAAGTGGTTGTGGTTCTGGCTCTTCAACCGGCTTGGTGTTTTGCGCTGCGCACTCAACAACACTTTCAGCAAGTTTTTTGTAATCTTTCGCACCAGCGCATTCCGGTTCGTAATCAAATATTGTTTGACCAAAACTTGGAGCTTCTGCAAGTTTTACGTTGCGGCGAATTGGCGGATCAAGGATCACACAATTTTTCCATGGCACATCTTGATCACGCGATGCATCAAAAAATCCTTGTAAATCATCGACAACTTCGCGGGCAAGTTTTGTGTTTCTCTCGTGCATACAAAGCACGACACCGGTTACTCGAAGTTTCGGGTTGAGCCCACCAACAAGAAGCGAAACTGTTTCGAACAAACGACTCACGCCTTGCAGTGCAAGGAAGTGTGTTTGCATTGGTACGATCAATTCTTCTGCGGCGGCGAGTGCATTGATTGTGAGTAGCCCAAGGCTTGGGGGACAGTCGATGATGACAAAATCATATTCGCCAAGCACTGGTGCAAGTTTTTTTGAAAGCAAATCATGCCGATCAGTTTTTGCTGCGAGTTCTGATTCCGCAGCAGCAAGATCTACTTCACTTGTGACAAGATCGATGTTTTTTCGTGCTTTGATCCGAGCGTCTGTTATTGGTACTTCATCATCAATGAGTAAGTCATAGACTGATGTCGCCGCATCCTCCACGCCAAAGTGCAAGCCGAGGTGTGTTTGTGGATCAAGGTCGATCACCAAAATCCGGTTCCCCATTTCAGCCAACGCAGCAGCAAGGTTCACCGTTGTGGTGGTTTTGCCAACGCCACCCTTCTGATTCAATATCGCAATTACTCTCGTCACACTGTGAAGTATAACTACCCCGCGGGTAGTTTATTTTTTACCAACCTTCGGGTCGAGTAATTTTTCCAAATTCATCAAAAATTATCTCAGGATGCTGTTTGTTCACCGCAAATAAACTCACCGGGGGTGAGTTTATTTCGGGGGCGAGTTTATTTATTCCACATCCATCGCATGGCAGAGGTTTCTTTGCCGATGAGGTCACGGAGATAATGTCCCAAGAGACGGTTTGCTCGTTCCATTGCTTCGGGTTCAACCGGCTGCATGTTCTGATCGTTACTGAGCATTTGAAGAAGGTCGATTGTTTCACGCCGGACACGCACCCGGTCCACTTCGCCTGTATCAGGAACAACGCCGCCAATACTAGAACTGAAAGCAAGAATTTCATCACCATCACAATCGTGATTTACAAGCGTGGGTTTGTACCCTGTCTCAACCAAGAGCGTCCATTGAAATTGTAAAAGCGGCCAGTCAATCAAGTGCCCATCGTCAACACGATCCAAAGTCAAACAAAGCGCATCAAATACTTTTACGTGCGGATCGTGGTCTGTAATTAACCTACCAACAAGATCAATTGCATAAATCGCAGCCTTGTTCACTTGCAAATTGTTCCGCACTTGCCACCACACTTGTTCAAGGCGCCACTCTGTAAGTAGCGCCAAATCTGTTGTTGGTTTTGTCCGTGCAACAATGTTTCCTCGCGTTGCAGGATCGAACCCACCAGAAAATGGGCTTTTGTCTCGCTTAGATCCTTTCCCTAAACCGCGAATAATCCCATGTTCCCTCGTTAACAAACTGACAGTTTGACTGGTTTCTGAAAAGTCCCAGCACCGCAAACAAATTGCTGTGTCTGAAAGAATCGTCATTGGTTAGTGCTTCGTTGATGCAACAAGAAGCGGTTCCCATGGAAATGCTTCTGCTGCTGCTTTTAAATCGCCAAGTGTAAGTGCTTCAAGTTTTTGTAGTTCTTCTTCAAGGGAACTGTACACACCCGTAGTAGTCAACAAACTACCGAGCCTCTGCATACGCCCCGCAGGCAACTCTGAACCAACCGCGGCTGCAGTTGCCGCTTTGGCAACAACTCGATCTAAATCAGCTTGTGTAAGCGCTGATGAAATTTTGGAAAGTTCATCTTGCAAAACCTCAGAAACACGCACCGCATTTTCTGGAGCGCACACCGCATACGCAAGTTGTTCTCCGTATCCATCACTTGGATCAACATTTGCACCCGCTTCTTCGGCTAGCCCCTTATCAACAAGTGACCAATACAACCGAGAACCATCACCACCACCTAGAATCGACGCGAGCGTAGCAGACGCGTATCGAATATCGTCTTGCGCGGACGCACCCGCCATTGCCATGATGACGTAATGTTGACGCAACTCTGGAATGACAACTTCGCACGTGCCTGAATTTCTTACAACGTTCACTGGGCCACGCGTTGCGCCTGTTCGTTTCCACTCGCCGCATTTGTTTGCAATTGTTTCAACCATTGCATCAAAATCTATGTTCCCAGACAATGCAACGATCGTGTTGTCCGCACTGTAACGATCATCAAAATATGTTTGCATTGCATCACGCTGCATGTTGTTGATTGTTTCTGGCGTTCCAAGAACTCGAAAACCAAGAGAGTGGTTCCCGTAATAATGCTCCATTGCTTGCTCATACAACACCCAAAACGGTTGATCGTCGTACATTGCAATCTCTTCAAGAATCACACTTTTTTCTGCATCAAAATCTTCTTGGCGAAGCGCGGGTCTCAAAATATCAGCCAGAATATCGTGCACTTCTACAATCGACTCTGGTAAAGACGCGCCCCAGAACGCTGTCATCTCGCTAGACGTAAACGCATTGTGTTGCGCACCAAGATCGTCAAACGCCAAGTCGACCTGTTCCGCAGTACGTGTGTCAGTTCCCTTAAACATCATGTGTTCTAAAAAATGGCTTACGCCCATTAGCGGCGCTTCTTCATCACGCGCACCGGTTTTTACAAAAAAGCCAATCGCTGCGCTTGCTGCACTTGTTGAAGTTTCCGCAACAATGCGTAAACCATTGTCTAGTGTTGTTTCTTTAAAACCTGAACTCAATTGTGAATCATTCTTCCTTCCGTACCCATCGCAGCTTCGTGAATCGATTCTGCCATGGTCGGATGAGCGTGCATCGTAGAAATAATATCCTCTACGGTTGCTTCAAGGCGGATTGCCAAACCAACCTCAGCAATCAATTCACTTGCATCTTTTCCGATGATATGCGCACCTAAAATTTCGCCATATTTTTTACTCGCAAGAAGTTTTACAAAACCATCTGCGGCGTCAACAGCGATCGCTTTGCCGTGCGCTTTCAAAGAATAAACACCTTTTGTATATTCAACACCTTCGTCTTTAAGCTGCGATTCAGTTTTACCAATCGAAGCTACTTGTGGGTTCGTATATGTACAACCTGGAATAGATGCATAATCAACACCAAGCGTGTGATGACCTGCCATTCGCTCGACGCACGTCACTGCCTCTTCAGAAGCGACGTGTGCAAGAAGTGGTGGGCCAATAATGTCACCAACTGCAAACACGCCCGGAATGTTTGTTGCGTATGTCGGTTCGCTTGCCGTTTTAGCGTCGGTTTTAATATACCCGCGGTCTAGTTCAAGACCAAGGGAAGCATCAAACAACCCGTCCGTTCGTGGACCAACACCAATGGCAACCAAGACTATTTGTGCTTGCACTGACGTTTCCTTGTCATCTTTTGTACATGTCACTGTTGCACCGTTTTCATTCCGTTCAACGGATTGCACTGCTGATGATGTGTGTATTTTCATCCCCTGTTTTTTAAATGCTCGCTGCGCATGTTTACTTACTTCTTCATCTTCGAGCGGAAGAATTCGATCAAGCATTTCCACGATCGTTACCTCTGCACCGAATGCGTTATAGACATACGCAAACTCCATGCCGATCGCTCCTGACCCAATGACAACAACTGATTCTGGTTTTTCATCAAGCGTCATCGCTTTTGATGAATTCACAATCACTTCTTGGTCGCAAGGTGCAAAGGGAAGTTCACGCGGTTTCGCACCGGTTGCGACCATCACGCGGTCGGCGGTAATTGTTTCTACTACTTCGCTACCAGCACCGTTGTAGTAATCACCACAAGGTGAAAGTATTTCAACTTTGCATGGTGCGCCATTTGTTGCTCCTGAGACAATGTGGGCGTGTCCTTGCACGTGCTCAATACCGTTCTTTTTGAATAGGTATCCAACACCATTATTCAGTTGCTCAGTAATTTTCCTAGACCGTCCAATATACGTTCCCCAATCGAGCGTAATTTCTTTTGCTGAAATCCCCCACGATTCGCCGTGATTGACAAACTCGCTGTACATTTCAGCACCGTGCAACAGGGCTTTTGATGGAATACAACCCCAATTCAAGCATACACCACCGAGTTTGTCTCGATCGACACACGCAACTTTCATCCCAAGTTGGGCAGCTCGAATCGCCCCAACATACCCACCGGGTCCGGCACCAATCACAATTAAATCAAAATGTCTTTGATCGCTCACTAAAGCGTCCTTTCTTTTCAGAATATTGAATTTGAGAAGCGAGTATTCTACCAAACCAAGATACGGCAAGGTTGCTCCGCTACGCGTATCATGCCCAAATTAGACTTTAGCGACAGGAAGATTTTGTGCGAACTGCAATTATTAGTGACATCCATGGAAACCTCGAAGCACTGACAACAGTGCTCAGTGATATCGATCAGCGTTCAGTTGATCAAATTATTTCTTTGGGTGACATTCTTGGATATGGCCCCGATCCTAAACAATGCGTTGATTTGGTCGCAGAGCGATGCGAGTGGTCACTTCTTGGAAACCACGACTACGGCGCGTTGTATGAACCAACGAATTTTAATAAGGCTGCCGAAGACGCTGCGTATTGGACTCGCGCACAGTTTGATGCGGAAGAAGATAAAGTAATTGCTGCAAAACGCTGGGATTTCCTAGGCGGATTGCGTGTGCGGACAAGGTTGGGTGATTTTCTTTGTGTGCACGGCACACCCCGCAAACCCATCAATGAATATCTTTTTCCAGATGACGCGATTAATTCGCCGGTCAAAATGAAGCAAATTTTTGATAAAATTCCCAAATACGCTATGTCTGGCCACACGCACGTGCCTGGCATTTTCCTTGACGAACCAGATTTTTTAGAACCAGATGATCTTGATGATTTTTCATTCCAATACACAAATGATGACCACTTCATCATCAATCCGGGATCTGTTGGGCAACCTCGGGATCTTGATCCACGTAGCAGTTACGCAATTCTTGATGATGAAGCCTCCACTGTTGAATTTTTTCGGCTTGATTATGACATTGAAGCCGTCCGCGATAAAATCCATGCAATTCCAGAACTTAGCAACTGGCTTGGGGACCGGCTCCTCGAAGGACGGTAAACACATCTCCCTTTATAGAAGAAACGCACTATGACGAAGCAAGCAAAACGTCGTTTGATTCCATTCATCGTATTGGTCGCCGCAGCAGGTGTCCTTGCTGCTGTTATTTTTGGACCAAACAAGACAAAACCTGCCTCAAGTGAAAACGCTGCCCCTGCTGCAGAAGTGACTCCTGAGACTAAAAAGCCTGTTCAGGACGAGAATACGACTGTTTCTGCTGAAACAACTCCTGTTTATAAACCGATTGTCGAGGAACAGATGCCTGCAGCTCCAGTTGCAGGAAAATTATCCCTCCTTCTATATAAGGATGATGCGACCCCTGCTCCCTTGGGAACCTTGACAGATCCGGCAACTGCGAAAATGGAAGTGGAATTCACTCGAGCGGGCGCGGGCATTCACTCGATTCGTTTTTCAGATATTTTCGAAACGGTCGACGGCAAACTTGCGTGGAATAAATATCGTTCTGGTGTTGGAGAACAGCCGCCAATCGATGACTTGTATCTGCTTTCAACAACGCACGAACTTTCATATAACACAGAGCAAGGCGTTCAAACTGCGGACATTTCGGTACTTGGCGCAAGTCAGATCACGATTAACGGTGAACTCCTTCACCTTACATCACCTACCGTTTGGAACGTTACGGGCACAGGAAGTTTTGAGGCAACCGTTGTTGATGAAAGTGCCAACGCTGTTGCAAAGGTCACGCGTGTTTGGACACTCGATGAATCGTATGGGTTACATCTTAACCAACGGGTGCAGAACCTTTCATCTTCAAAGCTAGATGTTGAATGGTTGCAGTACGGACCACCAAGTTTGCGTGTTGACCGATCACGTTACATGGATCGTCGCCGTTTTCGTTTTGGTTGGGAACTCAGTGATGAATACGATCCCAATCAAGCTGCGCCAATTCAGTCAAGTGATTTTTTATATGAGTACGCTGATGCTGCAAAAGTTGGAAGCGAACCACTCTGGCCAACCACAGAAACTACCGAAGATGGTTTGAAACTCTCGTGGTTTGCATCAACGAATAGATATTTTGCGATAGCAGTATTTCCAAACATCAGCGATGATGGGGATGGTTCAAGACTTCTCAAAAGTACTGTGCAGGTTATTACTGCACAAACTGTTGGCGTAGATGAGCAAGAGTTTATCCTGACTGCGTTGTGGGCACCAAAAACTTCTATTGCACCAAACACAACGCTTGATTTAACGATGGGTGTGTACGCCGGGCCGCTCAAGCGCTCTATTCTCGATAACAATCAACCCTATGTTTCTCTGTCGATGCGGGGCATGGTGTTGTACCAAATGTCAAGCATGTGCGCAATTTGTACATTCCAGTGGCTTGCTGATTTTTTAGCAATGGTGCTTACAACACTAGATCAACATGTTGTATTTGACTGGGGACTTGCGATTGTTTTATTGGTGTTGATCGTTCGAACCCTGTTGCATCCAATAACAAAAAAATCACAAATCAACATGCAACGCTTTGGCAAAGTAATGCAAAAACTTAAGCCAGAGATTGACAAATTAAAATCAAAATATCCAAACGATCCCAAGAAGGTGCAAAGCGAACAAATGGCGTTGATGCAGAAGCACGGAGTGAATCCATTCCAAATGCTTGGGTGTTTGCCAATGTTTTTACAAATGCCGATCTGGGTTGCGCTTTACGCTTTGTTATATTTCATGTTCGACATCCGACAGGAACCTGCATTTTTTGGAGTGTTCCAGATGTTCGGCGAATGGTCATTTCTTGCAGACCTCAGTGCATCCGATCACTTCTTTGGCGCGTTTGAAGAACCAAAGCAATTTCTCATGTGGAATATGACGGGCATTAACCTGTTGCCAATTCTCATGGGTGTTATTTTCTTTATTCAACAAAAATATATGTCTCCTCAAACAGGATCCGCGATGACACCGGAGCAACAATCACAACAAAAGATCATGAGAAT
Source organism: Planctomycetota bacterium (assembly GCA_014381305.1). Taxonomy (GTDB): domain Bacteria; phylum Planctomycetota; class Phycisphaerae; order Phycisphaerales; family SM1A02. Next base: position 10,688 of record JACNLW010000034.1, read on the forward strand.
TATGATGGTCGTGTTATTCCCTGTGATGTTGTACAGTGCTCCTTCTGGATTAACGTTGTACATTTTGACATCAAGTACTGTTGGCATTCTCGAAAGCCGGCACATCCGTAAACATGTTGATCAGATGGATTTATCCCCAAAAGCTGCTCGAGTTGATGCGGGCGGTAAACGCGGTAAACCCAAAGACAAACAAGGACGGGCGTGGGCAGATGCGATGGAAGCACGTCGAAAGAAAGTGAAAAACAAGGCAAGCAAGCGGTCGTTCAAGAAGAAGGATTAGGTTTACGATCCGATGGATCTTGATTCAACCATTATCGCGATCAGTTCTGCTCATGGATATGCGAATCGAGTCTTGGTTCGCATGAGCGGCCCAAGCGCGTTTAGTGGAATAAAGAAACTTGGAGCACTCCCGCAGTGTGGTTCTATCATCTCCTGTTCCATTGACGTTGGGAAAAACAAATTACCTGTTCTACTTGGTGCCTTTGCAAAAAACGCATCGTATACCGGTGATGAACTTATTGAAATTCAATGTGTAGGTAACCCACTTCTAGCAAGAAGGTTGGTTTCGCTGTGCGTTGAAGCAACTGGTGGACGCGAAGCAACTGCAGGCGAGTTTACTGCGCGTGCTTTTTTCTCGGGGCGCATTTCCCTTGCACAGGCCGAGGGCGTTTCGGCAACAATCTCTGCATCTAACAACGCCGAACTTTCTGGTGCCGCCTTGCTTCGAGAAGGTGTACTGTCAAAACTTACTGAGCCAATCACGGAGAAACTTACGCGGACACTCGCGCTTGTTGAAGCTGGAATTGATTTTACTGATGAAGAGGACGTAGAAGCAATTTCGTTAACAAAACTCAATACTGAACTTAATGAGGCAAGTGTCACGCTTTCGTCAATCATTGATCGTGCCATCCCCATGTCCTCGCTACGACATCTTCCAAAAGTAGTTCTTGCGGGAAAACCAAACGCTGGTAAATCCACTTTGTTTAATTACTTAGTTGGAAAACAAAGAGTTGTTGTCAATGAAGAATCTGGGACAACGCGAGATGCCATCGAAGAACAAGTAGTCTTTGGTTCTACAAATGCATTGCTTGTCGATATCGCTGGATTAGATGTTTGTGATAACGAAGTGTCAAATGCAACACAAATCACTGCGCAAAACGCGATCGACCACGCCGACCTTGTATTGTGGTGTGTTGGTCCTGAGGATAGGGAACCCGAAACAAATACACAAACAATCGTTGTGAAAACAAAAGCGGATCTACGAGTTCATAAGACAAACGCTGTGTGTGGAACAACTGGTGCGGGGATTGAACACTTGCGAAAAGAAGTTGCGGTGTTTTTACAAAACAACTGTTCAGTTGGATTAGGTGCCACCGCTCTCCTGCCACGACATGAAAAGTTGTTAGAAGTTGCCCTTGGTTTTGTTACAGACGCAAAATCGAATTCTCACACTGCGGAGCTGTGCGCTGCGTGTATTCGTGAATCATTACAGGCGCTGGGTAAGATAACTGGGCACGTATCTCCCGACGACGTACTTGAACATGTTTTTTCTTCTTTTTGTGTTGGAAAATAAAAAGCTGATTAAGCAGTTCTAACTTTTATTTTTTTCAATGTGCCTTTGCTTGCGCATTGTAAATCTCGAAGCAGTCCAGAACGGATCAGTCTGTTGAGTTGATAGGCAACTGCTGCCCCATCTGTTGCTACTTCAAGCACCCCGCTTCTCAATGAAACAATTGTTGCTTGTCTAGCAATGTGTGGTGGAACAAGTTCATCCCACGCTTCAACCAAAGAGGTAGATTGGCGATTTCCTTTTCGTAAACCTTTTCGCATTGTTTGAACCGCATCGGCAATACTTGTGTCACGCAATGGTCGAGCCCGCCAGTTACGAAGGCGCTCGAGTTGTGATTTTGGGTTTAACATCTTTGACATCGTACACTGCAAAGTAGTTTGATTCACCTAAAATTTTATAAGAGAAGAACCACGCCCTGCGGAGGTCTGTTATTGTCCTCATCTATGACAGCAATTTCACTCACCGGTTTAACCAAGCATTATGGAAAAACGCTCGCCGTAGATGAGATAGATTTATCCATCGGTTCGGGTGAGTTGTTCTTTTTGCTCGGACCCTCTGGGTGTGGGAAAACCACGCTGCTTCGAATGCTTGCAGGATTCATTGATCCAACTGCTGGCAAGATTCTTTTTGGTGATAAAGATGTCACGCACACGCCACCAAATAAGCGAAACACCGGCATGGTCTTCCAAAGTTATGCGCTTTGGCCACACATGACGGTTGCAGAAAATGTGGCGTATGGACTTAAAATTCGCAAAAACTCCCCCACTGATCAACGAAAAAAGGCTCTCAACGCCCTTGAAACGGTGCATATGGGACACTTGGCAGATAGAAAACCAAACGAGCTTTCGGGTGGCCAGCAACAGAGGGTTGCTCTCGCCAGAGCGATTGTAGTAGAACCAGATGTCCTCCTTTTAGATGAGCCCCTGAGTAATCTTGATGCAAAACTCAGACTTGAAATGAGAAGTGAGATACGTAGAATCTGCACAACTATTGGTATGACAACTGTTTATGTTACGCACGATCAAAAAGAAGCGCTCTCAATCGCTGACCGACTTGCCATTCTTAAAGATGGCAAAGTGATGCAGGTTGGTAGCCCGCGAGATGTATATCAATCTCCAAGTACGCAGTTTGTTGCAGAGTTCATTGGAGAAACAAATTTCGTTCCAGCCACGCCAAATTCAGAAGGTCTTGAAACAGCCTTTGGTGTCCTTACATCTGAAAAACGCTGTGATGGAATAAACATGGTTTGCTCCCTCAGGCCAGAAGCAATCAAGGTTGTCGACTGCCCTGCTGCACAAAACGGATTTTCTGGCACACGAGAAGAGACGATCTATCTCGGCGAAGTTGCGCAGCACAAAATCAAAGTCACTGATGATTTGATTCTACGAGTCACCGAGGTGAACCCACGCCATCTAGGCGAGGTTGGAGACATTCTTCACATGTGCATCGATCCGTGCGACGTCATTCCACTACCGGCGTAAATTGTGTTTTCGTGCATCTTAGGGTCATTTATCGTGCTTATCGCGTATTTTGCCAGCATTTACGCCACTTTCACTTACAATTATCGTGGAATACTGCATGGCTTTGTAGTTATAGGACGTCATATATCTGGATAATTACCGCTTGCTGGGCTTGACGTGAATACAAAACCCTGAGATAAATGACACGGGGAAAAGCGAGACGTTCCACGTGGAACATATTCGGTGTTTATAGCTGGTTGAAGGAGTAACCATTGTGGCAAAAAAAGTAAAAAAGAAAAGTGATCGTCGGTTGGGAAAAGGACTTGGTGGGTTACTTCATAAGCCTGTCGAAGTTTTAGGGTCTGGTGGTAAGGTTGGGGTGCCTCCAAAAAAGAGTGTTGATTCTAGTGGTGGGGATTCGGCTTCGGACGCTGATGGCGGCTTGGTTCAATTGCTTATTGATGATGTCGCACCAAATCCAAAGCAGCCTCGTCAGGTGTTTGATGATGATTCGCTTGGATCACTTGCCGATTCAATTAAGACTGCTGGGCTCATGCAGCCAATTGTGGTGCGAGCCTCGGGCAACGGCTATGAAATCATTGCTGGTGAACGGCGATGGAGAGCAGCTTCGATTGCTGGGCTTACGCATGTCCCGTCAATAATCAAAGATCTTGATGATCGAACTTCAGCAGAATGGGCTCTTATTGAAAATCTTCAGCGTGAAGATTTGAATCCGATCGATAGGGCGGAGGCTTTCGACCGGCTTGTCGTGGACTTCAATGCGACCCAACAAGACATTGCTTCTCAGCTTGGAATTGACCGCTCTAGCGTATCTAACTTCTTGCGCCTCAACGATTTAGAAGATTCTGTAAAAGATGCTGTTCGTGATGGTCGCCTCTCGATGGGGCACGCTAAAGTACTTTTGGGCGTTCCTGAAATGTCAAAATGCAAGGCGATTGCTCGAAAATGTGCGAGTGAGCAGTGGTCTGTTCGAGAACTCGAACGGCAGCTCAAAAAGATTGATACTGGGGCAAAACGTTCAACCCAAAAGACTGAACTTTCGGCTGTTGAAATGTTTGCAGAAAATATGTCTTCGCAACTTGGTGATCATTTAGGGACAAAGGTAAAAGTCACATTAGGATCCAAGAAGGGGACGGGGAAACTTATGATTGAGTTCTTTGATAACGACCAACTTGAAGGCATTTTCGATCGCCTCGGATTTAAACCAAAAACCTGATAATTGACATCATCTTGTGCGTGAATCTGACGATGGGTGGAGCAGATGTCAACTGCGCCAATAAAAACCAAGGTTTCACTCGAGCCAGCTAACTGTGTTGCAGCATCTGATGCAGAAGCATTTGCACGTGCAAAATTTATAAGAGTGTTGCAGTCATGGGCTTGCGACCGACTCGCTGCAAGCAATAAAGATTTACGAAAAGCACCGATCACGAAAGCCGCATAGTGGTGGTATAAATCCGAGTTATCGGACGTTTAGTTTTGTTCCGCTACTGTCCAGTTAGTGCCATTGCGGTGCACGGTTCGGTACAACGTATCTCGTTCTACAGGGGTAAAGCCAGCATCAACAATTGCTCTTTCCAAATCTTTAACCGTGCACTCTTGGTGTGTTGATGTTGATGAGACTTTTGTGATGTCGTACCAGACAACCGTTCCATCAATATCGTCTGCTCCACACTGCAACATGTGCTGCGCCATGTGAAGTGTTTGCATAATCCAAAATGCTTTCACATGTGGAACGTTATCTAGCATCAATCTAAGTATTGCAATTGTGCGTAAATTTTCTAAACCACTTGGTCCCGGCAAATGTGCGAATTCACTTACGCCCGGTACAAACGGAAGGGGAATGATCGCTTGAAACTTTCCTTGAATACTATCTTCGTTCGCGCGATCTTGTTCTTCACGTAACAGGGACATGTGTCGCAATCGTTCTACGCGAGATTCGATATGACCATACAACATCGTTGCGTTTGAATTCAGTCCTAGTTCGTGCGCGACACGGTGTACATCCATCCATTGTTGCCCACGGATTTTTCCACGAAACGCTTCATCGTGTACACGATCATCAAAAACTTCTGCGCCACCACCAGGAAGAGAACCGAGGCCAGCGTCAATCAAATCGTTAATTACTGAGGTAATTCCTGCATTTCCATCACGTCCACGTTTTGATATTTTAGCAAGGTGGACAATCTCGACTGCGGTAAACGCTTTAACATGTATGTTCGGTGCAACATCTCTAATCGCACGAATTGCATCTGTGTAATATGTAAATGGAAGCCATGGATGTAAACCGCCAACAATGTGTATCTCAGTAGCACCTGCTTCTGTTGCACCATGTGCTTCTTTTTTTATGTCTTCGATTGAATACTCATACGCGCCCTCTTGATCCTTCTTACGATAGAAATCACAGAACTTACAACTCAGTGCGCAAACATTTGAATAATTTATGTGGCGGTTAATATTGTAGTAAGCAACATCACCATGCAGTTTTCTGCGAACCTCATCTGCCAAGGAACAAAGTGTCCAAACATCTTGTGTTTCGTAGAGTTGCAAACCATCAGATTCGGTAAGGCGAACACCGGCTCGAACTTTTTCTACAATTGGTTCCAGCAGCGGATCATTGATCGTGATATCAGTACTTTGAATTGGTGCAGTTGAAGAAGGCATAAGCCCCGTATCGTACAAGACCAAGGGCGAATGAATCGTATCTGTTTGGATCTGAATCGCACGCCATTGAAGCGAATGCGTAACGCACCTGAGAGAAATAGTTACATTGGGTAATTTGCACTACGAATTCATGCTTTTTGAAAAATAAAGCCATTTGAGCAACAAGTAACGCAAAACTTGCTCTATTTTTCTGCCGATGGGTCAATTGCATGGATAATCCAACAGTACATCCAAATCCACACACTGGGAACGGTTTTCCTACACCGTCGGTGTCATGCGACCCAATAATTCGGTCTAACAGGCTCTCTCTTCCATTTCCGAGTGAAGCAGCCCAAATCCTTGGCAATGAACGTGGGGCACGTTGCAAATATGATGAATCTGCAATCGCCGAAGCCCAACAGAGACTTTATTTGATGGCATCAATGATGGGTATTTGGGACCGGCACAACGAACCCCCTACGGCCGCCTAAAGTCTCACTATTGAATAGAAATTTCTAATACAAAGGAAGCAAGCCTGCGTCTTCTATATTGCCCGTCGTCGAGAAAGCGAATCGTTCGCAAAGAACTATGTGAAATTGCTGGAGGTGCAGGGTTCCACGCAGCGTCTAACTGATCAGGAACTGGCTTGCTTTTGGGAGTTTCACCATTGGCGATGACACCAAGTTGATCCAACACTTCTTGTGTTACTTCACCGATACAGTAGATCGTTCCAGTGGGAATCATCGCCAACGAACCTCCGATAGTTTCAACATAGTGCGGATCACGAAACACCGCATGCAAAGAACCAGCGCGTCTGACAAAAATTTCTGGGTTACCCTTCACTCTAAAGAGTTGTTCGAACGATTGATTTTCTCGTAGATCAAACGGCTCTATACTCAACGATTCGCTCAAATTATTTACATCCTCTACGCCCGCGTCAACGGGTATCAATTCAACCGGAGACGGTTGCATGAAGAAGTAACAAAGAGGAATCAAAAACATTAAGGCATACACGATATGTAGAGTATAATTCGTTTATGCCAACCTTACTATCAGTAAACGTTTCTCCTGGTGGAATTCCAAAACTTCCCGTTGAAAAATGCGCCGTAACTGTCGATGGTCTTGCTGGAGATGGTCGTGATCACGACAAGCACATTTCAAAAGACAGGGCGGTGAGCCTAATCGATACAGAAATCCTTGATCAGCTTGCAAATGAAGGGTATGAAGTTTGCCCCGGCGCTGTTGGCGAAAACTTTACTGTTGAAGAACTGAATGTGCAAACTCTTGAACCGGGCGACCAACTCTCGTTTTCAGGAGGGTTAGTGATTGAACTTGTTGAATCACGGAGACCATGTTTTGTACTTGATCCCCTTGGCAAACAACTCAAAACAGATATTGTTGGGCGATGTGGTTTTCTTGCAAAAGTAATTGTTGAAAACGACGTTGCACCCGGCGAATCAATTGCTGTACTAAATCACAGTTAATCAAATGTGGTCACACACTGTTGCAATTTTAATGGGTGGAAAAAGCAAGAGAATGGGGACACCAAAACACGAAGTTCTGTTATCAACCGGTAAAACAATGATGGAATCGATGCTTGATTTTGCATCGTCTACCGCAGTCAATAAAGTCATAGTTGGCGGAGATATAGAAGGACAGCGGTGCATACATGATCGTCGGCAAGGACTTGGTCCAGTAGGTGGCCTTGAAGCACTCCTGATGTCGAACATTGACGATCGTTATCTGGTTGTTGGGTGTGACATGCCACTACTTAAAACAGAAACCGTACAACCACTTTTTGTTTCTGGAGATGCTGTAATATTTTCTGGAAAAGAAAAAGATGATTTTCCATCCTCTCTTCCACTTGTCATCAGTTCGGATTGCAAACACGCGTGTGGTGCATATCTAGATAGCGGGGGGAGATCACTTCATGGTTTTCTTCGGGAACTTTCCACGACTGTCATCAAAAGACCAAAAGGCATAGAACAACAACTCTCAAGTATCAACACGCCGGAACAACTCGACAATTGCGCCTTTGAATAATGGGGTTTTAGATTCATCGTCAACCTTGGTCGAAAGAAGAACATTTGCCTCTGGAAAATACATTGCACAGTTTCCACGTCTTATATCAAATGAACGAACTGTAACTTGTAACTCTCCTGCATCTCCACGCACAAAAACCAAGGCATTTTCTTCTAAACCAAACTCGGTAATATCTTCGGGGTGCAGTAAAACAATATCCCGCCTTGTTTGATTTCGGTACACATCTTCTTCTTCGTATACCACAGTATTAAACTGCCCCTCACTCCGAATTGTCATCAAACGTAACTGGTGTTCGCCCAAAACATGTTGAGATTTTAAGTGGAAATCGTGCGCGATAACCTTGCCAGAGTTTGTCGCAAATGTTGGCTTATGAAATGTTCTTCCCTTAATTTGATGTTCTTCTTCAGCATCAAAACCATCTGCGCATTGTGCGATCAACGCTCGAATTGCATCGTGATTTTGAAGCTGTTCCCATTGAATTCCACCTATTGCGATGTGTGCAAGTTCAGCTATAACTGAAACCTCACTCCGAGGACCAGAATGTCTCCGAACACCACCAGAACTTCTTCTCACAACATTAAACATTGACTCTTGTGTAGTCAACTGCTCCTCTTCATCGCGGGCAAGAACAGGGAGCACAATCGTCTCCATCCCTCTCCCTAAAAAATGTCCACTATTGAGAGTGGTTGACATATATGAAACCATTTTTATTTTTGACATTGCATCAATTGCAAAACGCGTGTCTGGGTTTGAACCAAGAAGATTACCGCCAAGGCACATCGCATAATCAATCTCGCCTCTGTGCGACGCCTGCATGCACGCCATTGTGTCTCCCCTAAATCCTTCTTCTTCCTTGGGCAGCGTGATTTTTAACGCGCGTTCTATTGCTTCGGCCATTTTCCCTTTCAGTATTGGAACAACGCCGACTGTTCCCATACCTTGGACGTTTGAGTGACCCCGAAGCGGTAACAAACCTGCACCTTCTCGACCAATCATGCCGCGAGCAATAGCTGTGTTGGCAATCATTCGTACACTATCAACGCCACCCTCAACGTGCGTAATCCCCATCGCCCAACAGAAAATTGTTCCTGAAGATTCAGCGTACACGTTGCTCACTTTTTCAATTGTTTCTTGATCAACACCACTTTGTTCCACAATCGAAGACCATGATGTATTCGCAGCGCTTCTAGCAATTGCTTCAAAACCCTCTGCATGTTCTACTGTAAACTGGTTATCAAACCCGTCGGTTTCGCCAAGGCTTTTGATCACACCCAAAAGAAATGCGCTGTCACCTCCAATGTGGGGTTGGACGTAGATGTCAGAAATTTTTGAGCCAAAAAACAAACTACGAAAATCACTTGGCACTTTAAACTTGCAAAGTCCTTGTTCCCGCATCGGGTTGACAACAATTACTTTTCCGCCGCGGCGGCGTACATCAACAAGAGTTTTAAGCAACCTTGGGTGGTTTGATGCGGGGTTACAACCAATCAAAAAAACAAGATCACATTGATGTAAGTCTTCCAAAACAACTGTCGCTGTTCCCGAACCAGTCACACTCGTTAATCCAACACCACTCGCTTGATGGCAATAATACGAACAGTTATTGACATTATTAGTTCCACGTACACGTGCTGCAAGTTGCAATAAAAAACCAGCTTCATTACTTGACCGTCCACTGAGATAATAAAACGAGCGGCTTGGTTCAGTCTCTTTGATTGCATCTGATGTTTTACCAAGTGCATCATCCCATGACATTGGTTTGTAATGTGTATCGAGCGGTCCTGCAAATATCGGAAAAGTAAGACGTCCACACGCTTCGAGTTCTCGAGGTGACATTGCAGAAAGTTGTGCAATTGAATATCGCTCAAAAAATTCTGGCGTTATTGCACCCTGCATATCCGCCGCCATCGCTTGCACAGATTTTTTGCAAAACTCTGGAAACTTACCCGCCTCGTTCACCATGCCACCGCGTTGACCGCCCATCCCAAGTGCGCAAGTTTTACACGCATTTGGCGAGCGCATTGCCTTCCACATTGCGCGCAAACCACCTGCATTTCGAGATTTTTTTAACACATAACGAATTGAACGAAAGCCGCCCTGTGCTTTCATTCCGCGTGTTGATCCAGTGCCGCTTCAACTGCTTTCATTAATGTACCGACCATTTCAGCAGTAAAATCGAACTGCAATCCAGCCGTTTCAAAAAGTTGTGGAAGCGGTTTACTTGCGCCAAGTTTTAGTCCTTCTTTATATGAGGCAAGTGCTTCTTTTGGATCGGTGCAATATTTCAACCACATTTGAAGCGCTCCAAGTTGTGCAATACCATATTCAATATAGTAGAAGGGAACTTCAAATGGATGAAGTTGTCTGTGCCAAGCGGCCTCTTGTTCCATTTCAAGCCCAGACCAATCAGTTCCACCGCCGAATCTCTTACCAAGTTCCAACCACTGGGCTGTTCGTTCTTCGCGAGTGTGTTCTGGGTTCAAATAAATCCAGTGCTGAAACGCATCAATCGTTGCAACCCAAGGCAAAACACTAACTATTCCCTCAAGGTGTTTGCGGATTGCGCGTTTCGTTTCTTCAGGAGAATAAAACTCGTCCAAGAATGGATAGGCAAGTGATTCCATACTCATCGACGCAACTTCTGCAAATTCAAGTGGGGCGCCTCTGTACCAAACTAAATCATCGTGCCGACACAACATGTAGTGAAATGCGTGTCCTGCTTCGTGCACCATTGTGTCAAGGTCGCGAGGGAGACTTGCTGCATTCATAAATATAAATGGTTTTCTCTGCCTATCACGACTTGCTTGGTATCCACCGGGTGCCTTGCCTTTGCGGGAATCAAGGTCTAATGAATACCCACCATCGCGCATCGTATCGAACATCTCTCCAAGTTCACCATCCATCCGATGAAACAACTTTGAGGTTTTTTCAATCAAATCGTCTGCGTTGTCAAATGGTTTTAAAGGTGCATGCCCATAAGGGTCAACTGCTAAATCCCAAGGACGGAGCGTTTCAACACCAAGGGCAGCCTTTCGTTCTTCTGCAAGTTTGCGAACAATCGGCATACATGTTTTTTCAACTGCATCGTGAAATGCTATGCAATCTTCGGGTGTGTAATCAAAACGATGCTTCACTGCAAACATGTATCCTCGGTAATCTTCGAACCCAGCGTTGTTCGCAGATTCATGACGAATTTTTACCATCTTGTCAAAAATGTCGTCAATCTTTTCTCGATCTTGCAACCTTCGTTCTGCTACTTGGCGCCATGCTGCTTCCCGAATAGAACGGTCCTGTTCTTGTTGGTACACGCCCATCTGTGGCATGGTTTTTTCATCGCCGTCAAACTCGACCATCATCGCACCGCAGATTTCTGCATATTCCTGACCTAACTTTGTATCTTCGGTTTGAATAGGAACATTTTCTTCACGGAATATTTCTACATCTGCAAACCAATCGCGAAGAAGTACGTTGTATCGTTCTGGGTCTAAATCTTGCACATGCTGGCACGAAACAACTTTTTTGTTTAGTTCAAAGCCAACTTTTTTCAACTCCGGTTCAACTGTTTCAACAAACCGAAGAAAACTAGCTTTTGCATCTTCGTCCTCAGTGTTACATGTCATCGCGATGTAAAGATTTGAGCCGGCCTCGGCTGCCGCTGCGTCGAGTTCACTACGATCGAATAAAAACTGTTTCACGCAACCCGAACATTTAAAATTGCGGTCAAGAAGCTGCTGGTAGTAGGGTTGTAAATTTTCCCATGTTGATGCATCTATCTCTGCAGGAACAAATTCGGTCATCATCATTGTTGTCATTCTGTTTTCTCCAGTTCCCTTGTTGGAACTATTGTTTGGGTCGCAATTGCGACTAGTCCTGTCTTTTCTTGAATTGCAGGAGCAAGTGCCTCTGCGTGCATTGCATTATCGCAGATCACGAACATACTTGAGCCGCTCCCTGAAAGATGCACATCCGACTCGCAAACCTTCACCACCCGTTCCATGTCATGCGCGAGGGATTCTGTGCATGCTATTGCCGCAGAAGTTAAATCGTTAAAAATGTCGCCATTTCGAGCGCGAGCAGCATCGAAATGCACAGTAGAAAATTCATCAAACGCATCGTACACTTCGCCTGTAGCACAGCCGTAGGGGGGAAGAATGATGACAAGTGCAAGGTCAGCCCTTTGCACTTGCTCAAGTTTCTCCCCAAAACCTGACACAAGTTGCGTTCCACCTTCTAGTAAAAAAGGAACATCGGATCCGATTGCCGCTCCAACGGCATGTAAATCAACTTCAAGGTCAAAAAGAGCAACCGTTGCTCGAAGCATGGCAGCTGCATCAGAAGATCCTCCCCCGAGCCCAGCCCCGACGGGTATGCGTTTTTCGAGCTTCAACTGCACAGGCAGTGTTTTTCCAACCTCTGCTTCAAGGGATCGGTGTGCTCTTACCGCCAAATCACTCGTTATTGACCAATCAATGGGGGTTTTTTGAAGAGCATCCTCGTGCCAAAGAATGGCGTATCTCGATATATCACCCTCATCGAGCCGCGTCACGCTCAAATCGTCATGAAAATCAACAGTTGCCATCACAGATGCAATTGGGTGCATCTGTCCCTCTGATTCATCAGGTGGTCCAACTGAAAGCGAGAGGTTCACTTTTGCTTGCGCTTTTGTTTCCAACTTCGTCCGCATCCGCGAAGGATAACAGGTGCGAGATGTAGCGGCAGATATTGGTCTCACCAAACCGTCTGAGGCGTTACGATTCACAATGCATGTCAAAGAAGAGAAAATTCCTGTTTCTAAGCATTTCAGCACTCGTTCTAATCACAATAGGTGCATTTTTCGCCATTCCAATCTTGGCACAAAAAATGATCCGGCAAGCTGTTGAAGTTGATGGCACAACTGTGGAAACTATCTCAGTGGGTTGGTTTGGCCCGCAAGTGTTTAGTGGTGTACATCTAGTTCACAATCAATCAACTGCCGATCTCGAGGTCGAAGTAGAAAACGGGCTTGTTTCTCTTCTTTTTCAATCAACCCAGATCAGAGCACACGTTACGGGTGATGCAAACATCGTAATACCCCTTGCAGAAGAGAATTTCAAAGACGTCGAAGACACCAAAGTAACTCCTGGGCGTAATTCAGTTGAGCAAAAAAAGGATCTGTTTTCTTTTCCAAAAGTCAATCTCACCTTGTCACTTGACACTTTGACTATCGAATATGAGGACTCTCTCTTCTATAACAACGTCACCGCATCGCTTGATGTCGATCCAGGACAACACTTTGCAGCAGAGTTACACGCAGAAACAATACTTGGTGGATTTGTACAAGCATCATGTAAATCACCTTCGTTAATAAATGCCGATGGAGAAATTGATCTTGAGGGTGGGGGCACAGTAACTGTAAGTATTCTAGATGCACAACTTCCAACAATAAACGGCATCAGTGGCTGGACCGTAAGTAAGTTTAGCGGAGCAATCTCATCTCCCAACATGACCGAATCGTTTAACGTTGGAATGAACGGATCTCTTACCGAATACGATCAGGAGCGTGGGACAATTTTTTGTAAAACCCAGTTTGTAAAAGCTGTTACAAAAGATGCGTTTACTTTTGGTGATTGGGCAATTATTGGTTCGTGTAATGTGTCTGATGTACCCACGTCGCTTCTTGTTCCATTTCTTGATTCCGTGCAAATCAACACACTTCGCGACATTGGTCCAACAATGAGCGCAAAATTAAGTCGAAGCAGCAACGACAATCCAACGAGCGCAACGTTCAGCGCGCGAGATTTGCGTATCGCCGCTACGCTAGATGCAAGCGACGGAACGTTAACCGATGTTGACATTGAAGCAAACATTCACAGCGAATACCTTGAAGCGCTCACTGGTGGCGAGGTTTCGGGCAATCCAACACTCACGATTCATCTGGATACACTTGTTCCAACTGGTGTAACAAACGATTCGTTGATTGGTGATGTTAGTTTGGACGGTGAACTTACGCATCACCCAACAAATACGAAGGTTGACAATATTCAGGCAACGCTACACGCTGATGTTCTCGATCGGACTTTTTCAACAAATGGGAATTTGATGTTAAATCAAACTAACTCTTCGTTTAATGTCAAGCTCCATTCCCCAAACAAGAATAAACTTGATGGTATTGATGACTTATGGAAAACAATTGTTGGGCAACTTCCTCGCGGGCAGGGCGAAGTCACACTTACAAATATTCCATCAACAGTACTAGATGCATACATCGCTGACGAAAGAATTGTTTCAACAAGAGATATTGGCGAAACAATACATACAACTGCGAAGCTTGATTGGGGCACCATTGCCTTGTCTGTACAGAGTTCAAAAATCCAAGGTTCTTGCACTGCGCTTTTAGAAGGTGACCAAATCACGTCAATAAAAGAAATTGAAGTAACCGCTGTTGTCGACAAACAACTTGCAACGTCATTTACAAACACAAACATTGGTTCAACTTCAACGCTCCACCTTGTTGCACCAGTTGTTGATTTTCAAGGTAACGCGACGTTTGACATTACGCTCGATATCGGAAAGCAACACACAGTTGTCCGTGGTAAAACAAATAAAACAAATGGAGAGTTGAGTTTACATGTTACTGCAACTGGTATTGATACACGGTTGCTTGAAACGTTTTGCAATACTGATGGAATTTTGTTTGATACGCTTGGATCACCAATTTCAGTAGAAATTATAGGAAATCATATTCTTGAACAGCCGGTATTAAGGGCGGGGGGTACTTCGCCAAATGCTGCATTTGAAACAACTCTTACATTTTTTGATGGAAACGCCTCAACGGTTAGCAACACATATACTGATGTAGATTTACAACTCTCGCAGAATTTAACACGTCATTTGCTCAAAGATCTCGGTCCCGTACTTTCTGATATTCGTTCTATCAATAAACCTATTCGTTTTCGTGTTGCAAATGCAAACGTCCCACTAGATGGGAATTTGAAGCAACTCAGCGCTGATATCATAATTGATATTGGCAACGTTGCACTCGACAGTGGCTCCATCACTATGCAACTTCTTCCTATGTTTAAATCTAGTCATGTTGAGGTTATTCCAGGTTACTTCGAACCAATCGAAATGCGAATCCGCAACGGTATAATTACCTATAAAGAGTTTAAACTTAAACTCGATAATAAATACAACATTCCATATTCCGGAACAATCAATTTAGTAACCCGAAAGCTACATTTAAAATCTGCAATACCGCTCACAGGTCTTGGGTATTCGATCAAGGAACTTCGTGATCTCGCCACTGACATTGATGTGCCGATTCTCATTACAGGAACAATTGATAACCCAATTACGCAAGTAGACCCTGATTTTGATCTTGTACAGATATTACTGACAAACGGTGTTGGAAAACTCTTAGATAACGCCCTTGGCGGGGATAACGAAGCACCAAACCCACTTGACTTGATTGAAGGTTTGTTTAAATAATCTTCCCACAATCTTATCTGAACATTCGTTCAAACATGCTGTAGACCAATAGAACGAAATACATCACAAGTGGATAAAAACCTGCAATCAATAAGATTACGAGTGGACTTATCCAACCAGACATGTTTGTGAGTGCCACAGCCCCATCAGCTTGCCATAGGTGATAAAGCGCAACGCTTCCTTTAATAACACCAATTGCGCTACAGCTTGCAAGTACAAATGGGCTGAGAAGTAAGCCCGCTTTTGCAACAAGCGCAACAAGCCCAAACGCCTCCTCTGTTGAGGTAACTGTTTCAATTTCTACATTTGTAATTGATGGACTTAGCACCAGTCCTGATGCAAGAACAGTTGCAAGCAGCGCTAAAACCCCATAAATAATTGTCCATACAGCACTTTCTGTTCCGTCGGTCAATAAAATAGCGGAAAGAATTGAACCGACCAACATTGCCAAGCCTGCTGTCAAAATTATCAAACCAAGCATATCAAGTGGTTGATGACCTCGAACCGAAGTGGGTGTACTCGCAACTAAACGCTGACCTGCGTGACGACATTTTCCTGCCGCAACACTACCTATAATTATTGCCGCCGCGTAAGACGCTGCTGTTAGAAGTGGATCTGAAGATTCAGGGTTTCTATATACAAGGTACGTAAAAATAGCCAATACAAAAACAGAGATGTACTGAAGTATGATTCCATATTTTTGCACCGAGTCAGCGTTGTTAACAAAAATACTTCGGCGTAAGTAGTTTTGGGTAGCAAATATTGTTGCTCGTCGCAAATCAGACCTTGCTTGATCTGCATTCTCGTTTGGTGATAATTCGTCTACGGAATCATCAACCGAATCAATCTCGTCATCAAGGGCTTCGCTCTCAATATCAACACTTGTATCATCAGGATTTTGTGCATCCATGTTGAAATCTGTTTGGTCTGCCGAGTCTGGGTTGAGCACAAATGAATCTTCTGATAAATCATGCCTTTTTTCAGGTTCCCTGTCCGACTCTTTCAGGTCGCTGTAGAGCTTGGAAACACTTCCCACCCGATGCCACTCTCTTGTGCCCGTTTGTCGCATTTCATCAGATGCTTTTACTTCACCCGAGCGGATACCCTGCTTTAGTTGGCGTTTTGTAAAAACACCAATCTCGTTGCCTTCGCGCTGTATTACATACGTTTTCATGCTCGGAACCCCATTCAGATACTCCTCCCAAGATTAACCTTAACTTAGGGGTGTATCATAGCGAATAATTATGGCAAGATGCACATGGTGTGGAAATGAAACAATTTACGTGAACTACCACGATAGAGAGTGGGGAGTTCCTGAACACAATGATCAAGCGCTGTATGAAAAGTTATGCCTCGATGGATTCCAAGCAGGACTCTCGTGGATCATCGTGCTAAAAAAACGCGACAATTTTCGCGCTGCATTTGATAACTTTAACCCAGAGAAAGTTGCAAAATATGGTAAACGACAAGTCAACCGTTTACTAAATGATGCTGGAATTATCCGAAGTCAAGCAAAGATAAACGGTGCGATCGCCAACGCAAAAGCGTGGCTTGAAATTATGGAAGACGGAAATGGGTCGTTCGATGATTTTTTGTGGAAACATGTAAATCACAAACCGATCATAAACAAATGGAAAACCGATTCACAAATTCCTGCTTCAACACCCATCAGTGAGGCGATGACAAAAGACCTCAAAAAACATCGGTTCAAGTTCGTCGGTCCGACAATTTGTTATGCGTTCATGCAAGCTGTTGGCATGGTGAATGACCATGTTGTAAGTTGCCCAAGATACAAAGCTGTGCAACAGTAGTTACTTGTAGACAATTAACAAAAACGCTAAACACCGAGTTACTAATCCTGCGTATCGCAAACTGTACATTCCTTAAAAATATGTCCAAAGCGGTGCATCTGCTTTGGAGACGGAAATATTTGTTTTGGGGAGCAGGGCGGAAAGTTGTTCTTTAAGTTTTGGTAAGTATCCGCGTTCACTGTTTGTGTGTCCCGTCAACACCACAGTACAACCGCGCGCTGTTGCAGCAACCACATCGTGGTGAGTCATTTCACCAGTTACAAAAACTTCGCAACCATCATCAATTGCAAGATCACAAACCGATCCCCCCGCACCTGCGCACAAACCAACCGTTTGCACTTCAACGCGGTCGCCCTTGCCCGCAGCTGGAGCAACGCGTACATAGCCAATGCCCAAATGTTTTTTAAGTTTTCTTGCAAGTTCGTCAAGTTGCATAGGTTTATCAAAATGAACTCGTCTGCCAACACCCATTTCGCGGCGCGGCCGTTCGCCCAATTCGTGCACTTCAAGTGCGGGTTCTTCATACGGATGAAACTGCCGAAGTGCTTGGATTGCCAATGACAACGACGCTTTTGAAACAACCATTTCAAACTTGCATTCAATCACTTTTTGTAACTCACCCGCTTCACCATGTGTTGGATTCGTGCCTTCTTTGCCAAAGAACGTACCGGTGCCAGGAGTAGCAAAAGAGCAATGTTCGTACTGTCCTATTCTGCCGCACCCAACACTTGAGAGTGCAAGGCGCAACGCTTCGACTTTGTCTTCTGGGCAAAACGTAATCAACTTGCACTCTTCGTCAGGCGGTAAATTTCCAAACGGTCGGAGCGCCCGAACATCACCACTTCCAAAGCACGCAACTATCCAGTCATTCACACCGCCAGAAGCAACATCAAGCGCGGTGTGGGGAGAATAAATTGCAATATGGTTTGCAATCGCATCAAGAATTACTCGTTCCTTGAACGTAGAATCGGTAACTGATTTCAGGGGATGAAAGATTGGTGGGTGATACGAAACAATTGTGTCAGCCTTCATATTGATGGCTTCTTTCATGACCGCCTCAGTCAAATCGATGGTGAGAAGTACGTTGTTTGCAGACCATGAAGTCGATCCAACAAGCAAACCAACATTATCCCAATCATTGGCGAGATACGTAGGTGCAAATGTTTCAAAGGCAGCGATAAGGTCTTGTGTTTTCATAGGTGTAATGTGTAGAATACAGCAGACTTACTACGGAGGTAATTACAATGCGACTACGAAAAAACATGTTAGATACAAGTAATCCTGTCCTAAAAAACGAGGACGTCTGGAACACTGGTTTTTCTGGGGAAAGCACGGAAACGGCATCGATCCAAGGGGTTGTCAATAAAACTGGAATGCTGACAGTAATTTGCGTAATTGGTGGCATGCTTGGAATTTGGGTGACACAGAACCAACCTGCACTCGCTTGGCCACTTGGCATCGCTGGCATCATTGCCACGATTGTCGTCTATTTCATGATTTTTAGAAATCCAATGCGAGCAAAACAGACTGCGTGGATTTATGCGATTGTTCAAGGTGCCTTCTTGGGGGTTCTTACAAATGCGCTTGATGGAACGCTTGAAAGCATGGGTTACTCCGCAGTTGGCGGGCTTGCGCTGCAAGCATTTGTCATCACAATTAGCGTGCTGGTTTCGATGTTGGCGTTGTATTACTTTAGAATTTTGCAACCTACGAAAAAGTTTACCGCTGCTGTTCAAATTTTAACACTTGGTATTTTTGTGACGTACATGATCTCGTTTGTCATGTCGATGTTTGGCACACAAATGCCATTTTTATCGCTTGGCTCTGCAGTCGAGGGAGGAAATGCTGCATTGATAGGCATTGGGCTCAACGTGCTTATTCTTGGCGTTGCATCGCTTTGGCTCATCATCGATTTTGGAATGGTTGAACAACATGTAAAAGCGGGCGCTCCAAAACAAATGGAATGGTTTTGCGGTTTTATTCTGATGGTCACCCTTGTGTGGATTTATCTTGAGGCTGTAAAGCTCTGCTTCCGCTTAGCAATCATGTTTGGGAATCGAGATTAACGATCCCCATTTGTAACGATAGGAATTTGTTCGTCAATATCAATGCCAAAACCGTGCAGCGCAGTGAGGTGCTTGGGATGGTTTGTTAACAACTTTAGTTTTTTCAAACCCAGATCACGAATAATTTGTACACCTGTTCCATAATCACGGCGATCCATTGGTTTTTCAGAAACAGTAAGATCGGGAACATTCACGTCTTGATCTGGTCGTTGTATTTTTTGTAATCGATCAATAAACTCATCGCCATATTGTTCTGGTCGCATGTAAATCAGCGCACCACGGCCTTCTTCAGCAATCATGCGAAGAGACGCACGCAGTTCCTTCCCAGAAGGGTGATCCGTTGCGTCGAAGATATCCCCGAGTAAATTCCTACGGTGCACGCGAACAAGGGTTGGTTCATCGGTTGGTTTTGCACTCCCATATTCATCAAGTTCACCAACGCCTCCAACTGTCAACGCAAGGTGAGGAACCGCATCAACGGTGCTGTGATAAGCAATCAAATTGAACGTGCCGTAGGGGGTTTCGATCGGCGTACCACATACTGGTTCAATTCGATGTACAAGACTCTCGCGCGCGAGGCGATATTCAATAATTTGTTCAACCGAGCACATTTTGAAATCATGTTCTTCGCACAATTTTTCAAGATCTGGAACACGAGCCATTTCACCGTCTTCTTTGACAACTTCAATAATGACTGCTGAAGGCTGAAGCCCTGCAAGCTTGCAAAGGTCAACCGAACCCTCCGTTTGACCAGTTCTCGCAAGCACACCTCCAACCCGTGCTCGAAGTGGATTGATGTGACCTGGACGAACAAAATCGTCTGGCCTAGATTCGGCAGAAACGAGCAGTTCAAGTGTCTTAACACGATCAGCTGCTGAAATGCCAGTGCTCACATTGTGCCTTGGATGACCATCAACACTGATCGTAAATGGTGTGCCCCGAACACTTGTGTTATCTGCAACTTGAGGACCTAGTTCAAGGCGGTCGCAATCCTCGCCTGTCATCGCAACACAAAGATACCCGCCACCAACTCGGGTTAAAAAATTGATAAGTTCGACATTGATGTGCTCTGTCGCAACAACAAAATCACCCTCATTTTCACGACCTTCGTCGTCAATGAGGACAATGATTTTGCCTGCCCGTAGGTCGTCCAATATTTCTTCAATCGGTGCCAATGCCATTTAGGTATTTTAGCAGGACTCTAAGAGAGAATCTAAAAGAGTATTTTTTTGAAGTGAGCGACGTATCTTTTCGAGTTCTTCAGGAATTAATCGTTGCGTAGACCACCATTTTTTCATGATCTCACTGCCCCACCATGGAGGCTCTGTAAGAAAGGATTCTTCTGCGTTATGTGCTCTTACGTAGGCACTTGTCCATTCCCATTTTTCGGGTGAATCAACAAGTCTTGCTCTGACTGGGTTTTGCTCGACATACCGCCAAGTGTTTCCAAGTTGCCTGCCTTCTTGAACTTCTTTCGACTTAAAACGACCCTCCCATACATGCCCATCTAACCCATATCGAACGTTAAAAAGGCGGGCATAGTTGCCTGTCACCCACTGCATGCATGCTGAAATATCCTCTCCCCTGATTGACCAAACGAGTAGGTGAAAATGATTTGGCATCAGAGAAAACGCGATTAATCTTACTTTAAATTGTTTGCATCCTATTTTTAACAAGCGCAAAAAGATGTCGTAATCTTCCTCATCTCGGAATGTTTTTCTTTTTACTACTCCTCGATTAACGATGTGGTAGTACTTGTCGTCCTTTAATTCTCTGCGACGAGATCGCAGCTCTTGATGATCATGGAATTGCGTAATCATTGGTAGCTCCTTCAATTTTTTCGGTTTTTAGAATGTGAGAAGTGCTGTTTCTGCTTTTACACATAACACACGTTGGGAAATCTACCCGAGAATTTGGCAAAGTCTGAAACAAACGCCTTTTTTCGTGAAAATTCTCAAAAAATTTTCAACGCACACCTCCGAGGCATCCTCCGAGACATGCTTCAAGGCAATCTTCGAGGTATACACAGAGCACTCCTCAGAGCACGGCACAGACGCATGCTTCAAGGCAATCTTCGAGGTATACACAGAG
>JACNLW010000034.1:31880-45934 GCA_014381305.1 Planctomycetota bacterium
CTTCAAGGCAATCTTCGAGGTATACACAGAGCACTCCTCAGAGCACGGCACAGACTCATGCTTCAAGGCAATCTTCGAGGCATGCATAGAGTACTGCTCAGAGCACGGCACAGACGCATGCTTCAAGGCAATCTTCGAGGTATACACAGAGCACTCCTCAGAGCACGGCACAGACTCATGCTTCAAGGCAATCTTCGAGGCATGCATAGAGTACTGCTCAGAGCACGGCACAGACGCATGCTTCAAGGCAATCTTCGAGGTGTACACAGAGTTATGCACAGAGGTAATCTCCGAGGTGTGCACAGAGGTATGCACAGAGCATTGCACAGAGGATGACTCAGAGGATGACACAGAGGTATACACAGAGAATAACTCAGAGGTGTGCACAGAGGTATACACAGAGGATGACACAGAGGTATGCACAGAGCATTACACAGAGGTATGGTCTGAGGAACCCTCGGGCACTGTTTTCACCGTTTTTAAGGTAGCCATTATGATGCACACATGAAAAAACATTTGAAATGGTTAACTGAATTAACAGCTATTCCAACCGCAGCAGGACAGGAATGGCGGGTCGTTGCGTGGATTGAGAAATGGACCAAAGCGCAAACCGGTATCGTGCTAAAGAAAGATAAATTTGGCAACCTTCTTCTTACCCAAAGTCGAAAATCATCAAAAAAACCGATTTACATCACAGCCCATCTCGATCACCCCGCTTTTGTGGTGCGAAAGCAAATTGATGAACAACATCTAGAGATGGAATTCAGAGGCGGTGTAAATGACGCCTATTTTGTCGGAGCAAAAATTGAGGTCTTCGACAACAACGACAATAGTTATTTTGGAACGATCGAGTCACTCGATACAAAAGCAAAACCGTTTAAACGGGTTATCGCAAAACTTCAAAAAAGCGTTGCTGGTTTTTTGCTTGAGGGCGACATTGCAAGATGGCGGTTTAAGCCTCCTGTTGTGAAGGGCGATTTGTTTCACGCACCTGCGTGCGACGATCTCGCTGGAGTTGCTGCTGCGATATCTGCATTAGATAAAATCAAAACACGCAGGGGTCTAGGGAATGTTGGAGTTTTGTTAACCCGCGCAGAAGAGATTGGGTTTGTTGGCGCGATAGCTGCTGCAAAAAATAAAACAGTTCCAAAGTCCTCGCGTCTCTTGTGCCTTGAAACATCGCGAAGTTTTCCAGAATCTCCAATCGGCGGGGGACCAATTCTACGTGTGGGAGACAAAACTAGCGTCTTCGGCCCCGAACTTACGAATGCAATCGCTGAAATTATGAACCAGCAAAAGTACCCTTGGCAAAGAAAACTCATGCCAGGGGGTACGTGCGAATCAACTGCATTCTGCAATTATGGATATCTCTCAACGTGTTTGTGTCTAGCACTTGGAAATTATCACAATATGCACGACATTGATGGAGTCCTACAAAAAAACAAACCCGCGAAAGTCGCGCCTGAAATTATTTCAGTGAACGACTATCACGGGCTCGTCAACATGCTTACTGTTGTGTGCAGTGATCTTGACAAACCAAGAAAAGCAACACTTCGCCGCGGTTTAGAAACGCGGCTCAAAGCATACAGAAAAATCCTTAGTTAGAAACAACAAGTTCTACCATTAACTCGGCTGCTTCTTCTTGTCTGCCGAGTTCTTGCAATGTTTCAATTGCAACAATGAGAGCAGCATTCCTTGAGGGTAAGCCTCGCTCCGTTTCATCAATAACTCTTTCGAGGGCTTCTAGACGAGTCTCGCCTTCAAGCTGATCGCGAATCATGTGTATTCCAAGTATCGCCATTGATTGAGAACTCATCATGTGTGACAAATCTTCAAGAGTTGAGAGCTCATCCATAAACTGATGTTCCTCTGGAATATCTCGTTCTCCGTGCGGGCACTCTTTGTGCCACTCACCGTGCATTGCCCCGTGTGGTCCGCCATGATTTCCACCGTGCATTTGCATCATCCGTTCGCGCATCTCTTCCATCCCATGCGGATGTCCGCCTTGATCAGTTCGCCATTCCATCATGTAGTGATGCTCCCCATCTTCTGAACCATCACCGTGGAACACATGCATAGGACCGTCTTCATCGCCGAAAGCCATAACCGACACACTTACTTCGCCATCTGCTTCTGAAAGGTTTCCAAGATTGATGTTTTCCATAATTTCTGAAAGATCAATCACTTGTTCCTCACCATTAATCATCACAATGATTTCACCATTTTCTACTTCAACTTCCACATCCATTTCCTGAGGTTCGGTGTGATTGGCTCCAGTTGATACTGAAACTTTTTTAGTTTTGTTACATCCGCCAATAATCATGACTGATCCGATTGCAATAGTTGTTAAGATCGTTTTCATTTTTTTTCCTTTTGTGAGTTCTAAGAAGACAGGGCAATATAACACAACGGCAAAATGAGCAAAATGTCCGGCTTTACTCTTCGTGAAGTGTATACGCAATTGAAAGGCGGTTTATCTGCGTTGCAGAAGCTTCAAGGGTAGTAAAGCGCATCTCATGCGTCTCTAAAACCTCACCAACTTGCGGAACATGCCCAAGGTGGGCAAGAACAAATCCTGCTAGCGTGTCATACTCTTCATCTTCTGGAAGTTCCCAAGAAAGTTCGTCGTTTAAATCGTCCAAGTTATACCGCCCGTCAACTTCAACAAGACCTTCACTTACTTTCACAAGTTTTGGTTCATCCGCTTGTGCGTCATCGTGCTCGTCACGAATCTCACCGACAATTTCTTCAATGACATCCTCGATTGTCACAATGCCAGCAGTTCCACCATACTCGTCTATCACAACTGCCATGTGTACTTCACTCCGCTGAAAGTCACCCAAAAGTTCTTGCACAGGTTTTGTGTCTGGCACAACTATTGGTTGCCGTAAAATTGAAAGCAAGTTGAAACCTTCATCCTTCGCACCAAAAAATGCGACCAAATCTTTCACATACAAAATACCAAGTATATGATCGATGTTTTCCTTGTACACGGGAATTCTCGATCTGCCTGACTCCAAAACAAATTTTCTAATTTCATTCAAATCATCTGTGTGTTCAACCCCTTCAACATCAGTCCGAGGAGTCATAATTTCACCGACATCCGTCGTGCGGAATTCAACTACGTTCTCTAACATTTCAGCAGCTTCTGCAGGAATGCCGCCTTCTCGCTGTGAGTGTTCAATCGATTTTAGTAATTGATCTTCAACATCTGTTGAACCATTTTGTTGTACTAAGTTTGCACCTGTTAAACGCCGAACAATTTCACCAATCACAGCAATTGGAACTCTTGCAAGCCCTCCAAGAATCATCGACAAGCGAATCAACCACCAACTTCTGCATACCGTTCCTGCTGGAACAGCTGCGGCAATTGCACCGCCAACTACAGATGCGAAAATCCACAACACTCCACCAGAAATTGCAAGGGCGGAGACAATAATCATGTAGGCGACCGAATCAAAACCGCCGAGCAACCCCGTAACTGCTGCAATCACTAGAAGAAAACAAACACCTCTCGCAAACGCAACTGATTGTGTTACCGCTTCATATTGAGACGAAAGCCACATCGCCCTGTTTGGCATTCCGCGAACTTCCATTTCATGTCGCAGCCCAACTTGAGAAGACATCAGAAGCGCTCGTTCAATCGCCGCAAGCCATGACGCAAACAATACAGATAAAACCAAAATGATCCAAAGTGCCAAAATCATTTGCTACTACTCCAAATTGAACCAACACCGATTCCTTCTAAAACACGATCTTCTTCTTGATGCATTTGTTTGTGATCTTCTTCGTTATGGTCATCAAACCCAATGCAATGCAAAATGCCATGCACGATGTACAAAAGCAACTCGTTTTGCACAGGATGGTTTCTCTTTTTAGACTCACGCATCGCAACATCAAAACAAATCACTAGATCGGCACAAACTGACTGCTCGTCACTGCCGTGATCAAATGTCAACACATCGGTCGTGCCCTCAACCCCAGAGTGTTTGGAATGGAACTCAGACATTTCTGCATCACATACAACTCGCACCGAAACTTCATAATCTGCCTTTTGTAAAAAACGCAACGAATCAACTGTATGATTTTCGAGCCATTTGTAATCAATATCAACATCACCACGAACGGTGACGTTTGTCGGTGGAGGTTGGTCTAGTTGTTCTTTTGACTCTTCCATTACGCTATCAATATACCTTCAAAACGCATAAAAACAAACTAAGAAGTAGTAAGTGGCGTTACAGGAACAATATGCGGCTTACAGCGGTCTTCAAACTCACTTCTGTACTTATTAATAATCGTTCGAACCGCCCAATTGTTGCCATCTGACAAACCACAAATTGTAGTGCCTGGAATAATTCCCATAGATCCAGCAACTTCAAGCACTTGATCGAGGTCCTTCATCGAGCCGTCTCCAACTTCAATTCGACAGAGCAGTTTATAAATCCAATCAGCGCCTTCTCGGCACGGTGTGCATTGACCACATGATTCGTTTTTATAAAATCTCGCAATGTTTCTTGCAACTGCGACCATGTCCGTGCCTTCATCGAATATTGTTGGGCATGCTGTACCGAGCCCCATGACATCATATTTCTTACCAATATCAAAATCCATCTCAGCATCAAATTGATCTTGACCAAGAATGCCCATACTTACACCGCCCGCAATCGCACCCTTAAATCGGCGACCATCTTTCATCCCACCTGCGTAATCATCAACAAGTGTGCGGAGCGTTGTTCCAAGTTCAATTTCAAAAACATCTGGGTTATTCACGTGACCTGAAACTCCCATGAGTTTCAATCCAAAACTTGCAGGCCCGCCGATGGATGAAGTACACCCAAACGACTTCCACCAATCAGCACCATGTTCAATAATCAGCGGAACGGCTGCGAGCGTTTCAACATTATTGATAATTGTTGGTCGCCCAAACAATCCTTTGACGGCAGGAAACGGTGGTTTAATTCTTGGCCACCCACGCTTGCCTTCTACTGCTTCTAAGAGTGCTGTTTCTTCGCCGCAAATATATGCGCCTGCACCACGATGCAAGGTGCACTCAACTGCAAAATCGCTCGCGCCATTCATTAAACCTTGAGGGCCGAAGACTCCGTTTGCATACGCTTCGTCAATCGCGTTTTGCATAATTTTCGCTTGCTCAACCCATTCGCCCCTCATAAAGAAGTACGTGACATCAAGTTTGCATGCATAACATGCAATTGCCATGCCCTCAATCACAGAATGAGGATCAAAATCTACAAGTAAACGATCTTTAAATGTTCCGGGCTCGGCTTCATCACAATTGACGCACAGATAACGCTCTTTCCCATCAGGTTCTGGTAAAAATGTCCACTTCACACCACAGGGAAAACCTGCGCCGCCGCGACCGCGAAGTTCTGCGTCTTTCACAATGTTCACAACTTCTTCTGGTGACATCATCAGCGCTTTTTTCAATGTTGCATATCCACCACCGGCGACATACTCGTCATACGAAAGCGTTTTTCGGTCTTCACGTTTTGCTGGAATGTTTCTTGTCAAAAATCGATCAGACATTTGTATCCCCTGATTGTATTTCAACTTCATCAATCGTAGTTCGTCGCAAAGTAACTTGGCCTTCTTTTCGCTCTTCAACGGTTCGGTTTACTTCGCGAGTTGTTTTTGTTGGATCTGTTTTCACGGATTTCACAATATAACCAACGAACTCGCCTAAACATCGCATCAATGATTTGTCGGGAGTTGTTGCCATTATTCGTTACTCAACTTATCAACGAGCGCGTCAACCATCGAAACGGAAAGGTTGTTGTATTGTTTACCATTCACCAACGCACACGGCGCCATATCGCACGCACCAATGCACTCCATTCCAAGCAAAGTGAATTTCCCATCCGCAGAGGTTTCATGCACATCTACACCAAGGCGATCCTTGAGATGGTCGATCAATGCTTGGTGGCCACACACTTCGCAAGCGATAGATTGACAAATGCCTACTATATTTTTCCCCATCGGCTCACTGTGATAATCCTCATAAAATGAAACTACGTCAGCAACTTCTGCTGCAGAAATTTCCAATACTTTTGCAATCTCTTTCATCGCTTGCCATGGAATATATCCATGTACATGCTGTACTTCATGCAAGGTTGTCATCAACGCGCCCTTGCCAGTTGCATACCGAGGCATGATGTCGTTTGTGATCTTCTCAAGAAGCGCCAGAGTCAAATATGGCTCGTCACGCATTTCAAGTTTGGTGTTCGCAGATTGTTTCGTTTTCCAAGACATTTATCGATCGAGTTCCGCTGCAATAATGTTAAGTGAACCAAGAATTGCAACAAGGTCAGCGAGTTGATGACCCTCGAACATTTTTGCAAATACTTGGAAGTTAATAAACGAACATGGACGTGGTGCTACTCGCCAAGGATGTACGCCACCGGCTGAAACGATAAAGAAACCCATTTCGCCATTTGCGCCTTCAATAGCACTGTAACTTTCACCAACGGGCGAATCGAATCCACAGTTTGGCATCACCATTTCAAATTGTTGAATGGTGCCCTCGATGGAGTTGTACACCGCCTGTTTGTCGGGCATATTCACATTTCCACTTGGTGAAGTATTCACAGGACCGGCGGGAATAGAATCGATCAACTGAGAAATAATGTGACACGATTGTCGAATCTCTTCAAGTCGCACGTGATACCTTGCAAGGCAGTCGCCAGTTGTTGCGATTGGCACTTTAAAATCAACAGCATTTGCGCCTTGACCGTCCCAGTTGTCTGCGAAGCAAAGATACGGGTCATCCTTTCGGATATCGCGTTTGACACCAGATGCGCGAGCCAACGGACCTGTCAGCGACCAAGCGGTAACCTCTTCTTTTGTAAGTGTACCGACACCTTCAACACGATCAACAAAAATTCTATTTGTATTCAAAAGTGTCTCTACATCACCAATTGCTTTTGGCATCCGCACGTCAATAAAATTGTGCACCATTTTTTTGAATGTTTCTTCACATGGAAGATCGTTTTTCAAACCGCCAACGCGTGTGTAATCGGGATGAAATCGCTGCCCCGCAACAAAATCCATGATATCGTAAACATGTTCGCGTTCGTTAAACCCGTACAAAAATCCCGTGAATGCACCAAGGTCAAGCGCTGCGGCTCCAACACAAAGCAAATGGTTTTGAATTCGACCAAGTTCGCCAAGAATTGTGCGAATCACTTTGCAGCGTGGTGTGAGATCAATGTCAAGCAATTTTTCGACGGCGTGATGCCACGCAACGTTGTTAACAATTGGACTGACATAATCCATGCGGCTCGTTGTACAAACCCATTGGTTGTAATCTTGATGTTCAGCAAGTTTTTCAAAACCACTGTGCAAATATCCAATGTGTGGAGTTGCCCGAACGATCCGCTCACCATCGAGCTCCAACACCAAACGAAGTGTGGTGTGGGTTGCTGGGTGCTGTGGACCGAAGTTTAAAATCCAACGATCGGAAACGTCGGGGCGACCCTTGAGTTCATCGAGTGTTTCGATCTCAAGGTCGTACGTTTTTTCTAATGGGGTCAGTGTGTATGGCATTGCGAACCAAGCATTATACGCGGAAGATCGCACCCATTTTCTTGCCCATCAAGACACTTGCACCAATCAGCGTTACTGCTAAAAGTGCCATCCCCCAGACGCCCATCGCACTGGCAATATACGGTCCATCACCGAGCCGCTCAAAGAGGGTATAGATTGCCTTTGTGATTGGATAATGGGACTCTCTTTGAGCCAAAATGAGCGAGTCAGAAACCTCTAACATCGCAAAACTAAACGCCAACAAGCCCCCAGCGATCAAGTTCGCCATGATGAGGGGAATAATGATCGTACGCACCGCTTTTACTCGGCTTGCGCCTAAGTTCATCGCGGCCTCTTCCAGTTCACCAGACGTTTGTTCAAGACCTGCGACAGTTGAGCGAACAACATACGGTAATCGGCGAACTCCATAGGCAATGACGAGGAGCAACATCGGATTTGGGTTTGCTCCAAGCACATCGATCCACCCAGCAAGCGGGTCGCCCTCACCAAAGGGCCAGCGCAATGACATTGCAACATACCCAAACGCCATCACCAAACCGGGCACTGCGAGGGGCAACATCGAAAGCGCGTCAAGCAAACTACGCCCTCGGATTTTTGTTCGCACAACAATGTAACCAATCAAAATTCCTATGAACAAATCAAGGATCACAGCGAGCGTCGAATACAACAAACTATTTCCGATGGAACCAACAGCAAGCGTGTGGCTAAGTGCACCTTCATAATGTTCCCCCGTCCAAGAGGTTGGGAACACTGATTTGTACCACGACCCTTCAACTGCAAAGCTCGTAAATATCACAGAAATATGTGGCAAAACTGCAAGACCAATCACTACGGTAAAAGCGAGTGTTGCTAACAATCCTTTAAATCGGCTGAGTGTTTGCACAGTTGATTGTACCGATGCTTTGGAATACATCGCGTAGGCTTTACCACCAAAGACAAGTTTGCCAAGAACGTAAAACAATATTGCTGCTATTAACATCACCGCTGTCAACGCGTAAGGTTGTTGTGATGTATTCATTTCCTTAATGCCGTTAAAAATTTGCACTGGAGTAACTGTTTGATAATCAAACATCAGCGGCGTACCAAGTTCAGTAAACGACCAAATGAACACAATAGTTGCACCAGCAAAAAGTCCAGGACGAATCAGGGGCATAACTATTTGTCTAAACCGTCGCCACGGCGAGGCGCCCAAGTTTTCCGCCGCTTCTTCAAGCGCGGGGTCGAGATTTGCAAGCGCAGCAGTCGCGTTTAAATACAAAATTGGATACAAGTGCAAGGCTTCAATAAAAACGATCGCCCAAAATCCACCGTTGCCAATGTAGTCGTAGCCCTCGGTAATCCAACCCATGTCCATAAGTAGGGTGTTAATCGCACCGTATTTTCCCAGAAGATGGTGCAATCCGATGGCTCCAACAAAAGGTGGAAGGATCAGGGGAACTAGCACAAGAGCTGAAAAAACACCCTTTCCAGGGAAATTACATCTCGCAGAGAGTGTTGCAAGGGGCAGCGATATCACCAAACAGGCAAGTGTGGTGCAAACGGCAATACCAATGGCGTTAAAAAAGCCGGTTCGAAGCACAGGGTCTTCAAAAACTGACCAAACGTGGTGGAGCGTAAAGCCTCCTTCTAGACCTTCAAAACCGCCCTGTACAGTGAGCCAAATCGGATAGATCAAGAATGCGGCAAAGAATGCAAACAGCCCGATCATAATCAACTTTCCAATGTTGTTGCCTCGCTGCATTTAAGCAGTGTACACGCACTACCAGTATGAGAGAAGTTGCAAAAGATCGCTGACATCTACAACACCATCACCATTGATGTCTTCTGGGCAGCCACCGCTACATGGTCCCCACGCTGCAAGCATCATCAGCAAATCTTCCACGTTAATCAGTCCATCACCGTTTACGTCGCCGGGCACGGCATCGGATTCTGGCAACAGCCAACCAACGCTAAAAACTTTAGAACTCCCCGATGAATTCGAACGAGCAACTTCAAGAATGTATTGTCCAATTGCAAGGTTCTTTATATATAGATGCTCAACATTATCCACCGCGCTTTCACTTACAACGTTCCCGTCAGAAAATACACTTAATCCAGCATCGCCGGTAATGTCAACGAGTGAGCTTCCATCGAAACCCCACAATTGTAAATCTAAGTCAACGAGCGAGTAACTTCCGAAACCGCTGTTTACAGTTTGGTTCCAAGTCAACACAACGGAGACTTCATCCGCAGGAGTTTCAACATCTAACAAAATATATTTACTTTGGTTGTTTGCAATAATTCCTGTATCCCATCCCGCATGCGGAGCTGGGATCAAACCGCCAATTGACGTACTCGAAGCGTGTTGTCCGCCGCTCATTACTTGCCAAGAATTGTCTATGTTCACAGTGCCTACACCGAGCATAGAATCGATCGGTTGAATTGTTCGGCCGCGATTTGGGCCACTAATTTCTGTGTTATTTGACCACGCCGCTTCATGTTTTCCACCTGTAAGCAGCGCGGCTTTAATTGTTTCCGAAAGTGTTGCAAAATAATTTCCAGTTGTATTTGGATGTGTTTCAGCAGTTTCAATAATCATTGAAGTAACACCCGAAACTATACCAGTTGCATTGCTTGTCGTTCCTTGCACCGCGACAATCAGTGGGATTTGACAACCTGCGGTGTCATACCCAGCTGGAATTACTCCACCAATGTGATCGCCAACTGCAGTTCCAACGCTGACGCAGTTAAAACCAAACGACATCAAGGGAGAGTGTTCACCACTGTTAGCAACCCCATTGAGCATCATCGCATTACTTGCATCAATAGACCAATCTGCTCTTCGAACAGCTTGACTATCTAGCGAAACACTCCCAAAGGAACCTATCCAGCTGTTATTAAACAGTGCAACATTTCCAGGGGGAGATGCGGGATTGCCTCCGCTTCCAACATTCAAAAAACTACTTTGCGCCCATCCTTCTGCAGTGTAGACATAAATCGAATCGGTTCCCGGTGCGATTCTAGAATTGCCCGTCCCATACATTCGTTTTGCAACATTGGTTGCGTGATTTGAAACACCCGAAGTGCCATTCATGAGTGTAAATGTTTTTCCAGCGAACTCTGGATCATCTGGATCGGGTGCATATCCGTTGGTCGTTTCAGCTTCAACTTGCGCGACTTCAACGCCCGCGCCCGTGGGTTCATTTCCAGCACCGAGCCGATCGATTAAATCTGTTAATCCGTGGTTGTCTTGCACAGGTCCAGCAAACGCGAAAGTGCAAGTAAGCGTGCCAATAGCGATTGCACATGTTTTTGCGTGTTTTGTTACAGGGGTTTTATGCATACTTCTCCACAAAGAGAATACCTATATTTACACAAATTGCAACGTAAAATTGCTCGGTTTTTAACAGGATGCCCCCGTGGAGGGAATTATTGAGCCGATAACTGCGTTTCCACGCCTGCGAGAAGTGCTCTCTCGCGTGCAACATCTCGAGTCATTGGAACCCAAAATGTCGATGGCGTTTGTTCCCAGAGAGAATCGGCGGGTAATTCCTTCGTCACTGTTTCTGAGCTCAATGACCATGTCCCCCTACGAATTCCGCGTTTGTATTGGCGATCAACGTACACCCACACCCGCACTTCGATCGATCCATCGTATGTTGTGAGATCAACGCCTGAACCTGTAAGAAGGGCGGGGCCAGCAAGTTCACCAACGTCAGTGTTTGGTAATTCTTCAACGACAACTGGTCGAAACTCAAACCGCGCGGTGCGGCGTTGCAGTGTCATTGTGTTTTCGAGTGCTTGGCGTGGCGAAGAAGCAATTGGTTTCCATGGCTCAACGATGGATCCTGCAGCAGCGGGATCGGTATGAATCACGCCACCTCGGCGATCAAGAACAGCGGGCTTCATGCCATCTGCGGCAGCAACGCTCGCAGCAGCGTCAAACGCAGCAGCGTACTGCGCTTGCGAAATCACAAGTACGCTTGGACCTTGACTTGTTGAGGCGCAACCGGTTGTCGCAGACACAACAAAAACCAAGGCAACGATTGAAAACACAAACTTCATGTGAGCATTCTACCTATAAAAAAGCAGCCCGCCCTGTGAGGGGGCGGGCTGCAATAAATACCATCTTTACACCTATTGGGGTTTTATGGACACGCGCCCCACGCAGCGATCAAAGTAAGAAGATCACCTGTCGTGACAAACCCATCACCATCAACATCTGAAGGACAATAGGAAGAACAAATAACTTGGTCGTGGTCAGAGCCCTCTCCCATAAATTCACCAAGAATTCGCTCGCAATCGTTATCGAAAAGTTCAACCGCTTCACCGTTGACGCAACACGCACCGAAGAATTCTGGCAAGACACCAAACTCAACAACATACCCATTCGCTCTCGTTGGATCATCCTCAGAGTTATCTTGCCAATCTCGCGCACCAAAGCCCCAGAGTTGTATACCTGCTGTGCAGTCTGAATTGTTTGGGTTTCCTGGGTGCCAACGAGTATAGTCCCAAAGTTCACCCGTAACCCATAACATCTCCCCAGCGGGGCAATTTTCGACTGTTGTATATCCACCAAACCAAGGACCCCGCGCAACACCTCCATCCCAGTTCCAAAGATTTACGGGCTCACAAATCGTAAACGAAACGAACTGATCTTCTTCGGCACTTGTCATAGTTGCTAGATGTCCACCCATTCCATTTGCTGCAGCATTTGCATCTAGCCAACTAATCCCATTTGGCGCTGCTACACCTAGATACCAATGTCCATTCCCACCGTCTGCAACTGGCCATTGCACAGCCTCTGGGGGTATATTAAAATCCCATTCAACCAAAGCATGCGTTCTTAGTGCGTCACAGAAACCCGTTGCCACAGATGCGTTTGGTACAGCCCAGAAACCATCAGCACAATCTTGACCACCACCATCATCTGGTTCACCGACTCCCCAAATGTCATTCGTTGCAGGCGTACCGTCAAGCCATTTCCAACCACCAGCTGGCTCAGAATAGTCTGGATCATCAATATCTTGGTAAAGCCCAACCGCATATGCCTCACCAAATGTGTTCCTACACCATTCGCGTTCAACATAATCTGGCGCTACAACTAAATATCCGCCAAGTGACTGCGCTACGTCGTAGGCACCTTGCCAATCTTCACCCGATGTTAACTCGACAAGTTCATACCAGTGCCCATTAGCACTCCACTGCACTGCGTCTGGCCCGGGACCTGCGTACAGGGTTCCTGCCATTGTTAGCATAACTGCACTCATGGTAAATAACTTCATTCTTTTTCTCCTTTACTGATATGCATTTCTCAAGCGAGTAAACCACATTGGTCAGCCCACCAAAGTACATGTGACGGAAGTGGAATTCGGGGAAAGAAAATAGTTAGTTATTCATGAGCGGTTCTTCAATGAATGAAACCCATTCACTCCACTGTTCTTTGGTTGGTGCATGTTCGGGCAGCGCCTCCTGAAAAGTCAATAAATACCATTCGTGAACATCGTAATCGTCACTTTTTTTGAATTGTGATTGCTGCAAAATCCTGCTCCAAAGCAAAGCAGCCATATTTTGGAGTTCAACAACTTGCCCAGTTTGACTACCTGGTTTATTCTCCAAATGTTTTGCTTTTGCAACATAACACATCGCCAAATTATTCATCGATTGCCAAACTTCATTGTGTCCATAACCGGTTTTAAGAATCAACTCGTCAACAATCTGTTCATTTAGTTCGATTGCACTTTCAATGTCCGATGGTGTACCTCTTGAGTATTTCGCAATTGCAAGTATATTTTTGTGGTGATTTAGATTCGAGTTTTGAACCGTATCTGAATTCTCAAGAAGACGAACAATTGATTCTTCAAGCTCAATAGCTCTTTCAATCGCATCTGCGGAACCATCCTTAAAAACAAAAGACCATGCTCGAATTGAAGCCGCTTTTGAAATTATTTCTTCATCATTTCCCAACTCATTCCTCGCAATGGAATCCGCTTCTAGTGCGAGCCTATTACCTTCGACCAAACTTAACTTGTCTCCAGAATCCAACTTTATAGATGCGGCTAAAAGTAACAGTTCGGCATAGTTTCTTTTTGATCCATCGTTCCATCTATTCAGGATTGAATCAATTTCCTCAAACTTATTAACATCTCTACTATTTAAAGATCGAACCCACTTTGCTTCTAATATCAGTGTCTCGGACGAATTCTCGCCATGTAATGACTTTGATAACTCCATTGCTTCTCGATATGCCGAAACCATCGATTGGCCAACTGCTGCATCCACTTCTTGTTTCCCGAGCAATTCATACATTTGGACTAGAAGGAGCGGATTATTTTCGGTAAGTTCGCGCGCTTTTACTTTTGCAGTAGCAATATGCGTCCCCCAATAATTTGGATGTTGTTGCACAATTGATCGATCTATTTGCATTACACCTGTTGCAAACTCCAGCAACTTTTCGTTTCGAACAAGTTGACGGTTTGCGTCAATTGCATAATTCACAGAAACTGTTGTTGCGA
>JACNLW010000084.1 GCA_014381305.1 Planctomycetota bacterium
TGAAGCGATTAATTCACCCGCGGTCTTAACTAATTCGCCCTCAGACCCAATGAAGGTATAGGCTTAGGAGCGGATTTCATGTAGAATAAGGGGCGCGGCTCATCGCTGTAATCACACTATTTTTCGGAGATTCTGCAAGGTTCACAATGACTACAACCACCCAACTATCTCTCCTTCGATACGAAATAAACGACCAAGGCATAGTCACGCTCTGGCTTGATGGGGGAGACAGACCCGTCGTTGTACTAGATCGAAACTTGATTCAACGCCTCAATGCCACGCTCGATGCAATCGAACACGAAGATAACATCAGTGGTCTCTTCTTACGCTCCGATTGCACTCGTGTGTACGTCGCCGGCGCTGACCTTGCGGAAATTGACTCGCTTGATGACCCCGCGCTCCATGCATATCTCGCATTTGGCACCACAGTTTTCGGACGGCTCGCCAAACTCCCCTACCCTTCCATTGCACTCATTTCTGGTGCAGCGCTCGGAGGTGGTTTAGAAATCGCGATGCACTGCGATGCAATCGTCGCTTCGAAAGTTGGGGAAAACGGAAAACCGTACCCAATTGGTTTGCCAGAAGCTGGTCTTGGAATATGTCCCGGCTGGGGTGGCACACAGTTGTTGCCAGCACGAATTGATCCAACCGTTGCAATTGAAGCAACAGCAACTGGGAAGTTGTTCAAAAGCAGCACAATGCCCGAGGGTCTTGCAGACGTTCTCGTGGAAACCCCAGAGGAACTCATCTGTGCAGCAGAAATGTGGCTTGAAAAAAACAGCGCAGTAGACCGATCTATTCCGCGTTGCATAGAAAACACTAACAAAAACTACGAAGAAGCAATCGAAACTTCTACAACAAATACTGAATCAAGTGAATCTACAAAGAGCGTGATCCTTGCGGTAGAAGCTGGCGTTAGCAAGGGGTGGTCAGCTGCAGTCGCAATCGAACAGTGTGAACTTGTAAGGCTTCGAAACACGCAAGTCGCACAAACAAAGATACAAGCATTTTTATCTAAAGGCTAAATCCACAATGAGCAAACCAGACATTACAGATCAACTAAAAAATGTTTCCAAAAAAGACATTGAACAAATCAAAAAAGCACAAGAAATGCTTGGTCCAGAACCAGAGAAAATGGGCTTTATCAAAAACATATTTTGGGGAAACTTTCGAGAGGAACTTTTGTTCCCCTACCCAAAAGAATCCCCTGAAGAACGGGAGCGCTGTGACGCACTCCTTGTGAAGCTCGATACATATTTTCGAACTGAACACCCAACTGTAGAGATCGATCAAAACCAAGAAATACCTGAGTGGGTTATCAAACGGTTTTTTGAGCTTGGTGTTTTTGGAATGATTGTTCCAAAAGAATACGGTGGCCAAGGGTTTGGGGTTACAAGTTACAACCGTGTTTTAGAACGAATCGGCCGCTCGTGTGGGTCATCTGCTGTGATGGCGTCTGCGCATCTTTCGATCGGTTGCAACGCCGTAACGCTCTTTGGAACCGAAGAACAAAAACAAACGTGGCTACCAAAAATTGCAAACGAAGCATTAAGTGCGTTTTGTTTGTCGGAACCAAATGTTGGGTGTGACGCTCAGGGACAAGAAACAACTTGCGAACTTTCGGAATGTGGAAAATATTACATCATCAATGGTGAAAAAAAGTGGGCAACCTCTGCTGCACAATCGTGCATGTTCACGGTGATGGCAAAGTTTCGGTTCACTGATCCTAAAACAGGTAAAACCAAAGATGGATTTAACGCGCTAATTGTGTCACCAGATATGGATGGGGTTGATATATTCAGTAAAAATCGTGCGAAGTGTGGGATCCGTGGTACGTGGCAGGGTCGAGTGCGATTTACAAATGTTCGTGTGCCAAAAGAAAATTTACTACACAAAGAGGGCAAGGGCATTATGCTTGCACTCACGTGTTTGAATTGGGGCAGATGCACACTCGCCGCAGGTATGGTTGGTGCGGGCGCAGTTGCATACGAACAATCAATCAAATGGGCACAGTACAGATATCAATTCGACAGACCAATCGGGGAATTTGAACTCACGCAGGAACGGCTCGCTCGCATGGGCGCATTTTGTTGGTCGATGGACGCGATGCTTTACGCAACCACCGGAATGGTAGATCGAAACGATCAAGACATCATGCTCGAAACTGCAATTTGCAAAGTGTTCTGTTCTGAGTATGGCTTCCGGTGTACAAACGAAGCCATGCAAGTCATGGGCGGTGAGGGGTACATGACAGAAAATGAAGTTGAACGACTTTGGAGAGATTCAAGAATCAACCCAATTGTCGAAGGTGCAAACGAAGTGATGCACAGTTTCATCTTTGCGTATGGATCGAAACAACTCGGTGAATTTATGCTTGGCGTAAAGGCTGCTCCCCTGAAAAACTTTGGTGCTGCAATTAAAATCGGTCTCGAGTTATTTTTAGGCATTACTAAATCTGCTCCAAAAATTACAATGGCAGACACATCGCTCCGCAACCACACAACCACGCTATCGAATTTAATTCGTGAATTTTCACATCAAGTAAAATTGATGTTCAAGGAAAAAGAAGAAGCGCTTATTACAAATCAAACTACCCAGTGTCGTTTAAGTTGGGTTTCAATTTGGATCCATGCAATGGCGTGTTCCATTTCAAAAATGGACAAACAAATTAAAAATGGTGTTGACGAAAAGCAACTTGCACACGATCGTGCGATGCTCGATTACATCATGTCTTATGGTGTATACAAAATTAATGGATGGCTTCGAGCGCTCCGTCAAAACCCAGATGTAACGATGCTTGCAGCAGCAGAAAAGACGTGGGAATTTGGTGAAACATTGCCAAATGAAGAGTATTACATTCCCGAAAGCACTCCGGACCTTTCTGTACGAGGAACTGGGAAGGTTTGCGATCAAGAAGCCATCAAGCAGTTTGGTGGCGGTTCAGTTTACGCACAAGAAGAAGCGACTTCTCACTAAGCCTATAATCTCACTATGCACGAACACGATTCTATTTTTGAACAGATGGTCGACCGGGGCCACGAACGCATCTGCTTTCACCACGACGAAGAAACTGGATTAAAAGCAATTGTCGCTATTCACTCGACTGCGTTGGGAAATGCACTTGGTGGAACAAGGCGATGGTATTACGAAAGTGAAGAAGATGCGATATTTGATGTCCTTCGTCTTTCAAAAGGGATGACTTATAAGGCAGCGGTCTCTGGCTTACCAATGGGTGGCGCGAAAAGTGTCATCTTGTTGCCGCACCGAGATCAACAACGAACAGAATCAGAAGCAAGGGCAATGGGACGCTTTGTTGATACATTTAAGGGGGCATACATTGCTGCTGAAGATGTTGGGGTGAACATTCAATACATTGATTGGATGGCAATGGAAACCGACCATGTCATGGGCGGAGAAACAATTTCTACTGGCGGAGA
Source organism: Planctomycetota bacterium (assembly GCA_014381305.1). Lineage (GTDB taxonomy): Bacteria > Planctomycetota > Phycisphaerae > Phycisphaerales > SM1A02. Next base: position 3,438 of record JACNLW010000084.1, read on the forward strand.
TCCTTCGCCTTGGACCGCGCTTGGCACATTCCACGGGATGCGAGCTGCACTTCTTCGATCTGGTCGCAGTGACGATTTTTCAGAAATAACCGTTGCAATTCAAGGTGTTGGACATGTTGGTCAAAACCTGTGCCGGCTACTGCACGAAGCGGGTGCGAAAATTATCGTTGCTGACATTAACAAAGCAAACGTAGATCTCGCTGTCGAACAATATGGCTGCAAGGATGTTCACTCGGACGACATTCTAAAAACCGAATGTGATATTCTCGCACCATGTGCACTTGGAAATGTCATCGACGGCACGATGGTTGAACATTTACGATGTTCCATTCTTTGTGGTGCGTCAAACAACATTCTCGGTGATCCTGAAGAAGATGCTGTTGCTCTTAAAACTGCAGGCATCATCTACGCTCCAGATTTTGTTGTAAACGCTGGTGGCCTGATTCACCTTGCTGGATTACACCTTGGCATGACAATGGAACAACTTCAACAAAAGAATGATGAGATATTCGATACAACAGTTCGGATCTTGGAAGATGGCGAAAATGCCACTTCAACATACGCCGCCGCTGTTGGATTAGCAAAACGAAGAATCGCTGGTGGAGAGACGCAGTGCCATGCCAATTAATCCTGCCTTTACAACAACGATTGATCATGTAAGCATCCTTGATGAGCAAGGAAATTTCGACAGTTCACTTGGTGATGGGCTTATCCCAAACGAAGACGTTGTTGCAATGTACAAACACATGCTCACTTGTAGGCACTTTGATGAAATTGCTTTTAAGTTGCAAAGGTCGGGCCGGATGGGAACCTACCCCGAAAACCGAGGACAAGAAGTTCCCTCTCTTGCGGCTGCTTACGTTTTGCAAAAGAAGGACTGGATGGTCACATGTTACCGCGAAAATGCTGGTCTTTTTTGGCGAGGTCTTCCAAAAGAAAAAATCTTGTTGCACTGGATGGGTGATGAGCGGGGTAATTTTATTGATGAATGCAATGTAACTCCACTTGCCATAGCAATAGGTTCGCAAATGTTGCATGCAACGGGTTTGGCGTGGGCAAGTAAATACAAAAAAGACGGTGCAATTGCGTGCACGTTCTTCGGTGACGGCGCAACGAGTGAAGGTGATTTTCATGAAGCCGCAAACTTTGCCGCAAACCTTGATTTGCCAGTTGTGTTTGTTTGTCAAAACAACGGGTGGGCAATTTCAACACCAACAAAACTAGAGTGCTCAGCACCAACAGTGGCGCAACGCGGCCTTGCGTACGGAATGGATTGTATACAAGTCGATGGAAACGACATTTTTGCAATGGTAAAGGTTGTTAAAGATGCCGTTAAAAATGCTCGCGAAAACAACAGGCCAACATTTATCGAGGCACTCACATACCGACTAGGTGATCACACGACTGCCGACGACGCACGCCGGTACCGAGACGCAGACGAATTAGAAATGTGGCAAAAACGTGATCCGCTCATTCGCACGCGAATGTACCTTGAACAAAGAGATTTGTGGGATGGCGCGAAAGAAGAAGAACAACTTGACCTTGCCGCAAAAGAAATTATCCAAGTTGTGAAAAACGCTGAAGAAATTGACGCTCCTTCGGCAACTGATTTCTTCGATTCAATGTACACAGAACTACCGCCCGAATTACAAAAACAAAGACAGACAATGCGAACAAGTTCGCTTGGGCAAGACCCTTCTCAAATTGAACAAACAAACGAAGTGAGGAATTCAACCAATGGCTAACCTCACACTCGTGCAAGCAATCAACTTAGCACTGATCCAAGAAATGGAAAAAGATGATCGCGTGCTTCTCCTCGGAGAAGATATTGGGCTCAATGGCGGTGTTTTTCGAGCGACAGAAGGGTTATTTCAACGATTTGGTGGTGACCGAGTTGTAGATGCCCCCCTTGCTGAATCTGGCATCATGGGAACTGCAATTGGACTGGCAATGGGCGGCTTGCGACCAATTCCTGAAATCCAATTTGAAGGTTTCTTAGGTCCCGCGTTCGATCAACTAACAAACCAATGCGCTCGGTCAAACACTCGAACGCGTGGTGGGCTCACTTGTCCACTTGTATTACGTGTACCTGTTGGTGGCGGTATCCACGCCCCAGAATTACACAGTGATAGTCCAGAAGCAATTTACACGCACACGCCGGGTCTTAAAATCGTGATGCCCTCTTCGCCTTATGACGCAAAGGGTTTACTCATCAGCGCAATTCGCGACCCAAACCCTGTCATCTTTTTTGAACCAAAACGCATTTACAGAGCGTTCCGAGAAGAAGTGCCCGAGGACGAATACACCATCCCGATTGGGAAGGCGCGAACAGTTTGCGAGGGTGAAGAACTTACTATGGTTTCATGGGGCGCAACAGTCGTTCAGTGTATGAACGCCATCGAACAATCAGGGCGATCGATCGAACTCATTGATTTACGAACAATCTCGCCAATTGACACAGAGGCTATTGCACATTCAGTGCAAAAAACAGGCCGGTGTGTTGTTGTACACGAAGCACCAAAAACCGCAGGGCTCGGTGCTGAAATTGCCGCTGGAGTAATGGAAAATTGTTTCCTTCACCTTGAAGCGCCAGTGCAACGCGTGTGTGGTTTTGACACAATCATGCCGTATTACAAATTAGAACTTGACTACCTTCCCGATGCTGAGCGGATCGGCAAGGCAATTACTGAGACGCTAGCGTACTAATTATGGCTACAAAACAACCAACAGACAGATCGCACTTTATCCTTCCAGACCTTGGGGAAGGTGTACACGAAGCGGAGCTTGTGAAGTGGTGCGTTTCTGTCGGCGACACTGTCAACGAACACCAAACACTTGCTGAAATGGAAACCGACAAAGCACTTGTCGAGGTACCAAGCCCGTGGACGGGTGTGATTGAATCGCTCAATGCAACCGAGGGTGACATTGTTCTCGTTGGAAGCAAGTTGGTCAATTACAAAATTGGCGACGCTCCCAAAACAAGTGAACCAGAATCCAATGATACTCCACCTGATACCGGTTGTGTGGTTGGCGCAGTTGATGACAACATGTCGGTGCCAGCAAGTTTTCAGCGCACTGTAGAATCTAGTCAACAAACTTCCAACCAAAAATCTATTGCAACACCTGCAGTCCGAAGAATTGCGCAAGAACAAAGAGTTGACATCAACGCTGTGCAAGGCACGGGTCGTGGCGGCAGAGTCACCGCCTCAGATATCGAAGCGCACACCACTGTTCCACAAACAGTGCAACCACAGCAACAGCCCGCTCCTGTTGTTGAACAAACCCCAACTGCAGAACTTGCGACTCGCGTGAGTGTTCCGCAAGAAGGTGTTTCAGAGCGCATCCCCTTCCGTGGCATTCGGAGAAAAATTGCAGAGGCATTGACGCACAGTTTGCAAAAAGCGGCGCATTTTCAAGTGATTGATGAGGCAGATGTAACGTTGCTTGATAAAAAGCGCAAGGCACTCGGCGAATTGATCGGTAAGAAGCTCAGTATTCTTCCTCTTGTGATGACCGCTGTTACAAAAGCGCTGAAACAACACCCAACAATGAATTCGACTGTAGATGATTTTGTTGAAGAAATTTTGTTGCACTCCAACATTAACCTAGGTTGTGCTGTTGACACCGACAACGGTTTAATGGTTCCCGTGATTAGAAATGCTGACACGCTCAGTCCTGTACAACTTGCAGAAGAAACTGCTCGGTTGGCGAGCGCTTGCCGAGACCGATCCATTCCACGAGAAGAATTATCTGGTGGTACATTTACAATTTCAAGTGTTGGTAGTTACGGCGGCATGTTCACAACACCGATTATTAACTACCCAGAAGTTGGCATTCTTGGTGTTGGGCGATCCAAAGAACGTGTCCTCACCAAAGACGGCACTTTTTATGCAGGGCTTGTTTTGCCACTAAGTTTAAGTTGCAACCACTGCGTGGTTGATGGCGCAGAAGCAGCGAAGTTCTTGCGTACAATTTGTGAATTACTAGAAAATCCAGAGGAGTTAATACCAACGATATGAATACAACACAAATGACAAGCACTACTGCTGAGTTACAAGAAAAAATTGAGAAGAAAACTGCAACGATCGGAATCGTCGGCATGGGATATGTTGGTTTGCCATTAGCAGTTGCTGTGTTTGATGCGGGCTTTCCTGTCATTGGTTTTGATGTAGATGACAGAAAAATTGAACATTTGAACAACGGAACACCATACCTAGAGCACTTGGGAAGTGATTTTGCACAGGGTTTTGTTGGCTCAGACCGGTTTACTGGCACCACAGATTCTGCCGACTTAGAAAACGCAGATATTATTTCTCTTTGTGTTCCTACACCCCTTGGTGTACACAACGAACCAGATCTTGCGTACGTTTTAGAAAGCACACGAGCAGTCTCTAAAATTTTGCGCAAGGGTCAACTTGTCGTCCTTGAATCAACAACATATCCCGGAACGACCCGAGACGAGATGCTTCCAATCCTAGAGGAGAGCGGGCTCAAGCACGGAGAAGATTTCTTTCTTGCCTACAGCCCAGAACGAGAAGACCCAGGTCGTAAAAGTGAAACAACGCAGTCGATTCCAAAGTTAGTGGGTGGAATTGATGAAACAAGCGGCTCGCTTGCACATGCTTTTTATTCCACGGTTGTTGACAACGCACATCTTGTTTCGTCTGCAGAGGTTGCCGAATCCGCGAAGTTGCTTGAAAACATTTACCGCGCTGTTAATATTGCACTTGTCAATGAAATGAAACTGATTCTTGACAAACTTGATATCGATATTTGGGAGGTTGTTGACGCGGCAGCAACAAAACCATTTGGTTTTCAAGCGTTTTACCCAGGACCAGGTCTGGGTGGGCACTGCATACCAATTGACCCGTTCTATTTGACTTGGAAAGCGCAAGAAGCAGGAATGCCAACGCGTTTCATCGAACTTGCTGGTGAAATAAACCAAAAAATGCCAAGCATTGTCGTCGATCGAGTTGCAAGTGCGCTCAATGACGAGAGTAAGCCACTTAAAAATTCGAGTGTGTTAGTAGTGGGCATTGCATACAAGCCAGATGTTGACGATGTACGTGAAACGCCTGCAGCTGAGATCATCGAAGATTTATACAAACGTGGCGCCAATGTTCAATATCACGATCCACATGTCGCCGAATTTCCAGAAATGCGAAAACATGACATTGATTTAGCGTCAGTTCCAATCACTGCCAAATCCATTGGCTCGTATGATGCTGTACTCATCGTTACGAATCACGCACTCGTCGATTGGGATCTCATCGCAACAAATGCTTCTCTTGTCATTGACACAAGAAACGCGCTTGCAAGTTGCAACGATATTCGTTGCCGACTCGTCAAAGCATGACTTGGAATTGGAAAGTGCTAGACGCTGGACGGTTCGCTCTTGATGGTGGGTCGATGTTCGGGGTTGTTCCAAAAGCACTTTGGTCAAAACTTGTAACGCCTGATTCTCACAACAGAATTCCAGAAGCGTGTAACTGTGTTTTACTTGAAAAAGAAGGTGAGCGAGTACTCATCGAAACTGGGTTCGGAGATGGGTGGAACGAAAAAGAAGTTGACATGTTTGCGATGAACGGGGTCACCATCCTAGACGCACTAAAAGAAAACAATATTGATCCAGAATCAATAACAAAGGTCATTCTCTCGCACCTGCATTTCGATCATGCTGCAGGGATCACGCTTCTGCCAAAAGCAAAAGTGATTGTGCAAAAACAAGAGTGGTTCGATGCAAACAACAATCGATCGACAATGAGCAGGACGTATCTTCCAAAAGTGCTTGATTCGATCCGCGACCGCCTTGTTCTTGTCGAAGGAAATACAACTGTTTGCGGTGATATTCAGTTAACAGTTCGCAAGGGGCACACGTGGGGTTTACAATCAGTGGAATTCGATGATGGCAACGGAGCGGTTTGTTTTTGCTCAGATGTCATGCCTACAATAAATCACGTAGGACTTGCGTATTCCATGGGGTACGACATGTTGCCGTGGGATAACTCGCAAACCAAACGCCAACTACTCGAAGATGCGTGTTCTGGGAATTGGAGATTGGTGTTGTACCACGAATCCGAAACGCCGATTGTTACTGTCTCAAAAGATGATCGAGGCAGGTTTGCACTCATTCGAGTCAACTAAGAAAATTTACTATCGTGTTTGCCGCGTGCTCAACTTGGTCGGTTGTTAACTCTGGAAAAATTGGTAACGCAACCGTTTCAAGTGCTGCTAGTTCTGTGTGTGGTAGTGGCTCGCCCTTAATTTCTGCAAAGCATTCTTGTTGGTGCAGTGGAACGGGGTAATAAATATCTGTTCCTATTCCATTTTCAGAAAGGTGATCCCGCAATGCGTCGCGGCGATCGCCCTGCACACGAATGATGAACTGGTTCCAAATGTGACGTGCGGGAGATGAGGGAACTTGCGGTGAAACCAATCCAATGTCACCCGCCCCCGAAAAAATAGAATTGTATATTTCTGCGTTACGAGCGCGTCTTTCGTGCCATGATTCTAGGTATTGCATTTTGATGAGTAATACCGCCGCCTGAAGCGCATCTAAGCGGCTGTTCACACCAACTTCACTGTGGTAATACCGGCGCTCGCCGCCATGGACCCGAAGTTTTGCCATGCGATCGGCGAGTTCTTCATCATTGGTTGTCACCATCCCCCCATCACCAAATCCGCCAAGATTTTTTGTTGGGTAAAAACTAAAACACCCAATTGTTCCCCGCGAGCCAGCCATGGCACCCGTATTGTCCTTTGCACCAATTGCTTGGGCCGCGTCTTCGATGATCGGCACGCCAAGAGATTGGCCAACTTCTAGCATGCCGTCCATGTCAACCGTTTGGCCGTACAGGTGGACGGGCATGATTGCCTTTAAACGCGAACATTTCTTTGCGGCTTCTTCAACGCTTTCGGGAGTCATGTTGTAAGTCACGGGATCAATGTCTGCCCAAATAGGAACAGCACCAAGTCGGTGAATTGCGCCACCTGTCGCAAAGAATGTGTAACTTGGACAAATGACTTCATCTCCTGCCTTGACATCAAGAGCCATTAAAGCGAGCAGCAGCGCGTCGCTACCCGAAGCACAGCCTACCGCCCTGTTTGTTCCAACATACGATGAAATTTCTTGTTCTAACTCGACCACTTTTGGACCAAGCACAAAATATTGGCTGTCACAAACTTCTCGCAACA
>JACNLW010000088.1 GCA_014381305.1 Planctomycetota bacterium
GCAATAATTGCCTTCGTTCGTAATATCGAACAGTCGATGTTGGAACATTCGCTTCTTTTGCGAGTTGGCCAATTGTGTACTGTAGTGACATCTCAGCCATCGTTATAGCTCATCGGATGGGAGAAGGTGTGGTACAAAATCTGAACTTTTTTGCCATTCGTGCATTTTTTCTATAAATATGCATATTTTTTATTGTTATATGACCTAAGACAGTTGTATATTTAAACGATAAGAGGAGTTCAGAGGGTTTTCTCGATATGCAAAGAATTGGAAGAATATGATTAAATTTTTGACAAGTTTTACCCTCTTTTTGTTTTCAACGGTTGCTGTAGCAAATCCAGTGGCTCCGGGGGCATCGAATCATGGCAAAGTTGTGACCAAAGAAGGGGTTTGGAATCCCCATCTAGGTGCAATTGTTCAACATGGATCTGCGCACAACCCGAAGGTTACAATTACCTCTCCCCATGGGCCAGTACGCGTGGATACTGCAGACGGTCCAGTATTCATCGACCAGATAGGACCAAACGAGGGGCGCGGAGCTGATGGACGGGGTGATCCCTATCCCAAATGTTTACTCTGTCACGCTGATATTGAAAACGTAACAAAAAATATGGCGGGGATGAATTTGTATTGTGACTTCTGTCATGGTGGCGACCCCTTCGGTGAAACGATCGAGGATGCCCACATTTTTTCAGACGGCACCGTTGACTACAATGAAACGAATCCACCCCTTGACCAAGACCTTGCGTATCAAAAGTTTTTAAACCCTTCTAATCTACGAATTGTTGAAACTACATGCGGCATGTGTCACCCAGATCATGTTGTACGAGTAAAGAAAAGTTTGATGGCAACGACAGCTGGGCACCATGCCGGCGGTTTATATCTCAATGATGTTACTGATTCAAAACATCCAACATACGGCACATTTGCAATTGAAGATCTCGATGGAGATGTTCCAACAGAAGTTGGTGCCGTTGAGAGTTTGATTGACCTTTTGATTTACACCGGTGGTGACCCAACAAAAGTTTCGACGCATTTTGCAGCGGTTCCATCGCAAGCGTGCGCTCGGTGTCACTTATGGTCACGCGGTCGTGGGTATCGCGGTGCAGGAGAGTTTGGAAACGTCGATGGGACATACAGAGCAGACGGGTGTGCTGCTTGTCATATGATGTATTCGAATTCTGGCTTTTCAGAAAGTGCAGACATGTCTATCAATCACTTTGAGGGTGGTCACCCGAAAACACATGTGATTTCTAAGCAAATTCCTTCTGAACAGTGTATTCATTGCCACCACCGAGGTGCGCGGATTGGTTTGAACTTTACTGGGCGTGCTCAAATGCCACCACGCCTTCCATCTGGGCCCGGTGTTCCAGGCACAACTGACGAACGGTTTAATAAAAATTATCATTACGCAGTTGATGATACAAATCCACAAGACGCGCACAGCGCAGCGGGGATGCACTGTATTGATTGCCACACCGACAATGGAATTCATGGTGATGGCAACATCTATGGTCACATGGATCAAGCAACGAAAATTGAATGCCGTACATGCCACGGTATGCCAGACACGCCTCCAACTTTACTCGACAATGACGGAATCAGTTTGACAAATGTAGTGCGAAAGACGTCGGGTGACTACGTTCTTACTTCAAAAGTTGACGGTGTTGAACATACGATTCCTATCGCGATGAATGTAGTAGAAACGAATCCACTGGCAGCATGTGCGATGAACGATAATCACATTAAACCCGAAGGTGGTCTTGAATGCTATTCCTGCCACACATCATGGTTACCGAACTGTTTTGGCTGTCACTTTGAACGCGATGAAACCCAGATGGGTTTGAATTATATAACTGGCGCGTATGAAGTTGGAAAAGTAACAACGAATAACAAAATATTCGAAGCCCTTCGTCACTTTTCCATCGGTGGAAACAGCGAAGGGAGAATCGCACCGTATATAGTTGGGTGTCATCCAATTGCAGATGTAACCGCGCCCGATGGAAGCAAGATTCTTGATTTTGTTATGCCCGTCACAAGCAATGGCTTGTCTGGACTTGGGCACAATCCAGTGCAACCACATACGGTTCGCGGTGCGGGTGAAGTTCGAACGTGCGCGGAATGCCACCGTTCACCAACGTCGCTCGGTCTTGGTTCTGGTCTTTACAGTATTGCTCGGGATTCAATTTACTCAGCTGGTGGAGGTGGAGCTCGAATCTATGATCGCGATACAGACCCAGATTTACCCGTTCCTGATGGGAATTTACAAGTAACTGCTGTTCCACTCGCGATCGCATCGCAACCAAATGGTGTGGAAGGAACGGCGGACTTCTTATACATAGCGCAAGGTACTGAAGGCGTGGCAATCTATGATCGAAACACTGCTACTCCAGATGAACCAGAGATGGTGCTTCCGGTTGCAGACGCAATCGATGTTGCTCGCGCGGCTCGGTATCTGTATGTTGTTGATGCTGGCGTCGGTGTTCATATTTATGACAATGCTACGCTTGGTTCTACAGCATTGGTTGCAACTGTAAGTATTCCAAATGCTGTTCGTGTTATTCCATGGGGAATCTACTTATTCGTGCCTTCTATGAGTGACGGTTTGGTGATCGTGAACATTGCAGATAACACCGCACCATTTATTGCGGCAACTGTTGGCAACATTGTTGCTGAAGATGTGTTTGTGTTTAGTCATTACCAAATTGGCAATGATTTTGCAGTTCGAGCCTACGTTGCAGATCCGACTTATGGCGTACACGTTGTCGATCTCCTCCCAGACATTGAGTTACCACAACTTGTCAACAGTATTCCAACTGGCGGCGCGTTTGCAGTCGATGTTTATACTCGCTGGGTTGTAGCGACAACTACCGAACCTTCGAGAGAACATGATTATTTGTACATTGGTGCAGGTGAGAATGGTCTTCTCATTTATGACATCACAAACCCAGATAGTGTTTACAGTGTTGCAGAAGTGAATCTCGGTGGAATGGTTGTTGATGTTGAAATTGTGAGCCAACTTGCGCCTCCCGGCGTTGATGATTATGCCGTTGTTGCAAATGCAGATTTTGGTTTGCAAATGGTAGATGTAACTGATCCACTCAATCCGATTGAAATTGGAACTGTGCCAGATGCAAACGGTATTACTCGAGTGTTTGTTGAGGTTCAACAAATGGATAAGTACCTCAGCGAACAGGGCGGCGACGTGAAAGAAAACTCTCACCCATTTATAAACACGCTTACTCGTGCAGATATTGTCAGAATTTTATCTGTTTCGATCAATTGTGAAACAAACCCATGTCCCACCGATACTGATGGTGATGGTAATACGGGAGTCTCAGATATTCTCATTGTCATCGACCAATGGGGTGCTTGCTACGGCCCGTGTGGCGGAGATGTTAATGGTGATGGTTTTGTAGGAGTTGAAGACTTACTTGCAATTGTCGGTGCTTGGGGACCCTGCGAGTAACGAAGCCGCAACATGATACGATTTGTATAGAGGCTAGCCATTGTTGGCTAGCCTCTATTTTTGTATTGTGTCAACAAGGAGAACCCTCTAAGATGCAAAGACGAGCACAAAGAACAGTTATTGATGGCGTAGATTTTGATCGAGTATTTAAATTTCCTTCCATTTTCACAGCGATCGCGAGCTCAATGCAACCAGCAAGATTGTTCATCGGCTTTGTGATGGTTATTGTGTTGATGGCGACTGGTCGGGTGTGGGATTCGGTTGCACCTGCCCTTGACGTTCCGCTAGGTTCTGGCGTAGAGCTTTCTGTACTTACACAACAACGACAAGTTGCAATAGCACAATCTGGAACTGTGCTCGGAAACACTGCACCCTCTGATGTGCAAACATGGACAATAGAAGATGCACAATCTCATTTACTATCGGCGTGGGCAACGCACGAAGCGAGTGGCTCAGTTTCAAAAGAAGAGCGAGCCGAATTTGAAAAATTATACTTAGATCTTGCATCCGTCCGTCCGCTTGGACCATTTGAATCATCGGCAACATTTGTGTCAAGCAAATGGAATGCAATTGTGGATGCATCGCTGAACCTAGACGCGGTTGGATCGTGGCAAGGTATTGTTTCAATAGTGTGGGAACTTCCACAACTTCTCTGGAATGCAGGACATCACTGGTTTATCAGCGTGTATGGTCTTGTGTTGCTTTTAGTGATGAGTGTGGGTGGTGGAAGTATTGCACGCATGCAAGCAACGCAGCATGCGCGGGGAGATCACCTTTCAGTTACAAGTGCGATGCATTTTTCTACACAAAGATGGCGAGCATCATTGCTCGCACTAGCAGCACCTTTAATGCTCGTGGCAGGTATCAGCATCGGCTTGGTTTTGTTTGGTTTGCTTCTGTTTAATGTGCCAGTGTTAAATCTAGTTGGTAGTGTTTTGTATGGCATAGCACTTGTCTTTGGTTTTTTTATTGCAATTGTCGCGGTAGGGTATGCAATTTGTTGGCCGTTACTTGTCCCAGCAGTTGCAGTTGAAAATTGTGAAGGTGGCGAATCGGTACAACGATCGTTTGCATATATGTTTGCAAGACCGATGCATTTGCTTGGGTATCTTGCAGTGCTTGTTATTGGATTAGTTCTCGGTTTTATCATTGTCAGATTGCTTGCGACGATGACACTAGATTTTACTGCGAACTTGGTTGATGCTTGGTCGTTCAATGAATCGCTTGGGAACGCCGGAGCGATCCAAACTGACGGAGTACCAGTCGTTGGATTAGTTTGGTACGAATCTGCTGCGGGAGGACTTGTCACATTGTGGGAAACCGTAGTACACGACTTTATGATCGGCTGGCTTTTCAGTGGTTTCTTCAGCGCAAGTGTGATGGTCTACTTGTTGATGCGATATGCATGCGATCGTCAAGATACGCACGACATTTGGTGGGATGGGATGATTGCCGGTACTTCTGTTGCAGAGCCGTAATTATTCAGCGATGATTTCAAAAATCGCTTGCGTGCGAAGCACATGACCATGCTCTGATTGCAAATGATACCCTTGCACGTGTACTTGTTTGTTGTACCGCTGGTAGTCAAGGATACTCATATGCTTAAACTCGTCCTCGGTCCACTCGATCATCTTTGCTTCGCTTTCTAAAGCGAATGTTCGTAACTCATCGTATGTGTCGCCAAAGAGGTGATCAGAAATTTGTTCGGATTGCATGGATGAAATTACTAACAATCGTTCTGCAAACTCTTGTTCATGATCACGTTCACCAATGCACTGCATGGTGTTGATGTGTCCTCGTTCTGGAAGATGTTCAGGATCTGGTGTAATGATTTCAGTTGCACAAGTTCCCTCGAACTCTAAACGCAAGACATGCCCGCCTTTGTAGAGCCAACCTTCAAACTCGTAGCCTGCATGTTGAATTTCAATCCGTTCTTCGATTTCGAAGAATTCAGGATGAACAGCAGATCGAAAGAGTGCGAGGTGGTATGGTTGGGGGATGATGATTTTGTTTGGTGACTGCATAATGATTTTGTATATAGAAATACCCTAAAATAAACCGAACAAACGAATAATGTTCATTGCGAAATGTTACTTACAAAGTGTATTATTACGTAAAGAATTACGAAATCAAGCATAAAAACCTAATTTTGTTCCAAAGAATGCATATTTGTTCGAAAGCACTGCAAATAAATGGTTTGCAAAACAAGTTTTTCCATTATTCACGAAGTTTCGCCATCACTTGTTGCATATCCGACCACATTTGCGCGCGGGTTTCTTTGGTGTAATTCCGAATCAAATATGCTGGATGGAATGTTGGCATGACGCTGATTCCATCGTAAGAACCCCATTTGCCCCGAAGTTGCGTGATGCCAGTTGTTGTGCCAAGCAGATATTTTGTAGCAGACCCGCCCAGAGCAACGATCACTTTTGGTTGGATAACTGCAACTTGCTTTCCGAGAAATGGGGCACACTTCGCAACCTCATCAGGCGAAGGCGTGCGATTGTTTGGAGGCCTACTTTTTAGAACATTTGCAATGTAGACATCTTCTCGCTGCATGCCCATGGCAGTAATAATCTCATCTAATTTTTTCCCTGCCTCACCAACAAAAGGAATGCCTTGCTGATCTTCTTCTGCACCGGGCGCTTCGCCGATAAACATAAGTTGTGCGTTTGGATTGCCAACTCCAAAGACAGTTTGTGTGTAATGAGTTGTGTGCGTGCAATGTTCACAAGTACTGTCATGCTCCATCGAAAGTTGCTCAAGAAGTGCAGTTGGATCTGTTTCCTGTGCAGTTTCTATCTGTGTTGCAACAGGTAAAAAATCTACGCCGATAAGCATGCTTGATTCCAAGTGTAGTTTTGCTTGTTGTACATCCATGTTTCTATTCTAATCTCGCTTCAAGACAAGCGTGACAGGGCCTTCGTTGACAATTGTAACTTGCATCATGGCACCAAAGACGCCTTTAGACACGGGAACGCCATGATTTTTCACCAATGCTTCTCCAACAGAATGAACAAGTGGTTCTGCAACAGATGGGTCGGCCGCGGCGATAAAACTTGGTCGGTTTCCGGCATTGCAATCTCCAGCAAGTGTAAATTGACTGATTAACATTATCTCGCCATCTATATCTTTAACAGAGCGATTCATTTTTCCATCTGCATCTTGAAATATTCGAAGGTTGGCTAGTTTTCTCGCCATCCACGTTGCGTGCGCTTGCTCATCGCCTTTTTCAATACCGAGTAACACACACAATCCACAGGAAATTTCAGCAAAATACGATGGTGTTTTAACAGAAACACTCGCAGAGGAAACCCGTTGAACGATTGCAATCATCAGATCAAAGCCATCGAACAACTCGACACAAGTGCAGCACCTTTTTCATCACACCACTGGCGGTAGTCAATAAGTTCAATAGTATTTGGTTTTGCTAACTGCATAATCGCAGACATGTTTCCAATGGAACACCACTGTGTTGCGTTGTTGTTCCACTTCATCGCGTCAACGAATTCAAAAGGATCACCCTGAACAAATTTTGCCATCATTTCGCGATCGTGTTTTTCAACATCAAACTTCCGTTGATCATCAACGGGTCTCGGTTCACCAAATTGTTGACCGACATGGCTGAGATCCGCTGAAGCAACGAAGTAGGTAGTTCCTTCAGTTTCCTTTAATACTTCTTGAAGCGCTGCCACAAACTCATCCGTTGTGGTCCGCTCACCATCGTCTTCAATCATGGGGATCAGCGGGCTTGGAATAAGAGCAGCAACAATAGGAACATTGCCAAAGCAGTGTTGAATCCAAGGAAGTTGCAATTCAATGGAATGTTCCGCAGCGTGATCAAGCAAATCAGCGGTCAAACCACTGCCGCATTTTTTGGTTAATTTGTCAACGACTTGCGCATCAGCAGAGCAGGTGCCAAGTGGAGTGGTGAAGCCGATCGATGAAAGCACAACACCGTCACCATTGCCAAAGTGATTCGTTCCTAGAATGACAACGCGGTCAGGATTTGCAGCGTTCTGCCATGAATAATAAGCTGAGGCGTAATTTGGCCAACCACGTTCGTAATCTAGATGCGGTGCAACAACTCCGAGAATTGCTTCCTCAAATTCTGGATCTTCTGTATCTTGAAACCACGATTCGAGTTGCTTTTTACATTCCTCAGGAGTCTTGCCCAGAGCCGCAGTCGTTCGAATACCAAATGAATTGTCTTTCACGAGTTGTGAGAGTTTTTCATCTTCTAAGGCAGTCAAAGTTGGTCCCCACAAGAGACCAACCTCATCGAGCTTATTGAGGAGATCGATAAAATGTTCAGGCGGAGCTTTTGCGGCAGTTGCAATTTCTTCGGCTGTGGCTTGCCCGTTCATTTTTTGCACAATTGCGAAGATGTTCGCTGGAAGGGCGATTGTATTCTTTGAAAGTTGAAACGGATCACGCAAACCAACAATGACTTGATCATCTTTTTTCATCGGAATAGGCTGGATATTCCGCACTTGGGGATGTTGGAGGTGGTCTGGAAGGTCCGAGAATGGTGATTGTGAAGTCATTTGGAGTCTCTGTGCAGAAGAATAGGGTGTTATGTCGTCAAAGGATACACGCTTTGGCAATGGAGAAATAATTCGTTGTTTTTAGCGTTATACAGTATCACCGCTTGCCTCTGTGCGGTGATTGTCTACAATACGGAATTACCTCTTTTTTTGGATCCATTTTCACTCACTCTCGGAAGGTTCAGTATGAACAAACAATTACTCACTACGACACTCTCGATTTCGCTTTTTGGTTTTATTCTCGGATGCGAAAAACCTGCAGATGATCAGCCCGCTCAAGTGGCTGCTGCACCTGCCTCCGAAACCCCTGAAGCACCAGCAACAGAGACACCTTCCGCACCTTCTATAGTTGCAGTTAAGGCACCAAAGAAAGAAAAGACCAATGCTGCTCCAGTTTTGAAGCAAGCCGATGGAGCTGCTATAACGGAGTTGAAACCAGAAAATCTACAACCATTTGACAAGTCCAAGATCAAAAAAGATCCGAAGGCTCCGCAAGCAGATCCGCCAGAACTTTTACCCCAAGCGGTTGAGGCATCACCTGCGATTTTAGAACTAGGGACATTCTCAACGAGTGAAAAAGGCACAGGCGTCGTAACGCTTACAAACACAGCCGAAGATGCGGTCACAATCATGTCTGCTCGTGCGAGTTGTGGTTGCACAACTTCTGACTTTCAAAAGAATACAGTGCTGAATCCGGGTGAATCTACTGACATTACAATCACGATGAGCGGCAAGGGAAAAGCACGGAAACTTTCAAAGACCGTGACTTTTACAATTGATGGTCGCCCTCCACTGCGATACGAAGTAAAAGGGGAATCTTTATCATTTGTGAACCTTGATGTTGACCCACTTGTGATTGATGAAGAAACAGGTTCTTCGACAGTGACACTTACATCAACTGATGGTGCACCATTTAAGGTTCTTTCCATCCTTCCTGCGATTGTTGCAAACTTCAATGAAGAACCTGCAGCAACACAAGAACTCCTTATTGACTGGGATTCATTTTGGGACGAGGTCCGAACCACAAAAGTCACAATTCGACTCGATCACCCAAAATGCAAGGAAATTACTACAAATGTCCGCTTGTCAGCAGAACAACGCAAGCGTTTGAACGACATTATCAAAAAGCGTCGTGCTGGTGACGATCTTCCAACGAAAGATCCAACTCGCCCCCTTACAGGCGACCAACTCGCTCGATACATCAAATCGGGCAGGGGTACGCAGGTCTTGAAATATATTACTGATGGTAAAGGCAAATTTGATGCTGTCGATCGCGGTGGTGTTTCACTGTTGAGCACTGCATCACAAGAAGGTGACGCAGCAACAGTTGCTGGTCTCATCGAAATGGGCGCAGAAGTTTCACGGGTTGATCGAGTAAACCGTACGCCACTCATGTATGGCGCTAGATCCAAAGATCCAGAAGTGATCACACTATTGATTGATGCGGGCGGCGACATTCAAGCGCGCGACAGTCTTGGTAACACTCCACTTTCATGGGCCGCTGGTTTTGGTACTGGTGACGTTGTGCAAACATTTGTGGATGCTGGTGCTGATGTGAACACGGTAGATAATGTATTGGGTTACACACCGCTCTTGTGGGCATCTGGTTTTGGCGAGCCGACATCAGTCCGCATTTTGTTGGATTCAGGTGCAGATGTAGAAGTGCACGATACTGCAGAAGGGCGAACACCACTGATGCATGCAGTGAGAACTGGTGATAACGAAAGTGTTGCGATACTTGTTGCAGCAGGTGCGAATCTCAATGCACTCGATAACGTAAGTCAAACAGCGTTGCATGTTGCCGCAGCTGGCAACAATGTGAGCATCGACAAGGTGAAATCTCTTGTTGAAGGTGGTGCGAATACAGGTGCGAAGAATAAAGAGGGAAAAACACCTCTCGATCTAGCCAAAGACCGTACTGACTCCGATGCACAAGCAGTGGTTGACTATCTCGCAGAGAATTCAAAGTCAGAATAACCAATGATTCATTGGTAATTTTGTTGTCTTAATCAACAGCCCCGCGGGTAATAAACAACCCGCGGGGTTGTTTTGTTACAATGCGAGATTACAAAAGGAACGCAACATGACCACGATCACAACATCAAAAGAATACGAACAACTGACTAAACAAACCAAAGACGCAACACTTCTTGGAACAACAATTGCATTGCTGCACTGGGACCAAGAAGTCATGATGCCCAAAAAGGGGATTGATTTTCGCGCTGATCAAATCGCACTCACTTCACGGATGTACCACGAAATGTGCA
>JACNLW010000085.1 GCA_014381305.1 Planctomycetota bacterium
GCAAATGTGCGTGGCAGTTTGTGACGTTCACATGTTTCGGTAACACAAAAGTACCTAAGCTTGAAAGCACCATTCGAAGGTGATGCAAACCACGACTTCCACCAACACCGGGTGCAGCGCACATAAGTCCTGCAATCTTTCCATTGAAGCAAGCCATGCGTTCTTCATCACCATGACTCATTGTTGCCCAATCAATCGTGTTTTTCAAAATACCAGTGAGCGACCCGTTGTACTCTGGGCTAGAAATAAGGAAACCGTTGTGGCTCTTCATCAACTCTTTAAATGCGAGTGCATTCTCAGGAATGCCATTCGCTTCGTGCAAGTCGCCGCAATAGAGTGGCAATTGATAATCATGCAAATCTACAAACGTTACATCCGCGCCAAGTTCCTCAGCACAATCCATAGCAACTTTTGCAAGTTGTTTGTTAAAAGAATCTTTTCGGATACTACCTGCAAATGCAAGCACTTTTGGGGTGCTCATAATGTTGCTACATTTGAAGCAAGATATTCAGCAACACCGTCTGCATTGGGAGTCATTCCGCTATCGCCTTTGTTCCAACCTGCTGGGCAGACTTCGCCGTGTTCTTCTGTGAATTGTAAAGCATCAACCATGCGTAACATTTCATCGACGTTTCTTCCAAGTGGCAGGTTGTTGACAACTTGATGTTGCACGACACCGTTTTTATCGATCAAGAAACTTGCTCGAAGTGCAACGCCAGCATCGTGCAAGATGCCAAAAGAATCAGCGATTTCATGTTTCACATCAGCCACCATTGGGAAACTTACTTCGCCAATTCCACCTTTTTCAACAGGTGTATTTCGCCAAGCAGCATGCGTAAACTGTGAGTCAATCGAGCATCCAATTAACTGCACGCCGCGTTCCTTGAACGCATCGACGCGTTTGTCGTGTGCGATAATTTCAGTTGGACAAACAAAAGTGAAGTCAAGGGGCCAGAAGAACAAAACGACATATTGCCCACGGAATTGATCAAGAGAAATTTCTTCTATTGATCCTGATGGCATCACTGCTTGTGCGGTGAAATTTGGTGCTTCTTTATTAACTAATATTGTCATTGTGTAGTTCCTTATGTGTAATTCCCTATTGTATCATGGATGTTATGAAGATAACAATGTTAATTTATTCGTGTTTAGTTTGTTCGTCTGCATTTGCACAAACAGTACCACACTATTCTTTTCACCACCATCGAATTGCACACGATGATCGAGCCGAACATAGAATCCATCCCGCTGAAAATGTTACTTTTGAACCAATGATGGCATGGACCTATCAACATGCTTCGAAAGTTTTGCCGGGTACATCGAGTACTAGGGCAGTTCTATATTACGACATTGGTGGAGCATGGACAATGTGGAATGAAACTGCAGGTCTTGGACAGATTGTGTATGGAATTCAAGGAAATGTAAATGGCGGCACATCAGTTTTTCCCTCACTCGCAAATAGTTTAGGCAACCCGATTGCAATGAATAATATTTTGACTTCAGAAAAACTAGAGTTGTCATCTTTGTACTGGCAGCAGTCATTTTCTGATCATAAAACAAGAGTGCGCATTGGCAAATTTCTTGACTCGGGCTTTTTTGATAGGAATGCGATCGCCGCAGATCCTGTAAGTGGATTTATGGCGCAAAATTTTAACCAATCAATTACAAATCCAATGCCCGGCTATGGATTTGGCATGAATGTGGAATGGGATGTGACTGAAGAGAGCATCATCCGATTGGGTATTGCAAACTCTGAACCAAAGGGTGTTCGAACATCTGGTTTTGGTGGGATGACTTGGAAACATTTGTATTCGGTTGCTGAACTCGATGTGACTTTGACGAGAACGATCCAAGATGTTGTTCACGAAGGTCATTTTCGTTTCATCGTATGGCATAATGGGATAAAAAATGATTCTGGAACAGGTGACATTGAAGGTTGGGGCGCACTGTTTAACTGTGATCAAAAAATTGCTGACGACACAACTGTGTTTGCGAGGATTGGTATTGGTGAGAAAGAAGTAACAACATCAAATTTCAGTGTTTCTGCTGGTTTTGAGCTCGATAACCCGCTTGGATTTTCTAACACAACCACTGGTTTGGCGTATCAGTTCGCAGAACTCTCAGTTGATGATAATCAGCAACATTTTGTTGAATGGTATGCGCGAACACAATTAGAAAATGGAATGTACATTGGGCCAGTTGTGCAATATTTTGAGGACGACAATATCAATGGATCAGTGATACAAGGATTTAGGACAAGCTTGAGTTTTTAACAGTTTTGATTGCAATTTTTGCAACAACGACACTCACTGAAACTGCAACGATCAACCCGCCATAAATTGTTATTTCACGGACAAGGGAATCGCCTGTTGGAAGTTCACCAGTGGTTTTATAAGTCTTCGCTAGATCAGCGGCGTGCTTTGCGGCGAAACCAATGTAGGTTGTGGAAAGAAAGCCTGGCACCATTGCAATTGAAGCAAATGCATACGAAGAAAATTTTAGCTCACTCACTGAAGAGAGATATGAAAGTAGTGTGAAATTGAAAGGGGAAAGACGTAGCAGTGCAATGAGCCGAAAACTAGATATAGATTGGTTGATTGCATTCAGTTTGGGATGTTGAAGTAACAGGTGTTCGGTGCGAGCACGGAGTATTTTTCTACCTATGAAAAATATGAAAAATGATGCGAGAAATCCACCTATTGTGACCCAAAGTACGCCCCACCAAATACCGAAGATGGCGCCGGCTGCGAGCGCAAAGATGGATTCTGGAATCATGAATGTTGTGCAGGCTACGATGAGCGCTATAAATAATACCGGTCCCCAGAAACCAAGTTTCGCGATGTATACATCTACTTCGGTCATGTACGGTTCAAGAACGAAGTGGAACAGACAGAAAACGCCAACGAGTGCGATTGCCAAGAAGGTGACACGAAGCGCAGTGTTGTGCAGATCAATCTTCATTGAATTGCATCACTTCAATTGAAACGAGCGTGTCGGTGCCGTCGCGACCTTCGATTGTATCTTTTACGACATTTTTAGAAATTTCGTACTCTTCCTTTTTGCCTTGGAAGATAACCGTGTCGTTTCCTTCGCCGCCATCAATTGTGTTGTTGCCACTGTTTCCACGTAAGGTATTGTCTTTGTCGTTACCGAGTAAATTATTGTTTTTCGATCCAGTCAGTGTTGCATCTATGTAGTATTGAGACTTGTGCGTGTAAGGAAGTTCTTCATTAAATTGCAGTGAGAATGTGCCGCTAAAGTTTGGGTCGATCAGTGACTCATATCCAACCATCATTGGTGGAAGGAATGATTCGAGAAGCGCATAACCTTTTGGATCTTTTTCTTTTATTTCATCGCGTGTTTTTGCGATGTAAATGCCCCACATGCCGCCTGGTCTCTCATCAAACGCAGCCCAAAGTCCGTAGTATGAATCAATCACTGAAGCGATATATTCTTGCGCAAGTGAATCTTCTTCTCGTAGTTCATTGATCCACTCACGCACATGTGGATCTATGGGAATTCCCCACCGACCATCTTTGAGCGATGTAATAGCTTCCGATTCTAATTCTTTTTGGAATTCAGGAAGTGCGCCTCGCATGTAAGTGCCGATGCCGGTGTCGTGAAGTAAGTGGAATATTTCTTCGAATGCAGCGTCGCGATGTTCCCAATCGTTTTGAATGTACCAACGTGAACCATCGACGGGGGTTTCAGATTCAAATTGTGGTTGTGCTTCTATGTCGGGTTCGCGTCCTTCACGGTGAGCGCCTTCTGGCATCATGAGCATGGCATGATTGTTTGCCATCGCGTTTGCAACTTTTGATTTGTCTGCGCCGTACTTTGTTCCGGGTACATCGGTTAGATAAAATTTTAACAAGTTTCGACACCTTGCAACTGCAATATCCCTGACACCTTTTTGCGCAATAATAGGTATTGATTTACCATTTGGTGCGATGACTTCAGCGTATTTCACGAAGCCTTCTTTTTGGTATTTTGAATTTTCTGGGAGAGGTTGAATGCCAAATTCAAATGATGCGCAAAGACAGAGTGTGATTGAAATCATGGTCTTGTTTTCCTTTGTAAATAAGGATACACAGTTGTGATGGTAAAAACAAACAGTGTAAAACCGCTTAGGACACAGATCAGGTGATGTTCATGGACGAGCATGGTTGAAATAGATACTGCGATTGCCCAGATGAGCGAACATGCCATGATCAGTTTTCCAAACCGTTGTCCAATGATCCACGCTATCGTAAAGACATACGAAACGTGCAGGGATGGTGCGTGGTTCCATCGTGATAGGTTTTCTAACCCAAAATATTCATAAAAGTATGTTCCCCAAACACCCGTTGTTTCGTAACCGGGCTCTATCGGGACGAGCATAAAAAAGATTGCTGCGATTGCTGTTTGTACGATCAATGTTCCAACGGGTGCGAATGCTTCGCGGAAGGAACGAAAGATAAACGGAAACAAAATGACGGCTATGTCGAGTGAAAAGTACAGCGGTAGCGCCCAGCCCCGGAATTGAATTTCTGACTCCCACGAAAAGTAAAGTGGATAGCGAACTTCACGCATGTCACTGAGTTCATGCGAGACTGTCCACAAAAAGAAGAAGCCAATGTAATAGGCAAGTGCGACCCAGATCACACTGACCCTGGAAGTTTTGTTCACGCTGTGACTGTTGTCATTGAAACGTCTTCGACAGGGCGATCGCCTTGAGCAGTTTGCACTGCACCGATTTCTCTGACAACTTCGATGCCGTCGGTGACTTTGCCAAAGGCGGTGTATTGGTGATCAAGATGTGGACAACGATCAAGGCAGATAAAGAATTGGCTACCTGCGGAGTTTGGATCTTGCGAGCGTGCCATGGAGAGCACGCCTTCGTGATGTTCGCGGTCGTTGAACTCAGCATCAACATTCCAGCCCGGTCCACCCATGCCAGTGCCATCTGGGCATCCACCTTGGATCATGAAACCAGAAATGATTCTGTGGAAGATAAGACCGTCATAAAACTCGTTTTTTGCGAGTTTTTGGAAATTTTCGGCGTGTTTCGGGGCTACGTCATCCCAGAGTTCTACTGTGATGGTGCCCTTGCTTGTTTCGATTGTTGCTGTTGGGTATGTCATGCGGGGCATGATACCCATTCTAGGTCAGGGGGTCAGGATAGGACCGCGGGTGAATTAATCGCGTCATATTGCGTTATTTGATCTGGGTGCACTATTTGCGATTATTTCACCCGGGGTCAAATTTTTGCCGTTCGTACTTCATTAGGGATGGGGTCAGACCCCGGGGTCAGGTCAAAGGGTCAGGTCCGGGGGTCAGACCCCGGGGTCAGGTCACTTTGTGTGGACAGAGGTGGGGTTTACGCACAAGTGTACGGGTTTTGTTAGGATATGAAAATGGTGGAAGAATTACGATTGCCGCTCATTGGCGGGCGTGTGGAGGCTGGGTTCCCGTCACCCGCGGATGACTTTATTGAGCGGTCGCTCGATCTGAATGAGAAACTCGTTGCCAACCCGATTGCAACGTTCTTTGTTTGTGCAAGTGGACATTCGATGGATGGTGCAGGCATTCACGATGGCGATTTGCTTGTCGTCGATCGTTCGCTCGCGCCAACAAGCGGAAACATTGTCGTGGCGATCGTCGATGGTGGCCTGACCGTAAAACGCCTTTCAAAACATGGCACAAAAGCGTCGCTTATTCCCGAACCAAGTGGCGGGGATCAAGGCGTATACAAATCAATTGAAATCACAATAGAAACCGATGCAACAATTTGGGGCGTTGTCACATGGTCGATGCACAGACTCGCATGTACGCATTAGCTGATTGTAATAATTTTTACGCCTCGTGCGAGCGCATCTTTGAACCGCATCTTGCACGAAAACCCGTAGTCGTTCTTTCAAACAATGATGGATGTATCATCGCTCGGTCACAAGAAGCAAAAGACATTGGCTTTAAAATGGGTGAACCTATTTTTAAATGCCGCGACCTTGTCAAGCAAAACAACGTTATTGTTCGCTCATCAAACTTTTCACTTTACGGCGATATGTCTCGCCGTGTGATGCAAACAATCCGTTTGTTTTCGCCCGATGTCGAGGTCTATTCCATCGACGAAGCATTTATCAAACTCGATGGTTTGGTTGGTCGTGATTTTGAACAAGAAATGCGGCGAATGCGAGCAGCAGTGCTGCAATGGACGGGTATTCCAATTTCCATTGGGATTGGAAAAACAAAAACGCTCGCAAAGTTAGCAAACCACTATGCAAAAAAGACCCCAGAAATGGAGGGAGTCGCAAAAATTCCACAAAATCCTGATGAAATGCTCCGCGCCGTGGAAGTGGGGGACATTTGGGGCATCGGAAGGCAGTGGTCCAAGAAGTTCAGAAACATTGGTGTGCATACTGCTTTTGATTTGGTGCAAATGGAACCAGCAGTTATTCAGCAAACGTTTAACATCGTTGCAATGAAAACAGCAATGGAACTTCGCGGTTGTACGTACTTTCGGCTTGAACAATCACCAGAACAGCGAAAAACATTATTGCGATCGAGATCATTTGCAAAACCAGTGACAACATGGCAAGAACTTTCAGAAGCAATTGCGTCGCACGCAACACGCGCCGCAGAAAAGTTACGAAATGAAGAACTTGTTGCGAGCGTATTGAAGGTTTTCTTTCATACAAGTTTGTTTAATCATCAAAAACCACGTCACTCTGCGCACGCAACAATTGAACTCATTCCACCAACAAACACAACGCACACAATCATTAAAGAAGCGTTGCATCTCGCAGAACCAATGTGGAAAGTTGGATTTGAATACAAACGGGCTGGTGTGTATTTGCTTGAGCTATCAAAAGGTCAAGCACAAACAAGTTTATTTGATTCCCCAGAAAGAAAAAAATTAGACAAACAAATGATGTCAGTTCTTGATGCAGTAAATACAAGCATGGGTGCTGGGACGATGCATTTCGCAGCAACAGGATTCACGAAAGTGATGCAAATGCGGCAATTGCAACGATCGCCTCGCTATACAACACGCTGGGACGAATTGCCGCAAGTGAGGGCATGAATGCCTGTGCGGGTTGCAGGGCGGCACGAACTGCGTAATAGTCAAATTCGATTGACGGGAAACTTTATGACTGAATCGCAGTTAAAAACATGGCGAAAGGCATGAAGTAACAACTTAAGGAGCATTCTCATGCGTTTGATTATTCCAATTACTGTAGTGATTCTCTTCTCAACCGTCTTTGCGGTAACAGATGCACCAGACACAATTGAACTTACAGGAACTGTTCGAGACTTTGAAGAACACGCTGGTTGCGGGCAGGGGCATCCTGATTTTGAAGTCTATCCATCGCGGGGATTTGGGCAGTATTGCAAAAACATTTCTGCACAATTGGGCGAGGATGGAAAACCAGTGTTCACAGGAAACGGGCGGAAAGTAAGGTGGCAGTGTAGTGATGCAGATTGGAATCCAATTTGTTGGACCATGTATGACGCATCTCAAGGCGATCACGATATTAGATTTCGGGGTGCATCAACGGGTGGGATCCAATCTGAAAATTCATTCAACCAGTGGTACAACGACGTTGAGGGTGTAAACATATCTATTCCGCTTTCGATTACGCTTGTTCTGCAAGATGACGGATCGTACGTATTTGATGATTCCGATGACCCGCTTTATCAGTCGCTTGGTGGTTTTTTCCCAATTGAAAATCAAGGGTGGGGAAATCCGGGTGGTTCGCCAGATAGAAATTTTCACTTTACTTTTGAATTACACACAGAGTTTACGTATGACGCAGAAGGTGCACAATATTTTTCATTCCTCGGTGACGACGATGTCTGGGTATTTATTGATGGACAACTTGTGATAGATCTTGGCGGCGTGCATAGTGCAACAGCACAAGGAATAGATCTCACAAGGCTGGGTCTTGCCGATGGTGAAACGTACGCACTAGACTTTTTCTTTGCTGAACGACACCGAACGGAATCTAATTTTAGATTTCAAACAAACTTACAATTAGAAACGGCAAGTCTTCCTTCTGGTGAAGAAGCGTACGATTAATTATGCAATGCTCTTGGGAAGAGGATGTTATTCTCAAGATGAATGTGCTGGTGCGTATCTTGTTCAAGTGCACCAAGTCCATGCCAAAGCGCACGCCACGTGTTACATGCACCTTCTGGTGGTGTGAAATCATTGGTCAGTTCACGAAGTCGTTGCAGTGCATTTCCTGCGGATTCATGTTCCTGTTCCATAACTGAAACTGGTCCAATTGCCATTGCGCCTTGGCCATTTGCAATCATTGGGAAAAGAATTTGCTCTTCCTTCATCATGTGTTCTGTCAATTCATTTTTCAGTGCTTGAAAAACAGTTACGATTTCTTGTAACCGCTCTGGATCTTTTTCGCCATGGACGGCATTGACTTTGACCGCCATTGCTTCAAGGCGGGGGAGTTCATCCTTGAGTGCTGTGTGGTACGTTGAAACAATATGTTCAATCAAGTCGGTAAGCGGTGCTTCATTCCACTGCGTAGTATCTTCAGTGCAGTCGAGTTCCTTGTTTATCTCAGAAAGAATTTCTTCGACATCTAAACCCCGTTTTTCGCAAGCTTTTTGCAAAGGCGCGCCTCCACCACAACAAAAATCGATGTTATGCCGAGCAAAAACTCGAGTTGCAAGTGGGAAGTGAGAGGCGATTTCGCCTACGGGCATTTCGGTAGTGACTGTCATAGTTTCTCCATTCATGAAAAGTGGACAAGAATATCGCATTATAACGTCAACTCTCTATATGTCAATACTTTGGCTTTACAGTGTGGAGTGGAATACTGACCATGCGTACTTGCGTGAACTGCCGGTGTCCGTCGCGACCACTGTGGTATCCGTAGCCTGATTGGCAAGCGCCGACCCAAGGCGTACCCTGCGCGCCGCCGCAAGCCTTATTAATACCAACCATTCCTGGGGTGAGTTGCCGAGCGATCTCAACGGCATGGTCAACTTCACCGTAGACCGCGCCACCTAAACCATACGGTGTCTCGTTGGCAAGTTCAATTGCTTCTGTATCTGTTTTAAATCGTTGAATGCAACAAATAGGGCCGAACGTTTCGTCGTGCATTATTTGCATATCGTGCGAGCACCCGGTTAAAACAGTTGGTTCAATATAGTTGTCATGTGTTCCGCCACCACATCGCAGAACAGCACCATCTTTTAATGCTTGTTCAAGTTGGGCAAGGACAATGTCCCGCTGTGTGCTGCTGACCATTGGACCAATCTTGACGGTTTCATCTGTGGGGTCACCTTGCTTCCATGATTTTGTTTTCTCAACGACAAGGTTTTCAAATTCGTCTGCGATTTTTTCATCAACGTACACTCGTTCAGTGCTTACGCAAACTTGACCGGCATTACGAAAACTGTTTTGCACAGCAAAACTTGCAGCTGTTTCTAAATCCGCATCTTCAAGTACGACGAGTGCATCTTTTCCACCAAGTTCAAGAATAACCCGTTTGAGTTCGGGACCACAAGCCGTGAGTATTTTTGCACCAACTGCACGCGAACCAACAAACGCAACCAAGTTAATGTCTGCTGCAACAAGTTCCTTGCCTTGATCGTCAGCGCCATGCACAACTTGCAAGACATGTTCAGGAAGTACTTCGTTCAAGATATCAGCGTATGCTTGTCCAACAAGCGGCGTTTCTTCCGAAGGTTTGAAAATAACCGTGTTGCCAGCAACAAGTGATGGCAAAATACACTGTTGCGGCATAAGTTCGGGAAAGTTCCAAGGTGTTATTGCAACACTCACACCAAGCGGGTCGCGGTGCAAAGTGGATTTCGTGTTTCCATCTTCAATCACTTCGGGGGCGAACGCAGCAGCGGCATCTTCAAGTTCAGTTGCAAATTTTTCTGCAGCGTAACTTGCTTCGCCTTGCGCTTCGGGTGTGCTCTTCCCCATTTCGGATGTCATAAGCCGCCCAATCCGCGGAGCTTCTTCTGCAAGGCGAGCCGCAACTGGGCGGAGCAATGTAACTCGAGCGTCTAGCCCAAGATCGTTCCAAGCCTTTTGTGCAGTTCGGGCATTTGCAGCAACCCTTGATATATCTTCTACGGGTGTGATAGGAACGCTCCCCACGACTTCACCAGTTGCTGGGTTAATTGATTCAAG
>JACNLW010000086.1 GCA_014381305.1 Planctomycetota bacterium
TCCATTGGCGCAGTTGGCTAGCGCGCTTGCATGACACGCAAGAGGTCACTGGTTCAAATCCAGTATGGACCACTCATTTCACCCCGCTAGAAGCAAGGCTTCTGCGGGGTTTTTCGTGGCCCATCAAGACTGCTTCGCAGTCTTCGAGCGACGATGTCGCTCGCTGCATTTGCGTCTCATGAAAATGCTATGCATTTTCAATCGGCGTCAAGCTCCAGTATGGACCACTCATTTCACCCGGGGTCAGTTTTGCAGGAATAAACTCACCCTCGGTGAGTTTACGGGAAATGAGCGCTGAATAACAATAAACTCACCGGGGGTGAGTTTATTTGCCGGGGGTGAGTTTATTTGGAGCGAGAGTTTCGACTCCTCAAGACATCATTCAACCACGTGTATTTTGTAGTACAAAAATGAACAATCGAACCATACCTACAGCATACTTCAAAAGGCCGTAGTTTCCAAATCAAATCCCGCGGTTACATGCATTACCATCGAATCACCAATAAAAAGCGCCTCAATGCCCTCTAACTCTTCAACCCATCTTTTGAGGTCTCTGTGCCCGAGTCAATGATGTAGTGTTACAGCATGCCATCAGCGAACAGAACGGGCTGTACGTGCACAACCTTCCCTTAATTTCAAACGAACCAACTCGGTTCACTGCCTGCTCTTTACAGGAAACAAACTGCACAAGACCGATGTAAAATGCAATTCTTATGAATCTACTTACCATTACATGCTTGTTATATTCCGCAAGCCCATACCAAAGTTTGCACATTACCCTTGATCCTTCAACCGGTACGCTTCATGGTCGAACCATTATTACAGACTGTGATGAGTCATCAATCAACACAGAAGGACTCACCATTCTTCCATCCGCAGATGGGTATATCGAATGGGAGGGAACTTTTCAAGACGATGTTGAAGCGGGGGAACGCGTTGGACAAATCCACAATTTTTCTGTCGACGCACACATCGGTGAAGATGGCGTGTTCTTATCTGACTGGGCGGGGTGGTACCCGACACCTGTCGATGAAGCTGGCAACCCAATCCTTCGCACAATTGAATTGCAAGTTGAACAAATTGAAGGTTGGGAATTTGTCGGAAGTGGAAATCCGAAAAACACAGGCTGGGTAACACCAAGACCCGTCGATGGTATGGCGCTCGTCGGCAACAAGCATATTGTGAACAACCGAAAAGTAGTCACAGCAGAAGGCGATGTAACTGTATCGGTACATCTTTCTCTAAGCCACGCTGACAAATCTGAATATTATCTAGATGCTTCTGAACAATATTTACACCTCTACACACCATTGCTAGGAAAATATCCCTACGAACAATTTACGATTGTCGAAAATTTCTTTTCAAGTGGATTTGCGTATCCAGGTTTTACAGTTCTTGGTCCAAGAGTGGTCGGCATGGCACCGAAATCTCTTGCGCCCGGTTATCTCGATCATGAACTACTTCATAATTGGTGGGGAAACGGAGTCTATGTTGACGCAACACATGGGAATTGGTGTGAAGCACTGACAAGTTATTCAGCAAATTACGGGAGAAGAGCACTTGAAGATGGACCAACTGCATCGCGTTCCTACAGAAGGGGTTTACTCAACAAAGTCTCGCTCGATCAAACTCTTGACAACGGCGCGCTTTCGGATTTTGGTTCCGCTGATCCTGCAGATGGACCCGTCGATCGGTATGTTGGATATGACAAAGGTGCGTTTGTTTTCATGATGCTTGAAGACGTTCTCAACGAGGGTGTAGTCGAAGATGCATCAACAAGTAAAATTTGGCCGATGCTCGCGCGATTTGCAAAAGACAATATGGGAAAATCAGCATCTTGGAAGGAGATTCAAGTTTCTGCAGAACAGACATTTTCAGAAAGACCAACAGGCTGGCTCGATCCATTCTTCCAATACTGGGTGTACGAACACAACGTCCCACAAACGACACCTGAGCTTCGAGCGAATCTTCCGCAACAAATAGAGGTTATCAATGCTGAAACATGGATTGATATTGATCCTGATTACCGGTATTACAGAGTTTTTCCAAAGGGGCAGATCAGCCCAACTATTGCAGGAACACTTGCTGGAACAACACTTGAAGTAGATACGACGGAGGATGTTCTTAACGACCCAGGAGCGTGGCTCGCTGAACTCGAAGGCGGAAATAATTTACTGCTTATCGGCGAGCAACCTATCCAATCCCATCTGAAAATCATCTCGCAATGCGAAGATGCAATTGTCTTTACAGAGAACGGTTTTCAAGTTGGCGGCGAAACGTACGAGGGAGAGGACCTTGCAGTTTTGCACACAATGAATCATCCCCATAACGATGGTGAATTTATTACTGTTTTTTACAGTGTTGGAGCTGCAGGCTGGGAGCGTCTTCGATTTATCTGGTATTACACGAAAGATACATCAGTGATTTGGAACGCGAACGAAACGCTCCTCAGGCGCGTGTTCGAGCCACCAACAAAGTTGTTAAAGTGAGGTTACACATTGTTTTTTGAGTCATACCACGTGTATGGCGAGTGCAATTGCGAATGAGTTGCCACTATGGCAAACGATAAAAACCATCGCCATCATCTACGAGTTGTCCTTCAGCAGCAAGGACCTTCCACACCTCAGAAGGGTAATCGTGTGGTGCTTCTACAGAATCAAACGTGGCTTCTTTTCCTGTTGTTAACGGTCCAATACCAAGTTTTGACTCTCGGTCAAGTTTGATAAATTTCACCCGCTTTCGAAACATACGCATTGCTTGCTTTTTGGTTTCGTGTGACAGTTCTGGAAGTGGCTCGTCTTTTTGTTTATTCTCAATTGTCGCTTCTTCACCATGCTGTAATTGATCTAGAACTTGTTGTAATTCGTCAACATCTTTATGCATGATAATTTTCGCTGCAACATTCGGGTCAACTGTCGATTTCAAAAAAAGTTTATGGAGTTGTCCCCAGAGCGCTCCGGGTTCTTCGGTCGAGAAAATTTGTTGTGAGAGCGAGACAATTTCATCGATCGTGTCTTGCACAGAAATGGCGGGGGGCTTGTAACCACCTTTTTTCTTTTTCTTATTTTTCGACATTGAATGGATAGATTAGCATGGACCCCACGCTGCAACAACTTGAAGAATATCAAGCACATCAACTACGCCATCATCGTTGATATCCGCATCGCAATCGTTGCAACTACCCCAAAACTCAATTAACTCG
This sequence comes from Planctomycetota bacterium, assembly GCA_014381305.1. Classification (GTDB taxonomy): domain Bacteria; phylum Planctomycetota; class Phycisphaerae; order Phycisphaerales; family SM1A02. Next base: position 3,203 of record JACNLW010000086.1, read on the forward strand.
AGAATATCCGCCACACCTACTACATCGTCGTTGTTTACGTCTTCGCTGCAAACAGAGACATCGTGGACGATAAACGCATTAATACGATTGTCACTAATTGGATCACCGTCATCAACAATACCTAAAAGTAAATAACTATCTTCATCAAGTTCAGGGCCAATTGACAAACCTTCCATGTTTTCTCGAGGACCTTCGTAGAGTAATTCCTTATTACAGGGATCGTATTCACTGCCTAGGAGCGTCGCGAAAGATTGCACATCTGTCGCGCTCGAAAAGTCAATGAGATATATTTTAGATTTGAGTAATGCATCCACAAATGCAAGAGATCGCTCTAGACAAAGTACTTCGCCACTTGGCAATTCGAGGATTGCGACAAGACCACTTTGTCCATCATTCGTAATTGGAATATACGGACCGGGCATTTGATCCACTTCGTATGCAACTTGCGTTGCACTTTGTAAAACACCTAGGGGTCCGTGCGTAATGCGAACTGTTGTGCCGTTTTCTGGAGTAGCAGTTGGGCCATCTCCAAGAAGCGCTTCTTCATTTGCAATCCAAACGCTCTCCCCATTAGAGCAAAATGATTCACACCCTAAATTGCTTCTTCGTGTTTGATAAATTGGATGCAGTGCATATGACTCAATCAAATCACCTGTTTCGGGATGAAACGCGTGTAGATCTTGGGTTGTTTCATCTGAAAGAATGATAGAGCCATCAGTCCCAAGAGCAATGTCCTCATAATCTCCATATCTTGAGAGAAGCAATCCACTTTGAAGTTCAACGGAAATATACCCGTTCATTTGATAGTCAATTTCGAGCGAAACAATATGCGAACTATTATCCATCACGCCGTACCAAGTGTTATCGCCAGCCCATACCAATCCACTTAGTCCTGTTACTGTAAATGAATTTCCGTACTGATCAATCGTAGAGGATTCAAATGTCCTCGACTGCACAAATTCCACCGAAGGCAACGCCATCAGCGCACAAATAATGATCTCTGCAAACACCTATATCCAAGTATAAAGGTAAAACAATAAGAATCAATGAAAATACCACGCATTATTCGTAACATTAATATCAGGATACGCGTTGTTTGGGTCAATTGTCACACTGCGTGCTTGTGAGGGCAGTTCGAATGTTCGTGTATATCTCATTGACCATGCCCAAATAGTCACTGGCAATGAATAGCTGTGCACAGAATCATCCTCGCAAGTTATAACCAAATCAACAGGACATACCCAATCTTCAAGATTCAGCAGCGTTACGCGTAAACCATCATTTGTTTGCGTAACACTTTCGATTGCTTGGTCAAGTTGCATGGTCTCTTCAAAGAACCCTCGAAAGAACCATTGCAAATCCATTCCAGACGCATCTTCCATCGTTCGATAAAAGTCGGCAGGGCGAGGAGATTTAAATGCCCACCTTGAGACGTACTCTTTAAATGCTGCGTCAAATCGTTCTTCGCCCATTATCTCTTCTCTTAAAAACCGCATACCATATCCCGGCTTGCGATAACTTAGATGTCCCCTTGATTTCAAAAAGTCAGGTGGAGTATTTATCGCTTTGAGGTCATTTTTAAACTTCGATGCGTTGTACTTTGAAACATCTGGTTTATGCGGGCGATCTCCATAAAATTGTTCAAGAGAGTAATGATTGACAAACGTATTAAAGCCTTCGTCCATCCAAGCGTGCCTTCGTTCATCTGTGTTCACGATCATCGGGAACCAATCGTGTCCCACTTCATGATCAGTAACATTGAACAAACTTTCGTGCGAACTGCCTCGGCAATACACAATCATTGGGTATTCCATACCGCCGGCTTTTCCCCGAACAACAGACATTTGAGGCCAAGGGTATGGATACAGTGTTTCGCTGTAATATTTGATTGAATGTTGTACGTAGGAGACTGCCTCGTCCCAAACATCCGCCGTTTCTTCTGGGTAGGCCCCTTGGCAGAGAACGCGTTTCTTATTTCCATTTATATCATTAATCTCAACACTCGCAGCATCCCAAATATAACTTGCACTTGTAGCCCAAGCGAACGTGCGAATGTTGTTTCCTGAAAATTTCCAAGTTTTATCAGTTCCGCCATCGATTGAACCAACCTCTTTTGCTGTTCGAATTTTAACAACAGCTTTTGTTTTCATTGCCTCTTTTAACCGTTGTTGTTCATCAGAAGTGAGCACCCCGCTGGGGTTTGTCAAGACGCCAGAAGCGAACACCAGATGGTCACTTGGGACGGTGATCGCAACATTGTAATCTCCAAAATTTGTATAGAACTCACCGCGTCCAATGTAGGGGAGGGTGTTCCATCCATACACATCATCATAAACACATGGAACAGGAATCCACTGAGCAAACTCCCAGACAGGTCCATGTTTGTATGCATCATCGTATCCCATTCGTATGCTAGCATCTACTGAGACAGGAAAGTTCCAATCCATCGTGATGATTGCAACTTCACCGCTTTTTACGTCACCTTCAAAATCAATTCTTGCAAGTGTTCCGTAATCATGGAGCGTCGCGTCCTTACCGTTGACTTGCAACTTGCTCACTCGCACTCCAGCATAATTTTCTTCCGCTGGTTTACGCTCTCTGCTACGAATTGAATCTTTTCGTAATACATTTTGTTCAAGCTGAAACCAAAGAAATGTGAGCGTATCAGGGGAGTTGTTTGTGTATGTCACAGTTTGTGATCCATACAACATATTTGTATCTACATCTAATGAAGCGACAATGTCATGGTCAACTTGTTGTTGCCAATACTTTATTCCAGGAGCACCGCTGCCGGTGCGAATTGAGTTTGGCGAGGGAAGATCCATTTGCAAAAAAACACTTCCATCTGTTGAAAAAGAGGGTGTGTTCTGTTTTGCTTTACACCCACACAGGAGCAACAACCCAAAACAAACGTGTTTCAACATTCCGATGGTCGCTCAACTGCAATATATTCAATACCAGTTTCTTCAAAGAGAATCAAACTCTTTTCTATAGAATCGCTCCAGTGTTCATCGCCTTTTGCAACAGCCCACGTGACGACACGAGTAATACCTGCTTGCACAATAGAGAGCGAGCAATGAATACAAGGACTGAAGGTCGAATAGACGGTTCCATCAATAGGTGATACACCATTACGAGCGCATTGAATGATGGCGTTCATCTCTGCATGGACAGTAAGATCGTACTTGACCGGTCGTTGCAGTCGCTCTTCATGATCGGCAAAGCCGCGAGGCAACCCGTTGTACCCTGTCGCAATAACCTGCTTCAGAGGGGAAACTATTACCGCGCCAACACCACGAGATGGATCTTTGCTCCAAGTCGCAATTGATTCAGCAAGGGTGAGAAAGCGTGCGTCCCATTTATCTTCCATGTTACTGCCTTTTGGGTACTACGCCGGTGATTCTGAAACGAAGAACTTCTTCACCGGGCACATCTGTTTGCACAAGCAATTCACCTGACACTTGACCTGTGAAATTTGCAGGAAGGGTTCCACTTACGACTATCTCGTAGGCCATCCCTTCTGGTGATGGAACTTGCACTGCTGTTGCGTTCATGGAGGGCGGGTTAGGGCTGATGATAGTCGTATTTGTTACTGTAAACATTTCGCCATCAGATCTAAAAATTCTAATTCGTTTGTGATACGCGCCACCACTTACAAGAGAACCGAGACGAGCAATAAAATCGTTTGCTCTGAGTTTCCCAAAAGTTTTGCCATTGGCGAAGACCGAAAAAGTATGGGTCATAGGTGTGCCATCGGGCATAGTGCCTGTGCCTGTTACTTGTAGTTGACTATGAAACGCGCCCCATGGCATGTCTCGAGAAACTGTAATTTGTATTTCTTTTGGTTGACCAACAGGTGTATCCAAGACTTCCCCAGAAATGTATTGTCCATGCTTACCGGTGCCTTCCATTTTTGTAACAACAAAGTCATCAGGCGCTGGTGTAAATGTAAATGTCTTTGTCGTCTCTTGCCCCATGGTCATCTCACCAAGTTGCACAAATTTGGGATTCACATCGACAATTGGTTGCACATACGAACGAATCCAAAATGTTTTTTCAGGTTCAACTGAAGCATTAGAAAAGATCGTTACTTTCTTATCTTGCTTCTTCGATTTTCCTTTGGGATTAAATTGCACTCGAATTAGGCTTTCCTCGCCAGGTTGCAGAATAGTTTTATCAGCAACTGGAGTTGTGCAACCACAGCCAGCCTTCATCCTAGAAATAATCAATGTTTGATTCCCATGATTCATAAATGGGAAAACGCAATCAACTGGCTTGTCGTCCCAAATAGTCCCAAAATCATATTCATCAAAAGCGAACGTGATATTGGCACCATTACTTGGCGAACCCTCAGGAATATCCATTGTCACTTCTGTTTTTGGTGCGGTTTCTTCAACTTCTGAGTTGCCACATCCAAGAATAGAAGTAGATATTGCCGCTATGACGATAAGTTTGTACATTCTCTGCATCTGTGAAGTTTACCATACCCCCTAAATTGTCGGAGTTTAGTTTTATGAAAATTGTGACCCTCTTTCTATCTTTTTTTCTTCTCCATGCAAGCGCTGGAGTGCATGCCGTTCCCGAAGGCCCGGGCGAATCTTTAGCGAAGATAATGAAAAAGGGAGAAATCTACGCTACGCCTCGCGATCAACATCGCTTTCTTGAACAGATGCAAGGCAAGTGGAAAACGTCGTCGGTTGTCATGGAAGCTGAGCCACAGTTTGGTTTTTCGGATAACACAATGATCTTAGGGGGTCGTTTTTTAGAGATGAATTACGGCGGTGCTTTCTTAGGACTAAAACTCGAGGGAAAGGTCACGCTTGGATACGATAATTACAAAAATAAATTTACCGTGGTCTACATCGATAACTTGAACACTTCTATTCGCACTGCTGAGGGACTGTTAGATCATACAGGCGCAGTTCTTACTCTCTGGGGAACGATGGACGAGTGGCTAACGGACGAGCACGACAAACCTGTCATGTATAAATACGAACTACTCGATCAACAGTCGTTCCAATTTGAAGTACACGATCTTTCGCTTGCGCCACGTAGCACGAAGGTCATCAGCGTTCGCTACATAAAACAATAAAAAAAGGGACGACCAGATTGCCGTCCCTTTTCTAAGAGTTCACAAGTTACTCAACTGTCAAACGATACGCAGCATCGCCACCGCCTTGTTGCCAAGGACCGAAGCCAAAACCACCGTTTGGATTTGCTTGCCAGAACACACCGTCGCCAATTGCGCCGCCAGTGTAATCTGAAATGCCTGTTTGGCCATTTGCGCCAAAGTCATTCCAAGGAATCACTGCAAAGTAATACTCACCAGCAGGAAGTGTCACATCAATATCAAAACTAACTAGATGCCCATTACCTGACCATGCAGGAAGGGTTGGTGTCACGATATCTATTGAGTACACATCGCCGACAAGGTCAGCACCAGCAGCATCAGGGCTAGAATAAACACTGATTGTGTAATTGGTCACAGGAGTGATGTCTACAAAACCATTCCAACCAGAGATCACTGCTTCAATAGCAATTACATGCGAAGATGCATCGAACGTGAAGTTGTCCAGTGTTGCAATGTCATAGGCTGCGTTTGCTGACTCAAAGATTTGGCTTGCTGTTATGTTGGTTCCAACACCGGCGCCGTCATCACCACCAATTTGGTCGTATGGATTAGGCTCACAAGTCACATCAGCACACGTTGTGCCATTGCCCATGAAAGCACCGCCAAATGCACCGCAATCTCCGTCAGACATACCCTCTAAGCATGAATAATCTGACATGCAGCATGCGCCAAACATTGGTGCGCAATCGTTCACATCGGCGCAAGTCGCACCGTACGTCCACGCTCCACCAAGCGAGTCGCAGTCACTTAGACTGTTTTCACCAGCACAAGTTGTACCCACACAGCATGCGCCCATTGCAGCTCCATCGTTGTCGAGTTGTATCCAATAGTTTGCACCATTGGCACACGACCAGTCTGTATTCCAGTCAGCTGCTCCAACCCAGAAACTGTAATTACCGGGAGCAAGTGCTGCAAATGCATGCGTTACAACTTCACCTGGCACTACTGTCACGTACTCAACAAAGACAACAGCATCAAGATCGACAATGCCAATGTTCAGTGTTGTGTTTTCAGTCTCAGCGGTAAGCGTAAAACTGCCACCAGCGTTTAGATCGGCGTTTGAGAACCAGTCTGTGTCACGCAGCGTAGCACCAAACGTGCCGTCTCCATTATCCACGTTAGGATCAAAATACACTGAATTTGTTCCGCACATAGGCGTACCGCTTGTCAATGGATCCATTGAACCATCGCCATTTGAACCTGCGTTACAGTCAGTAGATGAATCATCGCCATCTACCCAACAAGCATCGCAATTTGTATCCGCACCATCTGGGCATCCAGAGTATGGTGAAGCACATGTGATATCGGCACAAAGAGTGTCATCACCTTGATACGAACCACCAGCGGCTGCGCAATCAGGTGCAGACATGCTATCTGTACATGTACCATCAGCAGCACAGCAAGCACCTCTTGGTGTGCAGTCTGAACCAAACTCTGCCATCATCATGAGAATATCGTCAACATTTACAGCACAGTCACCGTTTGGAAGGGGAGCAATGTCACCTTCAGGGCGGAACGTGCCATCACCAACTGAACCAAAATTACCAATGATAATCAAGAGGTCATCAGTTGTAACTGGACCATCGCCATTGATGTCTGCTGGGCAGTCACCGAGTGAGGAGTTACA
>JACNLW010000089.1 GCA_014381305.1 Planctomycetota bacterium
AAGGCATTCGTACTACGGATCGAAGCGGTGGTGATGGATATGATGGTGGAAACACGGTGACAATTGACGGAACTTCATTTGCTTCTCCATATACTGCAGGTGTTGTTGCGCTCATTCTTTCGGTTGATCCAAGTTTGACACCAGACCAAGTGGAAGAAATCCTTTCGTCTACGGCAGTTGATTATGGCTCTGGCGGATATGACACAACATTTGGTCACGGGTTTATCAACGCACATGGTGCTCTTGAAGCAATTGACTCAGGAGAAACGTGCACAGGCGATGTTGATGGTGATGGCATGGTTGGTGTGTCCGACATTTTGTCAGTTGTTGATGCGTGGGGACCCTGCGCTGGTTGCGATGCTGACATTGACGGCGATGGAACCGTTGGCGTTACCGACATTCTTGCAGTCGTTGATGCCTGGGGTGCTTGCCCCTAAATAAACTCACCCCCGGTGAGTTTCTCGATTTTCAGTGTTCATTTCCCGTAAACTCACCGGGGGTGAGTTTATTCGGGGGTGAGTTTATTTCACAAAAACACGCCGCAGATGAAGCGTCGCATCTTGTACAGAGATGACGATCTCGCTACCCACGATCGAGCGGTCAGTGTCTGTGGTAATAATCTTGATGCCGTTGAGGAACACTGAAGTTTGTGAATCTTCAATAACCTCAATGGTGCACCACTCGTTTTTGCCAACTAAATTTGCATTGATTGGATGGCCTGTGATGCCTCCGGTTTTGTTCTTGCCGTGTGTTGCAACATCAACGACGAGATTCCCAAATGCAATTGTAGCCGTGCCGTTTCCGTATATCTTTGTATCAAACCCAACAGCGGAGAATGGTTGAACTGGAATCGTGATTGATCCGGAACCATCAACGATAAGATCACCAGCGTCAGCGATTTGCCACGAAACACCAGTGGCGACAAAATCATTTTCATCATAACGGAGTTGTTTCCATTCGCGCGTAAGCTCAGTTGGTAGATGTTGCAGCCGCACATCTCCAAACGCAACTTCGCCTTTTATTCCACGAATTTCAATTGGCAGCGGGGTTGCGACTCTGTTATTGACGGCAACATCAGAAGCTACACGTACGCTGTTTACTTCAACAGATGAAATAACACGAGGGTTGTCGTCGAACTTGACTTCTAATTCATGCCAAATGCCCGAGCCAAGATAACCATTTTGATCATCGTCTGTAAGCGCAACAACACCACCGTTTGGAAGTTGGATTTCTGCTGCTGCGTTTTTAGCAAGCATGTATTTGAGTTTAACAGTTCCAGCGTCAACAACGAATTTTGTTTTCATGGAATTGCCAGATCGAGCGACAAGCGCGTTGGGTCCATCGCTGATGACAAACTTTGTTGGATTGTCGATATCCAGTTCTGCGTTACAAGCAATCACACCATCATTTGTCCAGACATCAAACGCATCTGCCCACGTGAGGTACATCCAACCCTCTACATGTTCGCCTCGTTCAATGGGTGGTGCAACTTGTTTTGCAACGTATGCAAGATCTCCACCGGGCATTTTATTGATTGTGTATGACATTTCGTTGTGTCGAAGTGCGGACCCGTCGTGGGAAGTTGCATTTTCTATTTTTAGCATGACGCACGTGCCTGCTTCGAGATTGTCAATCGAAACGTGTGCACTTCGACCGTCATCTGAAAGTGTGACACTGTTAACTTGAAGTGTTTCAAGATTTTGAATTGGTGAACCATATTCCCACCACCAGTTGTAATCATATTTTTCACCAGTTACTGTTGGGGTACTGGTGAGAGGTTTTGAAAAAGTAATTACAAAACCATCAGTGAGCAGATGTCCATTTGTCATTTCAAGCGGGGGATCACCGTTGTAGATAACTCTCGCAATTCCACTTCCCGGAGCAAGTCCACCCCAGCCTCGGTTGGTAATTCCAGCATACAGTGTGCCATCTGATCCGTACTCAATGTGGTAGGCAGAACCAACACGTTTATGTGCAAGCCAACACGCACCCTGCAAGATTCCGTCAATGGTTTCAAAAGATGCACGAAGAATTTGCCCGTTGGTTAACTCGGCAATCATGTACTGCCCACGAAACGGACCGTCGGTTGTGTCAAGAATGATATTGCCTGTTGACCGCGACCATTGATACGGTAACCAAAGAACTGGATGTTCTCTTTTTACGGTTGGTGGTTGCGTGTCGCTTGGTTCCACGTCGGGTTGATCCTCATACCAACGAAGCGACGCTGGATGTCCATAAAACGCACCCTCTTTGACAGCGTAGACTGGGCAAACTGGCATCCAATCCCCTTGATTGTCTGTCACTAACACGGTTCCATCTTCAAGTAAACCCATGCCTGCGGGAGAACGAAAGCCACCAGCAACTGGTTCTACCTTGCCCGTTGGAGTTACTTTTAAAACCCAACCACGGTACGGAGCGCGAGACTTTCCATGCCACCAATGTGGGTTCCAAAAACCAACGTTGAGAGAAACATACATGTTTCCATCTTCATCCACTGGTAAACCAAATCCAAACTCGTGGTAGTTTCCGCTCATTCCCCAATCTTGCGTTACCGTTTGAATTTCATCGATGATTTTATCGCCATCAAGATCAACAAGTTTTGAAAGTTCGCAACGTTGCGCGACAAAAATTTCATCATCAACAACAGCGAGTCCCATTCCCTCGTGCAGTCCCTCGCAAATCAGCGTGAACACCGCATCTTTGGGATTGTTCGCGCTGGGATTGTGAATTCGCCACACTTGACCCCTCCGCGTACTGACGACCATGTCACCATCGGACATAAACCCCATTCCGCCAACTTCCAACACTTCACCTTCTGGAGGCGAGAGGTAATCAATTGTAAAAGGAGAACCAAGAGCAATGCATGTAATCATTGAAAGTAACATTAGTTGCTCTCCCTTGCTGCGTGAATGATTGTTCTTGTATGTTTGCCAGCAGGAACAGCGGATGCGTCATCCATTGTTGCTGTTGTTGGAATTGTGATGAGAAAGGGTTTTTGTGCATGAATCAACAATTGTTGCTCGATGAGTGCCCGTACACCAGTTGTTGGTTTGCAAGTTTCGGCGACTGTTGCATATATTTTTCCTTCATCATCAAGAAGGTCATATTGCACGATACCCAAAGCAGTTGAAACGTTTGTACTTTTTAGTTTTGCATGAAGTGGTTCGCCGTCTTTTGATTGGAACATTCCATTTGGATTACCATTTTCAACAAGCACGACGACTATGCCAAGTGGTTTGAGTGGCGAACCACCACGTCCAGTCCAATCAGTTCGTTCAACAAACTTCCCTTGTCTTATTCCAAGAAGGCGAACATCATCAACTCTATATTCATAACTAAGACCGTCTGGATTTCCAACCAAGAGTCCTCGTGGGTGCAACTGTAAACCGTCCTGTATCGGTGGGATCATTCCGCGTGCAACTGCGGGTCTTTCCTTCACCACCATTTCGGTTTCATTTGGCAGAACCTCTTTCATGGTTGGAGCGAATTGCCGAACGTGTTGCACAACGCGAATAATTTCTTCACTGGTAAGTACATCAACAAATGGAGGCATTGGGGTACCCGGAATGCCTGAACGAGTTGTTTTCGCAATTGCCTCAACTGTGTTCCCAAAAGAAAACCCACCATCAATAAAACTTCTTGCAGGTCGATCTAGTTCAATAAGCCCCTTGCCGTCACCAGTCTGTCCGTGGCAGGAGGCGCAATACATCAAGTAAATTTCTTCACCAGTTTGGATTGTGGGTTCTTCTTGTGCGACCGCTTGTTCTTTGGGCTGCTCACTGCATCCTAAAAAACATGTAGAACAAATAAGGAGAATGATTTTGTATTGCATAGAGTGGTTAGGGTACACCACCTGCAAGGTCAATTGCAGCAAGAAAAGAAAGTTGTGCAGTTTTTGCTGCAAGACCTGGTAATATTTTTTCAGTATGGTCGGTTACTCGGTGGTAATCTTCGTGATCTTCTACGCTTAGAAATACCGAGGGTACGCCTTGTTCAAGAAACGGTGCTTGGTCGCTACGGTGGATCCAGTCTGGGTGTTTGTTTTTGATAATACGAAGTCCAATTTTTTCATTTGCATTGCTTATTGCGAGTGAAATACGAGGCGCATCGGGCGCACCTTCTAAGAAAATTGTGTTTTGTTCGCCTCGGCTAATCATGTCAAGATTGATGAGTGCACGGATGCGATGCATTGGAATTGGTGCAGTGTTTGCGAAATGTTTTGACCCAGCGAAACCGGCTTCCTCGCCAGTAAATGCAACGAGCACAATTGATGCCTCTGGGGTCGTCTGAAGTTTAGACAGTGCTTCTGCGATGACAAGAAGCGCGGCTGTCCCAGAAGCATTGTCATCTGCGCCGTTGTATATTTTGTCTGTTCCAGAACGTCTAGGTTTTAAGTGGTCGTAGTGCGCAGTGATTAAAACAAATTCATTGCCAGTTCCTTGGAGCATCGCAGCAACGTTCGGCGCTGCTCGAAGATCATCAATCGGCAAATACATTGAGTTTTGGTTTGGGAGTAAAACAAGACCGGCGTTTTTCCACGTTTGTGCAATATGTTTTGCGGCTATACGTGCTTCGTTTGATCTGAAATATCTGCCCTGCATTTCGTCTGAGGCGAGAAAGGTGACTTCATCTAGGATTTTTGTAGGTGTAATGAACTCAACTGGTAGGGTGGCTTGCTTTGATTCACAATTACATAAGAGAAAAAGTGAGAGAAGAAAAAGATTACGCATCACAGACCTCAATGTTTGCTGCAGCAGAAAGTCCAAGGATGACAGTGTTGTCGCGGGTTTTGATGGTGAGTGAATCTGCAAGTTTGTTGTGTTCTACAATTGTAATTTTTTCGCCAATCATCAAACCATGTTTTTCTGCGAATTGCAAAAAATCTGCATCTTGATCATTCATCCTAGAGACCGAAAGTTGTTGCCCAACCTTGCTTTTGGAAAGTGTGTAGTGCGATTGGCTAGGAAGGGTGCCGTCAGCTCGTGGAATTGGATCGCCATGCGGATCAAATGTTGGGTGTTTTAACAACACATCCATCCGTTCGATGACTTCATCTGAAACGACATGCTCAAGTTGTTCTGCTTCATCGTGCACCTTGCTCCAATCCATGCCTAGAATTTCGACAAGAAAAAGCTCGACAATTCGGTGCCTTCGGACAACATGAACCGCGAGCGTGCGACCGCGTTCTGTTAATTTCACACCATAATGCGGTCGGTGTTCAATGAGCCCAGCTTCGGCGAGTGTCTTGATCATTGATGTGGCAGAACCGGGTGTAACGGATAGCGATTTAGCCAATTCACCGGTTGACACTTCCTTCTCGCCATGTTGATCGAGTAGAAAGAGGGCTTTGAGGTAGTTTTCGACAGTACTAGTGATCATAGGGTTGATTTATAGCATACCATAGTTTATACTTTTGACTAATCAAAAGTATAGGAGTAAACAGATGATTACAGCATTTTTAACACTGATTCTTTCAACATCTTGCGCAGCTGATGCAAAACCATTCGAAATAGTTGCAACCACGGCGATGGTCGGCGATATCGCTCTTGAAGTTGTAGGTGATCGTGGGCGAATCAAAGGTCTAATGGGTGAAGGAGTTGATCCACATCTTTACAAACCAACAGCGGCTGACGCGAAGTCTATCCTGAGCAGTGACATTGTTTTTTATAGTGGGTTGATGCTTGAAGGTCGTATGGCTGATACGTTTATGAAAGCAGCGAGAACTGGAAAAACAGTGTATCCCGTAACTGAACTCATCGATGAATCATTTTTGTTAGAACCTCCAGAGATGGAAGGTCACTGGGATCCGCATGTGTGGATGGACGTCTGGGCATGGTCCCATGCGGTCGATGCAGTTGCCGTTGCAATGTGCGAACAAGACAGTGAACATTGTGAGTCGTACAACGAACGCGCAGCAGCATACAAAAAAAAGCTTGCAACTTTGCATACGTATATTGAAAAATCAATTGCATCCATTCCAGAAGCTAGCAGAGTGTTAATAACTGCGCACGATGCATTTAATTATTTTGGAAGAGCGTATGGAATTGAAGTCATTGGTATACAGGGATTGTCTACAGAATCTGAAGCAGGAATTGATGACATGAATAAGCTGGTTGATTTTCTTGTTAAGAATCAAATCAAAGCAGTGTTTGTAGAGTCAAGTGTTTCAGATCGGAATGTAAAAGCGCTTATTGAAGGTGCGGCATCAAGAGGGCACAAAGTCGTGATTGGAGGCAGATTGTTTTCAGATGCAATGGGGGAAAAAGGAACGTATGAAGGCACTTATATTGGTATGTTGGATCACAATGCAACGGTAATCACGAGAGCTCTTGGCGGAGAAGCGCCAGTGGGTGGGATGCAAGATAAGTTGTCACCAGCGAATGAACATGTCAAGTGAAACAAACTTTCTTGGAAGTGAACACTCACCCTCAGCAGCAGTTTCTGTCCACGACTTAACAGTTGCGTATCACCGCAAGCCTGTGTTGTGGGATGTTGATTTGGATATTCCGGCAGGAAAACTCGTTGCGATTGTGGGTCCAAATGGTGCTGGAAAAAGCACACTCATCAAGGCAGTGATGGATCTGGTTCCAAAAGCATCTGGGTTGATTTCTATTTACGGGAAACCGTTTCGAAAACAAAGGCACCGAGTTGCTTATGTACCCCAACGGGAATCAGTCGATTGGGATTTTCCCATTGATGCCATTGGTGTCGTCACGATGGGACGATACCGCAAAGTAGGTTGGTGTAGACCCATCCGTACGTTAGATAAAAAATTAGCAATGGAAGCACTGAAACGCGTCGGCATGGAAGAGTATGCGCATCGTCAAATTAGTCAACTCTCCGGAGGACAACAACAACGTGTTTTTCTTGCACGCGCACTTGTGCAAGATGCAGAGATTTATTTTATGGATGAACCTTTTGCGAGCGTTGATGCTGCAACTGAACGGGCGATTGTTCAAGTTCTTCGCGATTTGCGATCTCTTGGCAAAACAGTCATTGTTGTGCACCATGATCTGCAAACAGTGACAGAATATTTTGACCATGTCATTATGCTTAACATGCGAGTTGTAGCGCATGGCATGGTACAAGACGTGTTTACGAATGAAAATCTCAGAAAAACGTATGGGGGTCGTCTCACTTTGCTTGACGAAGCAGCAGGTCTTCTTGCAAGGCAAAGCAGTAAGGCTTGAACAGCGGGCACTCCATATCAGATACAAGATTCGTGTTTCCAACTGCGGAGCAAATTTGGGGAGTACTTGTTCTTGAAGAATACAACACACGTGTTGTCATTCTTGGTGTTATGGCACTCGGTGTCGCGGCGGGACTTGTCGGCACTTTCTTATTGCTTAGAAAAAGAGCGCTTACAGCAGACGCTTTGAGCCATGCAACTCTTCCGGGAATCACTGTTGCGTTCATGGTGATGGTTGCGCTGGGCATGCAAGGAAAATCAATGTTCGGTCTCATGATTGGCGCGTTCGTTTTTGGATGTATAGGCGTTTTGTTAATTCTTGGAATTCGAAGAACGACAAAATTGAAAGATGACGCAGCAATAGGCATTGTGTTGAGTGTGCTGTTCGGGCTTGGTCTGTGTTTACTGAGACTTGCAACTGAAATGCCAAGTGGGAATGCTGCAGGTTTAAATGGCTTTATTTTTGGCAAAGCTGCATCGATGGTTGCAAGCGACACGAAGGTGATTGCAATCGTTGCATTATGTACAGGAATCATTGTCACGGTGCTACGCAAAGAGCTCACTGCACTTTGTTTTGACGAGAATTTTGGGGCAGTGCAGGGTTGGCCAATTTTGCGGTTAGATATTGTATTGATGACACTTGTTGCGATCGTAACAGTGATCGCTTTGCAATCTGTTGGGCTTGTGCTTGCAGTTGCTATGTTAATCGTGCCAGCAGCTTCTGCACGATATTGGTGCACAAAAATTGGTTCACTACTGGTTGCTTCCGCGATCATAGGATGTCTAGGCGGTTGGCTTGGCGGTGTTGTGAGTGCACTTGTACCGAAGATGCCAACAGGCCCAGTCATTGTTCTTGTTTGCGGTGGTTGGTTTATCTTTAGTTTTATTTTTGGTCCAGTGAATGGTATTGTTGCAAGACAATGGCGAATTTGGAGATTGAATCGTCGCATAGAAATGCAACATATTTTGCGAGCGATGTATGAAGTGTCTTCAGAAAACCCTTTCTGTAAATTTAACTCTATTTTGTGCTGTAGATCGTGGTCACAAACTCAAGTGAAGCGTTTGCTTTCTCGATTGATACGGCAAAAATATGTAACGAAAGAAAAAGAAGGTTGGGTTTTAACTGATGCTGGTATGCAAAAAGCAACTCATGTTGTCCGCAATCACCGATTGTGGGAAGCGTATCTCATCAACTATGCAGACATCGCTCCGAATCATGTCGATCGAGACGCGGACATGATTGAGCATGTGCTCGGAACGAGTATGGTCGAAAAACTCGAAGCGCTTCTTGGGAGTGACAATCTTCCACCAAGTCCTCATCCATTAGAGGTGACGTCATGACTTGGACACCGATTGATACATGGATTTGTATTATCGCAATGCTGTGTGCGTCAGCGTGCGCACTACCAGGCTGTATTCTCGTGTTGCGCCGGATGAGTTTGATGGGAGATGCAATCAGCCATACGGTTTTACCTGGAATTGCAATTGCATTTTTAGTGACAGGCAGCAGGGAGCCAACAGCAATGTTGATCGGCGCTGTGATCATTGGATTAGTAACAGCATTCCTTGTGCAAGCAATCGAAACTCTTGGAAAAATCGAAACGGGTGCAGCCATTGGCATTGTCTTTACAGTTTTGTTCGCATTAGGACTTGTGCTTATGCGGCAAGCTGTTGACCATGTTGATATTGATCCGGATTGCGTTCTTTATGGTGCTGTTGAGTTTGCATATTTTGACCAAATACAACTTGGTTCGTGGTCAATTCCACGCGCAGCAATTGTTAATGGTATTGCACTTCTTGCAAATGCAATCATCATTATGATTTTCTACAAAGAGTTTAAAATAACTTCGTTTGATCCTGCACTTGCAAGGACGCAGGGTATTCGTCCAAGCACGATGCATTACCTGTTGATGACAATGACCGCCGCAACAGCAGTTGCAGCGTTTGAAACAGTCGGGTCCATTCTAGTGATTGCGATGTTGATCGTACCAGCGTCAACTGCATATCTTCTGACAGATAAATACATCGCGATGTTTGTAATCGCAGTTGGTATTGCGATCATTGGTGCCGTTGGTGGTCATCTTTCTGCAGTGACCACTCCGCCAATTTTTGGTTTTTCAGGAACGAGTACCGCAGGCGCAATGGCGGTTGTCGTAGGCTTTCTATTTTTTCTTGCATGGGTTTTCTCTCCGAAACAGGGAATGTGGTGTGTTGCGCTTCGTCGTAAGAAAGTACAACAAGACATTCTCCAAGAAGATGTTCTTGGATTGCTTTGGAGACTTGAAGAACGAGGACAGACGTGTGTACCGATCTCATTTGAAACAGCGCTGCACGTTTCACAAAGAGCTATTCGATTAGCAGTAAAGAAACTTCAAAAACAAGCAAGTATTCGTTGCGAGGGTGCCCTCTTGAATCTGACTGAAAGAGGCAGGGAAGAAGCTTCGTTGATCGTTCGTTCCCATCGTTTGTGGGAAACATACTTAGACAAACATTTTCCACAGGATGCCCACCAGTTACATCAATCTGCCGAACGTCTCGAGCATGTGACAACTACTCAGATGCAATCGAGACTCGGTGATGCAGAAATTGATCCGCACGGTTCAAAAGTCCCACCACGCTCCAACAACTGATTCCAGAATTATGTATCCTGCACACATGATGAAATTCTGTGCGATCGTTGTTTGTTTGATTTTGTGTAGTTGTACTTCTCTTACAACGAGTG
>JACNLW010000083.1 GCA_014381305.1 Planctomycetota bacterium
TTGACGTGGGTTAACCAAGCATTTGCCATTATGTACTTTGATGAGAAAAAAATTGATTTAAAATTAATAATGATTAATTAATATTAATGTCTAAATTATCTTTAACGCGATATTTATATTTTTTGGAAGAAATAAAAATTACATTTATTGAAACTTTACTAAAAAAAAATAGCCTAAAGGAATGTTATTTTTGGATATCTGAGATTTATTATAGTGGGTTTAAAAAAGAATGTTGGGACTTATTAATAAAAATTTATTATGACTTTTATTATTTATCAAATAAAAAATTGGTGAATAAATTAAAAATAAAATATAAAAAAAGAAATGAAATAAAAACTATTTATGAGTTTATTAATATTTTGTATCATTCAAATAGTTGTCCATATATGTTTATTGCTAGGACCACAATGAAAGGTAGACGAAATATTAAAGATATAGATGAAACAATCAAATCTACTTTAAAAAAGGCTCAGGTATCTAGGGCAGCATTTTATATAAATATATTGGTAAAGTCTCATCCAGAGAGGTGTGTTGAGATTGTAGAAAATTTTACAAAAAAATCATTTGTAAAATATAATTTTATAGACAATGATTTTACATTATTTCAAGCATTATTAGGATTTTCTAGTAAAGAATATAACCAACCAAAGCGTAATCTGTGTTCAAAAACGTCTAAGGAAAATTTAAACTATATCGCTAAAATAAACACCAAATGCGACAGGACATACAATACTTTAAAGGAGCGGCGATTATTGGATATAATGCATTCAAGCAACCAACGTCCGTAGGCGTGATGTACATGCTGAAATTACATCACTTGATTGACGATAAAATTCACGCACGTTCAACTGGTCCTTACAGCCTGATCACGCAACAACCACTTGGCGGCAAAGCAAGAACAGGTGGTCAACGATTCGGTGAAATGGAAGTTTGGGCGCTCGAAGGATACGGCGCTGCGTATACGCTCCAAGAACTCCTCACTGTTAAAAGTGATGATGTTGAAGGGCGTACGAAAATATACGACTCCATGGTGAAAAATACAAATGTTCTCGAAGCAGGCATGCCTGTTGTATTCGACGTGCTCTGTCACGAAATTCGAGGTTTGTGCATGAACATTGAACTTGAGAAAGATCAACCTGATAGCAGCAGTTTGCTGTAACAATAAAGGCTTTGCCTTTTACCTGAACTACACGCATTAACTACTCTTGTAGATGGAAGAAAAAAAGAATGTCTGAAAACATCTTTGATAAAGTAAACGATTACGGCTCAGTACGAATTGGCCTCGCAAGCCCAAGCGATATTCGCAGTTGGAGTTTTGGCGAAGTCAAAAAACCTGAGACAATTAACTACCGAACATACCGACCTGAAAAAGACGGTTTGTTTTGTGAACGTATTTTCGGTCCCGAACGCGACTACGAATGTGGTTGCGGAAAGTACAAAGGCACCAAGTATAAAGGCATCATCTGCGACCGCTGTGGTGTCAAGGTATGTCACTCGCGTGTTCGAAGAAAACGCATGGGGCATATCAATTTGGCTGCGCCTGTTGTCCACATTTGGTTCTTCAAGGCTTTGCCAAGTCGTCTTGGCACGTTGCTGGGAATGAAAACTTCCGATCTTGAAAAGATCATTTACTTTCAAGATTACGTCGTACTTGATCCGGGTGATACCGAAAAGGAATATCGCGAAGTCATTACTGAAGATGAATACCGAGAAATCACTTCCAAAGGTGGATACGGTCCATTCCGCGCAGTCATGGGCGCTGATGCAGCCCGCGAATTGATTGAATCAACAGATCTCTGCGAACTTGCACAACAAATTCGAGAAGATCTCGCAGCAACTCGTTCAAAACAAAAGACAAATGACCTTGCGAAGCGATTAAAGCTTGTCGAACAACTTCGTGGAAGTCGGAACAACCCTGAATGGATGGTTCTCGAGGTCGTTCCTGTCATTCCGCCAGAACTACGACCACTCGTGCTTCTGGAGTCTGGCAACTTTGCTACAAGTGACCTCAACGATCTTTACAGACGAATTATCAACAGAAACAATCGTCTCAAGAAGTTGATGGACCTCAATGCACCTGAAGTCATCATCCGTAACGAAAAACGAATGCTACAACAAGCCGTTGATGCGTTGTTTGATAACGGACGATGTAGACGCCCTGTACTTGGAAGTTCAAACCGGCCACTCAAGTCAATCACTGACATGATCAAGGGGAAGCAGGGTCGCTTCCGCGAAAACTTGCTCGGAAAACGTGTCGATTACTCCGCCCGTTCCGTTATCGTTGTGGGTCCTGAACTGAAACTAAACCAATGCGGTCTTCCAAAGAAAATTGCATTAGAATTATTCCAACCTTTTATTATTAGACGACTCAAAGAGCAAGGACTCGCTGACACAATCAAGTCTGCAAAACGCATGCTCGATCGACGCGACCCAGAAGTTTGGGACATCCTCGAACAAGTTATTTATCAACATCCAGTCATGCTCAACCGTGCACCAACCTTGCACCGTATGGGTATTCAAGCGTTTGAACCCGTCCTCGTTGAAGGCAAGGCGATCACGCTTCACCCACTTGTATGTACAGGTTTTAATGCTGACTTCGACGGTGACCAAATGGCGGTCCACTTGCCACTTTCTGTTGAGGCACAGGCTGAAACACAAGTACTTATGCTTGCGACGAATAACATTTTCTCGCCCGCACATGGCAATCCACTTGTTTCGCCAAGTCAAGACATCGTCATGGGCGTCTACTTTTTAACGCACATGGATTTGAACGACACACGTGATGACAACGATCTGATGAAATTCCGAAATGCACAAGAAGCTCTTCTTGCGTATGACTTTGATCGCATCTCTCTTCAAGAACGAATCCAAGTTCGACTGCCCCGTTACCCAACCTTTGTTTCGGATGAAAAAGGTGAAATTACACCAATGCCTGAAAATGCACGAATCGTCACTACGGTTGGTCGCATTCTCTTTTGCGAAATTTTATCGCAAGGCATGCCTTTCTATAATTGCACGCTTACCAAGAAAGGTTGCAGCCGTGTAATTGACGACACGTATGACATCATCGGTCGCGCTGGAACGCTTACTCTCCTTGATGACATGAAGGAAATTGGATTTAAAACTGCGACATGGTCTGGTATTTCCATTGCTATCACAGACATGCGTATACCTTCAACAAAACAAGAACTTATTGATAAAACGCAAACAAAAGTTGACCGCATTGAATCTGCTACGGCTGCTGGTGCGATCACTAACCAAGAACGTCACAACCAGTTACTTGACCTTTGGTCGCACTGTAGAGAATCGCTTACTGGCGAACTCATCAAGACTCTCGAACTTGACCGACGAAATGTCGAATCAAACGGCGAGTGTAAAATCGATTCCGAAGAAGGATATCGATACCTCAACCCTGTGTACCTCATGTCAACATCTGGTGCACGTGGCAACATTAGTCAAATGCAACAACTTGCAGGTATGCGTGGCTTGATGACGAAACCAAGTGGTGAAATTATTGAAACACCAATTCGTGCAAACTTCCGCGAAGGCTTGAACGTACTTGAATACTTCTCATCTACACACGGTGCACGAAAAGGTTTGGCAGATACAGCGTTGAAAACTGCTGACTCTGGTTATCTCACACGAAAATTGTATGACGTTGCACAATCCGTTGTTGTCAACGAATTCAACTGCGGAACCAAACGCGGTGTGACCAAACGTGCTGTGTACAAAGGTGATGAAGTGCACGTTCCGTTGCAGGAACTCATCAAAGGTCGCACAAGTATGCAGACCATCATGAACCCTGTTACCGACACCACGATTGTTGCTGACAAACAAATTATTGATGATAGTATTGCTGAAGCGCTTGGCAAACTAAATATTGATGCTGTCCAAGTTCGATCACCGCTGACATGTGAATCTCCCGGAGGTTGCTGTGCACTCTGTTACGGCAATGACCTTTCAACAAGTGATCTTGTTGAAGAGGGCATGGCAGTTGGCACAATTGCAGCACAATCAATTGGTGAACCTGGCACGCAATTGACAATGCGTACTTTCCACACAGGTGGTGTTGCGTCCCGTGAGTTTGTTGAAACAAATTACAAGGCAACACAATCTGGCACAATGATGTTGCGTGACTGTAATGAAGTTCCCCTGCCGGGCAATGATGATGGACACCTGATTGTTCTAAAACGAACAGGCGAATTGATCATCGTCGATGACAAGGGCCGTGAACTTGACAATGCATTCCGTATTCCCTACGGCGCAACTGTTCGAGTCAAATCTGGTACGAAGGTGAAAAAAGGCAACATCCTTGTTGAATGGGATCCTCACCGTACGCCAATTCTTGCAGAAAAAACAGGGAAAATAATCTTCCAAGATATTGAACTTGGAACAACACTTCGTCAAGAAGAGTCCAAAGGCAATCTCGAATTGATCGTAACTGAACACACCGGCGATCTTCATCCGCAGATTCTTATACAAGATGATGATGGACGAACGCTTGACTTCCACCACCTTCCTGCGAAAGCTCGCATCGAAGTAGAGGTTGGAGAATCAGTAGTCACTGGACAAATGCTTGCTCGTCGTCCACGTGAAGTTGCAGGTACTGCTGACATTGTTGGTGGTCTGCCACGCGTAACTGAAATTTTTGAAGCTCGGGTCCCGAAAGAGCCCGCAATTCTTGCACAAATTACAGGCAAAGTTGAATTACAAGCAGATCGAAAACGGGGCAAGATGGTACTTCACGTGATCCCTGATAGTGGTGATCCTGTTGAACATCTTGTTCCACAAGGCAAACACCTTTTGGTGCACACAGGCGATCTCGTTCAAGCAGGTGACACGTTAACTGAAGGTCCTCGTGACCCAAATAATATTCTTGACATTAACGGTGAAGAAGAGTTGTACACCTACCTCATCTCTGAAGTGCAAAATGTGTATCGAGCGCAGGGCGTTCCTGTTTCTGACAAGCACATCGAAGTTATTCTTTCACGCATGCTCAGTAAGGTGCAAGTTGAAAAAGCAGGTGATACTGAGCTTCTTCCACTTGATATCATCGAACGGTATAAGTTCCGAAATGCAAATGCACACTTGGATGGTTGCTTACTCATCAAAGAATCGGGAGATACTGAGTTCATGGTTGGCGATCTTGTTCCAAAGGCTGACATCAAAGAAGCTAATGCTGTGGCTGAAGCCGAAGGCAAAGCAAGTGCGAAAACATCGAGACCAAAGAAGGCAACAGGCAAACCACTTCTGCTCGGTATCACGAAGGCAGCGTTGCAATCTGAATCCTTCCTCTCTGGTGCTTCCTTCCAAGAAACAACGAAGGTACTCACTGAAGCTTCGCTTCGTGGCGCCGTTGATACACTCAATGGGCTGAAGGAAAATGTCCTTCTTGGTCACCTCATCCCAGCAGGTACTGGATTTGATCCCTATGACACTATGGCTGTGAAACATCTCGTTGAACCCCCAGCATCCGAAGAAGATGAAGAGGCAAACATGATGCAAGATGCCATTGATAAAGCTGAATCTCTAGGTGCCCAACGTGGCGGCCCAACCGTCCAAGTTGAAACCCCCAACGCGGGAGTTGAGGTCACAAAGGCATAAACGTCTGTTCGTTGAATTACCCAACAAGCCCTCCATTTGGAGGGCTTGTTTTTTGTGAAGATTCAAATTCAAATTTTCCTTCAAAACTACTTTTTTTGATCAAAATCGCGAAAAAAAGCATACACTTATCAGACTCAGGGGGTATCATCAGGTACCTATGCACGTGGTTCTAGAGGGAGTTCTCACAGCCGCCTGCTTATTTCTGCTTGACCTCTTTTACAGGTCATCTCAAACTGCAAAACCCCTTCTAGGGTATGGACTTACGGCTGCTCAACTTGATCAAAAAAAATGATTGCTCAGCCACAATTCAGAGAGACTTTTCGCTCCTCACATGGCACACACTGAAAGCTAACTTATGAATCAAAGAAACATAACCTCTAAAAATACTACTTTGAAATCGCTTATTGCAATCACTGCATTTGTTTGCACGATTTTCGCAGGAACACTCACAGCAGAAGTCGTGAGATCTGAGCAAGTGCAACGCGGTCTTGATCCAATGATCTTCTCTATAGTTGATGGATTTGAAAGTGGAAAATTGATCACTGCCAAAGAATATACATCACCTCGAAGGTTAAAGCCTCGCTCCAAAAATCGTAAGGAACGAGTCACAATTACCGATCGCTCCCGCTTGATGGTCAAATTTGCTGACGAACTCAAAGTCCGCGTTGCATCCAATGGACAACTTGTTTCACGCACTGGCAAATCACTCGACACAGTCATCGACACCATCGTTTCACTCGGTGTCACGATCTCTCCTGCTGCTGATGTAGAAGAAGCAAAAGTCAATGATCTTATCGCTCGCGCTGAAGCTCGCACTGGCAAACAAATGCCAGACATTGGTGGTGTGTTCTGGGTTGATGGTCCACTTACCGCAGTGAAAACCGCCGCCGATCTATTTTTTGTGATGTCCGAAGTAGAATGGCTCAACGCACCAAAAATTCATCCAACGAACACGCCCTACCGCGGTGAAAAATTAGCGAAGAAAACTGGCCGAGCATTTAATCATCCAAATAGAAAAGCTTCTGCAAAGCAAGTCCAAAAAAGCATTGGTGCTTGTATGTTCAGAACTGGATTGTGCCAAGAATCAGTATCAAAAGAAACTTGTGCAGACTTGGGCGGAACGTTCCTCGGTCGCGGTTCAGCGTGTAGGAGTGACTCGCAAGAAGGTGCAAACAGAGGTGCGGGCACTGCGTGTTGTACTTTGTCCGCCTGTACTGACACCAGCTTTGGTGCTTGTATGGCAGTCAACGGTATTTGGTTTGGTGCAGATGGTGATACGTGTGCAGAACTTGGTGACAGTTGCCCACCAGACTTTCCTGCATACGACCTGTGCGGTTCGTTTGGAGACCTAGACACGTACTTCACTGGCGACTGCTACATTGATCAGACCTTGCAGTTTGTATCCGACAACAGACCAATGAATGCTGGGGGGTGCCTTGATACGAGTCTTGCTGGTTTCCCCAATCCCCAAGAAGGTTTTATCGACGAAGATCAAAATTGTTGCGCTGATATTTCAGCTGCTCGACCTAGTTGTGGAACTGATGCGTGGGATGCAGTTTGTGCTTCCTATGCAAAATCAGGCAATTTCGATTGCCTCAGGAGTAGCGCGTGCGAAACTCCGTTTGGTCCAATCAGGCAAACAAACGACATCATCGGCAATCCACAACCAAAAATGATCTTTACCAATGATTGCCCAAACGGTTTCGACGCAAACTGCTGGCCATTTGACCCAGCAGTGCCATTCTTTTCACCGCAAGCAACAACCCCCGACTTTTTCAAAATGGGTTTGCAAACGTGGGCAACAGACGAAGTACTGAGTTACGACGATTGGGAATTGAGTTCAGCGAACGCCCTTCCAGAACTACTCCCTTGGCCTATGGGCGGCGCTGTCATCGGAGAAGTAAGTTACCTCATGAATGATTGGCCTGTAGCGATGGCGAATCTTCTCAGTCCTATCAATGGTCTACCAACTCCTCTTGGTGTCCCTGGTGCCATTGCCACAACAATGTGGGGAGGCCAAGGTTTAGATCTATACCCAATCAATCCTGATGCAGACGCGGGTGGTATGAATGCTGCTGATCGATACTCAGGTTTGTATGGACTTGGTCAATATCATGAAGATTTAAATGAGGGGCCAAATGGCACATACGGCGCGAATGTCAAAGTCGTTGTCTTTGATTATGCGGCAGACATCCAAACCTATGCGGTCACACATAATGGTGTCACAACAATCTACGGTTCTGTGCATGAGGAACTTGGTAATATAAAGTTAGAGGGCGACGACACTGGTCATGATGAGGTGTTGATGTACTTTGATCCAACTGCCCCATTTACGTATTCAAGGCACCACGGCACCGCTGTCCTTGGCATTCTGGGCGCAGACTGGAATCCAGATGATCCTGACAGTAATGCAGGAATCAGAGGACTTGTCCCAGAAGCGGATATTTCCTTTTTCCCACTTGTGGGCGCAGTAATTGATGAGAAAGGTGTTGTTCACGGCGAAGGACGGTCAGCGACTGCGTGGATCCATGGCATGCTCACCCTTCAACCGGGCGATGTCATCGTCGCAGCGTACAATCCGCAAGGTGGACAGGGTGGCGGTCTGAATAACCTTGATTACAACGCTTTTTCTCATGATCAAATCACAATTGCCACAGCGCTTGGCATCTCAGTTGTCATTGGTGCTGGAATGACGGGTGCAGATCTTGGTGCTGCCGACACGCCATCAGGCACTGATTCAGGTGCCATTGTGGTTGGAGCAGTTTCACCCGGTTTACCCTATAAAAGGTATGCAAATGGCAGACGAGGTTCAAACTTCGTTGTTGGCGACGGTGGCACTTATGGCGCCACAAACTTCTCCAAAGTCACCGCCAGTGCATTTGGCACGGGCGTGACCACTTGCGGTTTTGGACCCAACATGGACAACTGGCTTGGGTACCAAACTGTGGATTACAGCGATCCATGTAACTACAATACAGTTGCTTCTAGGTCGTACACGAACAACTTTAGTGGTACTTCAGCAGCTGCAGCAATCGTGGCTGGATGCGTCATTGCGATGCAAGGATATGCGAAACAAGTTTTCGATACTCCACTGTCCCCAATGTTCACTCGCCTCTACATCGGTGGTGGCAGTTATGCAGGAATGACACCAACCAATCCAGATAATCCCGGAGAGGGAGGGGATCCAATCTTAGCGTATCCCCTTACTACTGGACTCTCATCGGAAAATAATATGAATTCGGGTCCTTTGACGTCTAGTCTATTTACGTGGGATTTCGTTGGTGTTGATGCTGGTACTGGCAACTTAGTAGGAAATGTGGTGAACCCTTGGCGAAGTAGCCAAGATGCGCTCGCTGATCCGATTTTTGATACGCCCGGAATCAATGACATCATGATCATCAGTGGCGACCACCACCTCGGTAATTCTGGATCAATCGCAGCCCAAGACAGCATGTACTTTTCCCTACTTCCAGAAGCGAGGACAGTAGGTGAACACCCAGTACCTGATGATTACACTGGACCAGGCGACACGGTTACATATTTATCAACAGCTACAGTAAGCGACATTTACCTTACAGGTCTCCTTCGTGGCGGGCTCTCGCCAAGCAATATCATGAACTGGGATGTTGTCATGCTTGACTCAACATACACGTCAACAATTCTCTTGTTGTACATGTGGGACTTCGCAAGAAGAGATTGGGTTCAAGCGGCATCTTCTGAACTTCTCAGTTC
The DNA here is from genome assembly GCA_014381305.1 of Planctomycetota bacterium. Lineage (GTDB taxonomy): Bacteria > Planctomycetota > Phycisphaerae > Phycisphaerales > SM1A02. The sequence goes on from JACNLW010000083.1 coordinate 9,337, forward strand.
TGGTGATGTCAATGATGAAGGTAAGATTGAAGTAAACTTCCTTGTTCAACGAGCATCAAGAATGCTAGATCCAGTGACGGGTCTCTATCATGCAAGATTTGTAACTGTGACACAACCAGATGGAGACAACCAACTGTTTCCATATTTCTACGATCAAATCCGAGTTCGACACGCATCCTTTCCCGGTCCGGTCACGATGCCGTAACGCAGAATGTAACCTACAAAAAGCCCCGCCATATCGGCGGGGCTTTTTTTTTTGGTTTTTTTTAACAACTCCTTTGTAAAAATTTTATAGTGAATATGTTTCTCACCATGGTATTCATATACTAAGCTTTCACATCATTAAATATAGTCTTCTCCATTTTTTTTATCTGTTTCCTGTTCTTTTCTTTTCTTTCCTCAATCTCTTCAAATTAATTTTTTTTC
>JACNLW010000049.1 GCA_014381305.1 Planctomycetota bacterium
AATGAGCGGCAGGAGGTCCGCATTATGCTTGTAATTACACGAAGAGAAGGGGAAGAAGTAGTCATCGGGGATCCAGCACACCCAATTGGTATTGTTCGAATAGCCTCGATCAAAGGTGATCGAGTTCGGATTGCTTTGGATTTCCCACGAGATATTCCTGTACATCGCTCTGAGGTTGCGAATCAGATAGTAACCAAGGGTCCATCCATCGCAGGCAAGATCCGCCCCGCTTCTAACAAATAACACATTCGAAAAAGCTTCGAACATTCCCATCCGTCCATTTTGGATGACTGCTGTGATATGCAATGGACCTCTGTCTGGGGGTCAAATGTCCGCCGTTCGTACTTTATTAGGGATGGGGTCTGACCCCGGGGTCAGGTCCGGGGGTCAGACCCCGGGGTCAGGTCAAAGGGTCAGGTCAAAGGGTCAGGTCAAAGGGTCAGGTCCGGGGGTCAGTTTTACCAATTTAACGGTGAGTCTAGACCGCGGGTCAAATGTCCGCCGTTCGTACTTTGTTAGGGATGGGGTCTGACCCCGGGGTCAGGTCAAAGGGTCAGGTCCGAGGGTCAGACCCCGGGGTCAAATGTCCGCCGTTCGCGCTTCATGTCAGGGATGGGGTCAGGTCTATAAAAAAGGTTCGCAGCAAGTGGTGGGGCATGCTGCGAACCGAGGAAGTGTGACCAGACTGTCGTCCGATCGACTTGAGGAATGGTTCTCGACACGGTGAGATGTCGAGAACCGAAGTTGGGTAGTGCTTCGCCTCCATGCGAGCACACGCTCCTTTGAGGACCGTCCGTGGTCCAAGTATCGCGACCTCTGGCCTGATCGCTGATTCAAGATGCAAAGAGGAGGCATCGTCCGTGACGCCGAACCCCTCGCAGGCTAAGCGTCCCTGCTTAGCCTTATAGAACAGGTGATTCATTGTGTTCCCCCTACCGAATCGTTTGAATTTGTTGTTCTCTGTTTTCTCGCGCGATTCCATATTTCCGGAAGTTTCGGAAGTTTTTCCCCAAGCGAAGCTTTCCATTTCGCTGCATCTCTGATTTCGATATGATCCCGCACGCCAATCACTACTGCTTGGGATCCGATCCCTGCATATTCCAACAGCGTTTCTGGAAGGCGAATTCGCCCCGCTTTGTCTATTTCGATTCGCTTCGATTGTGAATAGAGCAGTTGCTCGTATTCCATCACATCTTCGTCTGGAAGCAGCGAATGATCGAGAGATTTTGACATTGCTTCGAAAGTCGATTCCGACCAAAGGAAAATACTCCCTGCTGATCCCGGTGAAGCATATACCACGCTTGAGCCCGATCCCATTGCAAATCCACAGCGCATCTCTGTTGGTATTGACAAACGATGTTTGTCGTCGATTGATCTCTCGGTGTTTCCTGTAAATAACATGGGTTGCTTTGTGGGATTCCATTATCTTTCGTCCCCACAGTACCCCATATTTACCCACTTTGCAACACTTTCTTGAGAAAAGCTGAACTCTTCTGTTATCAGACCTTGCTTTTCCCCACATCTGTGCCACTCTAAGTATAGTCGAGTGCAGTACTTGCGCACGTTTTACGTGCGCAAAGTCGAAGAGAGAAAAATGAATTCTGATCCACAAATAATCCACAATGCCCTTCGCTCTATTCCCAGCGGGCTATTTGTGCTGACATGCGCGTACGATAAATTCCGAACTGGCATCCTTACAAGTTGGGTGCAGCAATGCAGCAGCGACCCGCCAATGCTGGTTGTTGCAGTGAAAAAGGGTCAAACCATTGAACCGATGCTCAGAGATGCTCGTGCTTTTGTCCTGAACATGATGCCAGCAGGTGACCGCCGTTCCATTCACCGGTTTGGCAAACCACTCGAACGCACTGATGATCCATTCCTCTCAATAGAATTCGACACCGCCGTCACTGGTACTCCAATCCTAAAAAATGCAATTGGATGGTTCGACTGCGAGTTAGAGGGACACCTCTCCCCAGATGCAGATTGCAGATTATATTTAGGTCGTGTTGTTGCAGCAAAATTGAATACAGTTCAAAAAATTACCAAGCCCGTTTCCGTTGAAACACCTGTTCTAGATCAACGGAACAGACGAAAGGCTCCGAAAAAAGTTGCGAGCAAACACAACACGTAATTACTGCAGTCGCAACTGAAATCCTTCTACAAATTTTGATGGCGAAGCAATCGATCGTACTCTTGCTGCGATTTCTAATCCTTTGCTAGAAATGCGATCAGAATCTTTAACGAGTTCTGCTGCCCATGCACTTAACTCAGAAACAGTAGAAACCCACGCGATTCTTGGGCCTAATGTTGGGACACCAGCAATTGCATGTTTGTTTGATGCAACAACAGGCGTCCCACTTGCAGATGCTGACAACAAGTCTAACACGCCTTCAAGTGCGCCATGTACGATGGAAGTTGGCGCCCATGCAAAAGCAGCAGCGTGCACTACATCAATCAAACGGATTCCACCCATCGTTCTCCGTACATTTGTTGCTAAATGATGCTCCTCTAAAGCGAAATAAAGTTCTGAATAAAACACGTATGAATCAGAAACCACAACAGTCACGTCAATTTCCAACGATTTCATTTTCACAACAAACGCTACTATTTCTTGCCACTTTCCGACATCGTTCACGATCGCAACGAGCAATGCGTTCACTGGTATTTGCAAACCACTGAATACTGATCTTGAATCTACAACAAGAGTTTTCGCATCAATTCCTACAAGGGGTTCCATCACTGTTTGTGCATTGCGTGTACTTTTTTTCATTAACTCTCCGCACGTCCATGTTGTTGGTATCACGCGATCAACTTCTATCTCTGGAATATCCACAGCATCGATAGAGTCAACAAATCCGATGACTTGATGCGTAGTGTCAATCCCTGAAACTGCTACTGTGGAATTCCAACCCCACGCAAGCAGATAATCTCGTTTTGTTGCAATTGCTCTGCGGAGACGGTTGCCGAGTGTGCGGGATTTGTTTTCGAGCCCCTGAACAGAACCTAACACAGAAAACCCTTGTGTTCGTAATTCGTTTGATTCTAACGCATTGCCAAGTACAAGAACGTTGTGTTCTTTTGGTAATCGTTGAGTCAGCAATTTCATTAACCCGACCATTGCACGGGATGACGGTTCCGAAAAAGGTGCGATGACATGTAAAAATGACAATGTTATTTGCGTTCTAAGTTTTCACCCAAACGACCAGTCGTATGTGTGTAGAACAACTTTGCGACTGCGTCGCCTAGTTTATCAGCAAGGACAGTTGATAATTTTCTAGATGCACTTACGCTAGAAATCTGGTGGGGATCTACACGTTGCAAGGCTGCTCGCACCTTGTGAGCTGCCTCAATAGAGTCAGGAGCAGGAAACAACTGTGCCCTCGTTTCAACATCAACGACTCGAACACTACAACCTGCTAGCGGAGCCGCGTTGTGTCCATCGACTGACAAGATAAAAGTAGTCGTTTCTACATAAATAACAACCGATGCCCCAACTGCTTTTCCAATCGCACCTATTGTCAAAATAGACCCACTTCGATCTTGCGCATCGGCATATCGCATCGCATCGCGAGGAGAAATCATTTCAACAACCAATTCGCGTTCAAGCAATTCCGATGTTATTTTATCTGCAACGACACTTTTAAGCCTGCTTGGATGCATAATGTTGTGGCGATCATCCACAAAAACAACTGTTTTTTTCTGGGGCAATTCAAACAACGCTATTTGTTCCGGATCTGGTGAAACGACATACGCAACACCCGCAACTATATTACAAGAAGTAAGAAAACAAGCAACGAGAACAAACGAACAGATAACTATTACTTTCATGTATCTAACTCCGGCCTGTAACGATCTGGGTTTTTTGGTTCTAAATGAAAGTAAAAAAGCCAAGCTGTTTGCTTCATAAATTCAGTGAGTAAACCACGAGCAATATCAGCTTCGTCAGCTTCTTGCCTTGCTAAAACACTTGGTCGACGGGGGAATGTTGCAGCGATTGTAAACACATCAGTGAATCCATCTTGTTCATACGCACCCTTTTCAACGACTCCGATTGTTGCCTCACAAAGACCTTCCCACAACCATTCATTTCCGGGAGGTGTCAAACGATACTCATGTAAGTCTATGTAGATAACTCGATCAACCTTCAATGTTTCAATCAATTCGCTTGTTGGCATCGCGGACCACTGCGGTGTGTTGAATTGCCACTGCGCTACTAGAGATGGATCAAGTATTCGAACATTTTGCACACCCCCAGTTCCCTCTGAAGACGCTTTCGCCAACCGTGCAACAACGCCCTCGGCAATCAAATTGGCGATGCCAGGGTGTTGATAATGAACAGAGAGGTTCGCCGTAATTACAACTGCAACTGTTTGATCGTCAAGGCTGTACTGTGGATGTGTTTCCACCAATTTTTGATCTTCGAACGATTGCTTCACTGCACCGCCAAATGCAAAAATAGAACAGCCACACAAAACTGTGCAAGCCAAGAGATAGATACATAATTGAATTCGTTTCATAAAAACCATCCTCGATGAACAAGGATTTTATACACCCAAGCGAATGCTGCTAGCCCTGCAACGATAAAAAGTGTTTTTGTTGTCATCCAACGATACCAAAAGGCTACTTTGGGACGACCCGTCAGAACAATTATGAGGGCCAATATCCCTGTTATTGCCACAAAAACAGCGAGAAACATGCCAAATGGCTGCGTTTTTAACGCTGATATAAAATTTCCTCTCACTGTGTAAGAAAATGCAGTTGTCATCCCACAAGTGGGACATGGCAGATCCACAGCGACAATCCAGCCGCACTGGGGAAGACCCAATTGCTTATGCGTGCCAACACCATCAGCTGAAGGTGAAAGCCATGCTGCGACAGAGAGAATGACGATTGCGCCTATTCCAACAATCAGCGCTTGCAGTCGTCTTGAACTTGGCCGCGGAGAATAATTTGACTCGACGTTTGATTCCATGCGTCGGTACAGGATACCAACACATGCAATAGAACATCGCACATTCTCTGATACTGTATGCAAATGCAAACACATTGGGTCGACGGACATGTAGATTTGGCATACATCGCACTTGGTGGCAGAGATATTCTTCAAAAATGCACCGCCAGACAGGATGAATGTATATCCATTCCAGACCTTAACAAAGGTCATGTCAAAACAATTGCAGGAACAATCTACACATCACCTGAGGACCATATCCTTGGTTATAAAAAGGACGACAGCAACGATGCTTTCCTTCAGGGTAAAAAACAATTAGATCTATACCTTGACTTGCACAAACAAGGTCATATTCAATTGTTGCACGCGAAACAACTTGTCAATAACTCGAGTTCGCTTGAAGTGCTCCTGCTTATGGAAGGCGCTGATCCAATTAGAAACATCGATGATGTTTCATGGTGGTACAACCGCGGTCTTCGTATTGTCGGATTAACTTGGTCAACCGGCACAAGATACGCTGGTGGAAATGATTGCACACACGGATTAACTGACGAAGGAAAAGCACTAGTCCAAACATTAGATGCGCATGACATGTTGCATGACGCGTCTCATTTATCCGTGCAGTCTTTCGAAGATCTTGTTTCGTGCACAGACCGTGTCATCATTGCGAGCCATTCAAACAGTCGTAACGTCCTTCAATCTGATTCCCAGCGCAATTTACTTGACGAACAAGCAAAAGAGATTTTCAAGCGTGGCGGTGTCATTGGTCTTAATCTTTGCACAATGTTTCTTTCAAAAACATTCTCTGATACATCACAAACTGCAACGATTGATGATTGTGTTGAACACATTTTCCATCTCTGTGATCTTGCGGGGAATAGAAACCAAATTGCACTTGGTAGTGATTTCGACGGCGGATTCACTCCAAAGCATTTACCAATCGGTTTGAAACATCCTTCGCAGTTACCATATTTGTTAGACCGCCTTCAAGAACAAGGGTTCGATGAAAACGAACTTCACTCATTTGCACATGGCGCTTGGGAGCGGTTGTATGAAAATCAATTCAGCGGCGTGCAAAACCAACCAGTGTGACCATCAACTTCTACTTCGGTAAGGAGATGCAGGGCAAGATCTGTTCCATGGAGATCGGCAACTAAAAGTGCATTGTCTGTAAAGACATGCTGCTGCGGCGTGTGCGATGTGTCGATCTCCATTGCACCGCACGCCATCGTGATCAATTCACGATGTCGCATCGCCCAACCAGAAACGATCGTTGCATCACGAAAATCTTCTGCATCTGCAAGAACATGTAGTTTGCCATCGGTGTCGATTGCAAGTTCAACTTCTTCGTGTTCGGGGCAGCGGGGCTTAATACCGATCAGACCCTCTACATAAGAAGCGAACGTTTGTTTTTCTCGTTTCTCTTGTGTGACCATTGGAGGTGTTTCAATAACTGGTTCCTCAATAACTGGTTCGTCAATGTGAACAACAGGACGGGGTGTAAGTGGAATTGTCTGTTCAACATCTTGCATCTTTTGTGGTTCTGGTGTTCTTTGTGATGCTGCTCGAATGCGAGTGAGGATATCAACAATTCCGCTTGTTCTTGGGAAACTTCCTTGTGATGCCACTCTGCTCGTTGAACCCATCGCAGGCAATGGTTGGCTTACAGAAAGTTGCACGCCAAGTTGATGGTGTGCTGTTTGAACAATTCGATTTGCTGCATCCTGTGCTGCGCGTTCTTCGGTGCCGACAATGACAAGGTTCATCGTTGGAGTCGCTTCAATGTTTCCAGAAGCGACGACAAGTCCCTTCAACAAACGATATGCACCTACGACAGCTGCTTGATCAGCACCAGAAAGTAATGTGATTCGATCTGCATCACAATGTAACAGTGCTGTTGAATCTGCATCTGATGGAGGTTGAACCATCCAGTTCCTTACTTTTGCACCGAGTATTTCAAACGCATCTTCTAGTGAGTTGCACTGAGAAATGTCGACGTCAATATCACCGACAATTGCTAGATCTACAGTGTCATCATGCATTCGAATCAGTGCACCGATGCCACCCGAAGATTCTCTTCCAGCGTAGGGAATGAGCCACAACCCGCCCTGCACTGGCAAGTGTCCAAGCAACAACAAATCTACTGACGAACGAATAGGCGACGGTTCATCAACCGTCGTAAAGAGTTCTGCAAGATGTGCGTAATCAGAGTTCGCTGCCATCAGTCACCTCTGTTGGCGTGATACGTCCAGCAATTTTCGGCGCTTGTGCAGAAGTGTCAAATGTTGCGACTCTACGGGCAAGCTCAGCGGCCCTGCCATTTCCAACCGGATGCACCTCCACCAATGGTGCAGCCGGCGAGTAAATCTCTTCAAGCCAATCAACAAGTGCAACGAAATCCTTTTCTGCATCACAACCAGGAGAAAATTCTACTACTGGCTGGCCAAAACTTGCTGCTTCACGCAATGTTTCATGATCTCGAATCACTACTGGTGCAACTTCGTCACCAAAAGATTCGCGTAGTTTTTCCAATAATTTTTTAGCAAGTGGAGATGGGCGATGAATCGATGGAAGGATGCGCGTTTTGATCGGTTTTCCAATTCTTGCAATCAACGCTTCAATTGTTTTCCGTTGTCTCCGAGCACCTCGAAGAGAAAAATAACCAGTTTCGACCGGAACGATTGCTTCAGTCGCAGCGCGGAGTGCGTTATACGTGAGAAGCCCAATGTTTGGAGGGCAATCAATGACGCAACGATCAAACGAACCATCTAAGTGATGGAGCAAACTTTCCAACCTTCGATCCTTGTCGGGCATCGCATGCAGTCCACCTCCAGCGGCTTCAATCGCTGTGAGCATCATCGTGGATGGAGCAAGATGTAAATTTTTCGTAACTTGCCAGAGGAATTCGTCCTTATCGAGGGTTTCATCATGCGGAGCCAAGAGGGCATCCCCGATGCTCATTTGTATTTGCTCTTCAGGAACGCCAAGCCCAGCAGCACAGTGTGATTGAGGGTCTAGATCGACAAGTAGGGTCCGAAGCCCCCGACTCGCAAAGACGGCAGCAACATTTATAGAGGTAGTTGTTTTCCCACAACCACCCTTCTGATTCACAATAGCAATAGTACGCACAGTAAAAATCCTCTCATGTGGGTTCATCCTTGAACTCCAACCCTATCTTTATCGGAACTGAGAACATTTTTTCATGAAAAACAACTCGGAGTCAACTTGGTTCTGCGTCAACAATCAGCAAGCGCCAACTGCCAGCAATGCAAGCGATATCGTCTCGAGATCGACATCCTCTGTGATAACAGCACCGCAATCGCCTTCTGGCAACACGAGCCGCATCTTGCCATCGCGGTTTTTCTTATCAAGTTGCATCATCGTAATACATTCGGTCGTGGGTATAGCCGTTTGCATTCGCACAGGAAGCCCAAGTTTTGAGAGCACTTCCCTTGTGCGATCAACGAAACCATCGCGTACCAAACCCAGCGCCTCCGAACAATTTGCAGCGGCCACGAGTCCAATCGAAACTGCTTCGCCATGCAGTAATCCCAGTGCAGGCATCGGTTCCATCGCATGCGCAAACGTATGTCCCAAATTCAACAACGCTCGTTCGCCACCCTCTCGCTCATCACGTGAAACAACTTTTGCCTTTATCGATGCACTCCGAAATACTAACTCTTCCATCACTTTCAACTCGCAATCTAAAATCGACTCGGCGTTTGCCTCGATAAATGCAAGCAGTGCAGGATTTCCAAGCATCGCATGCTTTACACATTCAGCAAGACCACATCGCAACTGTCTCGCATCAAGTGATTGCAACATCTGAACATCTGCAATCACTTTCTTGGGCTGCCAAAACGCACCAGCCAAATTCTTTCCTAAAATTTCTGATCCATCGCTGCGCGTTCGTGTTGTATTCACCCCTGTTTTGCCACCGATCGATGCATCGACCATTGCCAACAACGTTGTGGGCACTTGAATGAGCGGCACACCCCGCATAAAGGTCGCAGCTGCAAAGCCACCAACATCGCCTACGATTCCACCACCAACTGCGACTAGCGTCGTTGCGCGGTCATGCCCTGCATCGAGCATTGCATCCCAAATTTTCTCTACTGATCCCATCATTTTGTTTGTTTCGGAGGCAAACATGGTCATCAACGAACGTTCATCGTCAACCGAAAGGGTGTCTCCTAGCAGCGGCATTACATTGTCATCTACTACGAACATCGCGCGACCTTGAACATCACAGAGCATTTCTTTTAAGATACAACACCCTATTTGCATCTCATACGATCGATCACCAAGTTCTATCTGCACGCAATTCATGTTAGTTCTTCGGCACTTTCGTGTAATAAAGCCAATGCGTCTGCTGGATCTTCCGGAAGATCCATCGAGGCATCGTCTACAGCATCGATCACTTCATCCATGTGTAGCAACACATCACGAACTTGTAATCGTTGGTTTGTTTTTTTCCGGCTCAACAAAAAAACAACCAGTGCTCCAGCAACCACGACAGGCACAAACAAGAGTTGGAGTGGAATGCTTTTTCCAAAACCACTGCTCTCTACTGCACTGCTCGACGTTACAAATGTTGCAAACGATCGAACTTGTCCATCACGACCAGTGAGATCAACACGCTTATAAAACCGAGCTCTGGCAACAATGTCCGCCTTCGCAGAGATATCACTTTCACCGACAACGTATAACACGAACGGTGTCCCCGATGTATCACGAACGAACCATTCCCCAACGTATTCCCAAGGTGGCGGCGCGGCCGATTGTTGTTCAATCACGCCAGCAATTGCCAATTCATTGCCGCGATAGGTCGCTGGATCCTTCACCAAATCCAAGAAAACCGCTGGGTTTACCGAACCTGCTTTTTCTTCAGAACTAGCCGCCCAACCCATTGCATTTTCGACCAAAACAGCAAATCCATCGTCCAATGAATCACGTCCATCGACGGCAAATGTGAGTCTTGCAGCCTCATTTTCCTCAATGGGTGGAAAATTTGCTCCAAATATGCAAAAAAGTAAAAAAATATGCATGGGGACCATAGATTTGAGCAGGATACACGCAGCACCAAATGCGTGGCTGCGGTATCATTCTCCGCCTTAGGTCCCATCGTCTAGTCAGGTCAGGACACCAGGTTTTCATCCTGGGAACAGGGGTTCGAATCCCCTTGGGATCACTTCAATAGGGCACTCTTCTCCCTTGAAGGGTGCAAATATACCAAATCGCTGAGGCCGCGAACGAGGATCTACACAATGCTATTTTCTCTCCCAATTCTTGCTCTGTCGTTCGCAGCAACGACGCAAGTAGAATTACAACAGGTGCAACTTGAACCGACGCTACTTTCGGCTATCACTCTATCTCAGCCAAGCGAACCAGAAAAAATTGAAGAACCGATCTCTACCCAGTGGGGACAAGAGGGATCTTGGCGATGGGGAATCCATGGAGGGTATGCGGAGGGCATGACCCATCATGACAATGAAATCATTCTTCTGGGTGTCGAGTTCGATTATTTTATTGCAGACCAACTTAGTCTTGACATTGGATTGAATCTGCTTGACATCACACAAACTGGTGGCAACACAGACGGATTCAATGCGACGCTTCAACTTCGTTGGCATGCAATTGCTGAGAAAGAGTGGTCCTTCTTTATAGAAGGTGGTGCAGGTTTATTGTTTACAGAAGACAACGTCCCATCTGATGGATCAGATTTTAACTTCACTCCACAAGTGGGGTTAGGTTTCACATTTGATGCTAGTGATTCTGCGCGATGGCTCATTGGTTTGCGTTGGCATCACATTTCCAATGCAAACACATATCGATCAAACCCCGGCCGTGACAGTCTTATGTTGTGGGCGGGAATGACGTTCCCTTTTTAACTATATTTTTTTGAACGCCAACGAAACGTTGTGTCCACCGAAACCAAAAGAATTATTCAATGCAAATTCAATTGGACGTTCTTGTGGTTCATTTGCAACAAAATCTAAATCAAAACCCTCGTCGAGATTGTCTAGATTGATTGTTGGTGGCAGCACTCCATTTTTCAGTGCAAGAATCACTGCAATCGATTCAATTCCACCAGCTGCACCAAGCATATGACCAGTGCATGATTTTGTAGAACTCATCGCTAAGTTGTATGCATGATCACCAAACAATGTTTTGACTGCAGCCACTTCCGCTGCATCGCCAAGCGGCGTTGATGTGCCATGTGCATTGATGTATCCGATTTGCGAATGATCTATTCCTGCATGCGAAATCGCTGCTGACATTGCTGCTTTTGCACCTGTTCCCTCGGAATCTGGTGCTGCAATGTGGCCAGCATCTCCAGTAATGCCGAATCCAACGACTTCCGCAAGAATATCCGCACCGCGTGCTTTGGCGTGCTCATACTCCTCAACTGCAAGCACTGCAGCCCCTTCTGAGAGCACAAATCCGTCGCGATCCTTATCGAATGGTCGTGATGCTTTTGTTGGTTCATCGTTTCGAGTAGACAGTGCTTTCATTGCAGTAAACGAAGCGACGCACACTGGCGTTACCGCAGCTTCAGCACCACCGGCAAGCACAAAATCTGCCATACCAGTCGATATAAATGTATATGCTTCGGCGATTGCATGACCGCCAGTTGCACACGCAGTTGCAACGGCAGAGTTCACGCCGCGAAGGTTGTATGCAATGGATACATTCCCTGCGCACGCATTTACCATTAAACGAGGGACTGTAAAGGGACTCAACCGACGTGGACCCCGTTCGCGAAGCACGTGTGCAAAGTGCTCAATAGTTGCGATTCCCCCAACACCTGAGCCGATCGAAACTCCGCGGCGATATGGATCACCGTTTTCCCAATCAAGACCGCTGTGTGCCATTGCTTCCTTGGCTGCAAAAACACCCAATTGAGAAAAACGGTCCATTCGTTTAATTGAGGCTCGATCAAGATGATCGACTGGGTCCCAATCATGAATTTCGCCCGCAATTTTCGCTGGCCATTGATCATCTTGTTCAAAGGCTGTAATTGGACCAATGCCGGACTTCCCTGCGAGTAGGGCTGCCCATGTGTCAGAAACATTGTGACCAATATTGGTCACAGCCCCAAGACCAGTTATGACAACACGCCGGTTAGAAAGATCAGTCACTGTTCTGCTTTACTCAGTCAGTTGCTTCAGTTGCATCAACAATAAAATCTACTGCGCTGCCAACTGTTTGGATTTTTTCGGCTTCATCGTCTGGGATCGAAGTTGAAAATGCATCTTCAAGTTCCATCACAAGTTCAACAGTATCAAGACTATCTGCATTGAGATCATTTGCAAAACTAGATGAGAGTGAAACTTCTGCTTTATCAACACCAAGTTGGGTTGAGACGATGTCTACTACTTTTGCTTCGACTTCTGCTTTTGTCATTGTCATTTGTAGGTTCTCCTTAATTTCCTTCGCGTCATTGCTTGGGAGTGCGGATTATATCGGATAATAAATTGCAGGTGGCGCCGCCTTTTAACAGGTGAGACCACCATCAACAACGAGGACTTGACCGGTCACATATCCGCCGCCATCTGAGGCGAGAAATGAGACCGCTGAGGCGATTTCTTCTGGCTGACCATATCTGCGAAGGGGAACAGATTTTTCGACACCTTTGCGAATTTCCTCGCCAAGGGCTGCCGTCATGTCCGTCTCAATAAATCCGGGTGCAATCGCATTTGCTGTAATTCCCTTTGATCCAAACTCTTTTGCGATCGTCTTGGTCAATCCAACGAGCCCAGACTTCGCCGCAGCATAATTCGCTTGCCCCGCATTTCCACTTAGACCAGTCACCGAAGTAATATTGATGATTCGACCAAACCGCCCTCGCATCATTGGACGTGCGGCCGCTCTGCACCCTTCGAACACTGAACGAAGGTTTACATTGATCACATCTTCAAAATCCTCGTCGGACATGCGTAACATGAGACCATCGCGAGTCATACCCGCATTGTTGACAAGCACATCAATTCGACCAAGATCTGCATACAACGTATCGATCAGTGCACCAAAATCGCCACGCTGTGCGAGGTCACAAACGTGCGTGCTTGCAATACCACCATCTGCTTCTATTTCTTTTTGCACAAGAGAAAGTTTTTCTGCGTCGCGTGCAACAAGTGCGACATGAAAACCATCGCTTGCAAGTTTCGTTGCGATTGCTCGACCGATGCCACGACTTGCGCCTGTGACAATTGCTACTTGTTGTGATGTGTCATTTGACATTCTTGCGTATCCGTTGATTCAAATTATGGCGTCATTGGGCCGGGTCCGCCGGGCGTCTTTGGACCTGGATTTGGATTCCCGGGCATACTTGGTGGCCCGCCGGGCTTGTTTGGTGAACCTCCACCACTCGTTGAAGTTGTTCCTTCGCCAGCGAGTTGGTACGAACTTGATTGATCACTATCCCCCGCTTTTGCTAACAATTCATCGCGACCTTTAAAGTACGACTTTATCCAATCACCACTGAGTTGATCCATGAGCCCCGGTGGTGATTCAAGTGACGTAAACACAACTGCACCATTCGATTCTTCGAATGACCAAAGTTGTGGTTGATAGTCCATTCCAATTTCATACACCGCGACAACGCATGATTTTCCTGATGCAAGATCTGAACCAGTTCGAATATCAACACGTGTCACACTGTTTAACGTCTCAGAAAGGTTTGTAGCATCAGCAAGGGTTCCAAGTTCTAGTTGATCCGCAGGTGATAACATCGGGCGAAGGAGCGCGTGATCGTTTTGTAAAAATGCAGTAAAGAAACGAAAAATTGCCTCGCGTTCAGCATTTGATTCAGAATTTTCTTCGTCAGTCCAAACAATTCGAACGTCTGCATTCACTTCGCTTGCAACATCAGAGAGATTTTTTTTCGGCGGTACTTTTGGTGCTTTTGGTTGTGCTTTCACTACTGGCTTTGTTTCAACTACTTCTTCTTCTCCCCCGCAGCCAGAGAGAACGATCGTTGCACACAACATTGTTACAGTTAAAATTTTATGGTTCATCATGGCTTTGCACCTTCAATTGTCTATCTATTCGTCGCATAAGACCTCGAAGAACACTTCCGGGGCCAAGTTCGTGCCAAACACCATCATACTCTGTCGCCATCGCAGCGCACTGTTCTGACCAGCGAACTGATCCGGTAATTTGGTCAACGAGTCGATCGGAAACTTCACCATCTATATGCACTTTTGCTGTCACATTTGACCACACTGGGATAGTGGAATCACGCAGGGTTGCTGCGGCGAGTGCCTCTCGCATCCCCTCTGCAGCTGGCTGCATAAATGGTGAGTGGAAAGCGCCAGCGACGGAAAGTCGTGTTGCTCGAACACCTCGGTCGCTTGCACGCTCGGCGACTCGCTCGCACGCTGCAACCGAACCACTTAACACGATTTGCCCAGTTGCATTGAAGTTTGCTGGCACAAGAATATCTTCACCACGTGCTTCTTCGCAAAGTGCAAGAATTGTTTCATCATCGCCCATAACAGCAACCATTGTTGAAGGTGACGTTTCGGCTGCTTCTTGCATCAACTTCCCACGTTGCGCTACAAGTCTCAAGCCTTCAGCAAATGAAAACACACCCGCAATATGTAACGCAGAATATTCACCAAGGGAAAGTCCGCCTGTTGCAATCACATTATTGACTTCACCTTGTTCTTGAAGACCGTGCCAGCTCGCAATTGAAGTTGTATAAATAGCAGGTTGAGAAACATTTGTTTGGTTGATTGTTCCTTCTGGATCTTCAAAACAAATTTCAGAAAGGGGTCGACCTAATGTGTCGCCAAGAACTTCATCTGCCTCTTCAAAAATAGCTTTTGCACCAGAAGATGTGTCGTACCACGCCTTTCCCATGCCAACTTTTTGTGCGCCTTGACCTGGGCAAAGTAATATAGTTGCGTCAGACATTAGTCAAAGTCTCCATGCACTACTCGACCATGTAAGACCGCCGCCGAAGGCTAGCAGAACGATCGTGTCGCCGTATTTCATTTTTCCCGATTGCCAAAGTTGGTCGAAACATAACGCGGCGGAGCCGCTTGAGCTATTGCCAAAATGACGAATGTTTTTATATACTTTATCGTCAGAAAGACCAAGTTTTTCCTGTGCCGATTCGATAATACGCATGTTTGATTGATGACAAACAAACTGCGTAACATCTTCTGGTTTCAATCCTGTTTCATCTAATAGTTCTTCGGTAATTCTAGTAAAAGTAGAAACAGCAAACTTGTAGACTTCTTTACCCTGCATTCGAAGCATTCCCAATTTTGTTGTTGCGGTGTCGCCTTCAACAACTTGCGATTCCTTTGATGGTATGTACAGCGCTGGCCACGGGTCACCGTTGGCATTCATTTTTTGATAAAAACAACCTCGTTCTGGGTCTTCATCGCGAGTCAAAATTGCAGCCCCTGCTGCGTCACCAAAAAGAATAGAAGTGCCGCGATCTTTGCGGTCAGTCAATTTACTCATTGCATCACAACCAACAACTGCGATTGTTTTATACTGCCCAGTTCGAATCAAGCAGTCTGCAACATTCATCGCATAAACAAAACCACAACACGCGGCTACAAGATCAAAAGCTCCAGCGGGTTTTGCATTTACTTCGGCTGCAACGCGGCACGCATTTGACGGACATGTCATTTCTGCAGTAACGGTGGAACAAATGATAAGAGACAAATCAGAGCCTTCAAGCCCCGTGTCTGCAAGTGCTGCTTTGAGAGCGCTGCACTGCAATTCAAACGTGCCCTCATCGTCACTGCAAATGCGTCGTTCGATGATGCCAGTGCGTTGCTCGATCCATTCAGGATCGACACCATGCTCTTTCGCAAGTTCTTCATTTCCTAGAATGTACTCAGGGACAGCGGACCCAGTACCCAATACACGTACTCCACAAGGTTTCATCGTGGTCATGCTATGGTGATTCGTTCTTCAATTGCGGCGAGTTGCTCAACAATGTGCTCGTTGACCTCAAAATCAACGAATTGTTGGGTTCTACGAACTGCATTTTCTATGGTTTTCGCTTCTGCGCTCCCGTGGGTAATCATCGAAACGCCATTGACGCCAAGAAGTGGGGCTCCACCATATTCGTGATAATCATAATCCGCGTAAAACTTCTTGATTATTGGCTTAAATGCTTCTGCAAGTGCTTGGTCGGCTTTCATGATCTCACCAGCGAGTTTAGTAATCAAACCAGTTGCAAGGCCTTCGGCTAGTTTGATCGAAACATTGCCAACAATACCATCCGTGATCACAACATCAGCGCCACCGTCGAAGAGTGTTCGCCCCTCAATGTATCCAATAAAGTTAATGTCAGCAGCATCGCGGAGCATGTCACGAGCATCTTTTAGGTCACTTGTACCTTTTTGTTCCTCACCGCCGACGTTCATCAGTGCGACGCGTGGATTCTCAATTCCCAAAATTCTTTCGGCGTACACTTTTCCCATCACGCCATATTGCGCAAGGTGCACTGGCTTTGGTTCGATGTTTGCGCCAACATCAATAAAACAAACTGTTCCTGCGAAAGTAGGCACTGCCGCGGCGATGCCGGGGCGGTGTACTTTTGGTAACCGGCGCAAGTACATTTGACTTGCTGCTACAAAAGCACCGGTATTTCCTGCAGAAATGACTGCATCGATAGGGTTTTCCGCTTTCTTACTTCCTGCTTTACACATTTGCACAAGTGAACTATCTTGTTTTTGCCGGACAGCATCAACTGGACTTTCGTCCATTGAAATTTCTTCGGTTGTGCCGACAATTTCAACTCGTGCGTGATCAATACCAGAATTTATTACACCTTCTTCAATAATTTTTTCGTCACCGAAAAGAACAACAACATCTTCATCATGAAGGTGTTCAATTGCAGCAAGCGCACCCGCAAGAATAGGGTGTGGTGCGTGATCGCCTCCCATCACATCGACGCCGATTCTCATATTGTTTTAGGACCTACCCGAAGCCTTTACTTGGAGGCCGGGTCGGACGTATCCACAACTTGGGCACGATCGATGTGGCTGACGATTGCTCCCACAATTAGGACATAGAGCAAGATTCTCACGTGTCATTGCGTGATGTGAGCGACGCTTACGCTTTCGTGCTGGTGATGTTCGTAGTTTGGGGAGCATGTTCGTGTACCTTTATTCGTTCTAGTAGCCACTTCTGTAGCTATCAATTGAACGGGGTAGTGTACCAAAAAACCCTGCATGAGTCGATTGGCGATGAAAAACTAGCCCGAGGGTCGTTTATGAGGCTTTCCCTGACAAATCCCACTTCCAAGACTGTGTAGTGAGGTTTTTTATTTGTTTTAGAAATAAACTCACCGGGGGTGAGTTTATTTCTGGGGGTGAGTGTATTTCCTTGATCGCTCAATCGCGATACGGAGTTGCTCTTTGAATTCCTCTTTAGATGGAAGTTCAATGAGATACTCAGCCACGTGGATTCGAGCATCTCGAAGTTCAAGCAATTGAATTTGTTCACATTGTTGCTTCTTACCTGTGCACAGAATGATTCCGATTGGCGGCGATGCTTCGCCTTGATTATCGTTCTTATGGAGCCACTGTAAGTAAAGTTCCATCTGCCCTTTAAAACTCGCTTTAAAGTCTTCAAGTTTCAAATCAATGCAAATTAGCCGTTTCAGTTTTCGGTGGTAAAACAACAAGTCCAAGTAGTAATGTTTCCCATCAATTTCCATGTGTTTTTGGCTTTCGATAAAAGTAAATCCTGAACCGAGTTCCACCAAGAAGTGATGCATTTCTTGGAGGATCGCAGATTCCAGTTTTTTCTCTGAATATTTTTCGCCAAGTGAAAGAAAATCAAGAAGGAGAGGGCTGCGAAAAACAAAGTCTTCGGTGATCTCACCAGTCTCACGCATTTGATTTAACTCATGCCGGATTTGCAGCTCTGGTTTCATTGCAACCTCGGTTCTTTCGAAGAGCATTGACTTGATTTTCTTCTCAAGCATCCGCACGCTCCAACTCTCCTGTTTGCAGAGTTCGATGTAAAAATCACGCTGCAATGGGTCTTTAATTGCGATTATGCGCTTTATATGCGTCCAACTCAATTGTCGCCGCAGCGCGGCGACAATTGTTTCGTCTTGAAACGTATCATAGAATTGAACCATTCTGTGGACACTTGCAGAGCTCCAACCCCCCCCGAATTCACGAATGAGGTACTTGGATAGATGTTTTACAACCTCTTTTCCATATTCCGCCCGATCGTGCTTTAAGACTTCCTCCCTGATTCGTTTTCCCACACTCCAATACAACATCGTACGGTGTACATTGACAGTGACGGCGATTCTTCGCTGCGTGTCTTCGATCATCGACCGGATATCAATAAAGAACTCTGGCGATATCTGGCCTTCGTTTGCTTGCACCGGCTTCGTTCGTTTTTTCTTGCCTTTAGACATGTGATTTGTTCTCCTATAAGGAAAGCAAATCTTACCCGTGAATTTTTCAGTTTCTCTTAAAGCGTACCTTTTTTCTTAACAGTATTTTTGTTTTAGAAATAAACTCACCGGGGGTGAGTTTATTCTTAAATCAGATGTAGCCAATCGCCGAAGAGGAATTCCAAACGCTGCGCGAGCAGTGCAATACGACCCATCACGGTGTACCCAAAGGAAGCACCAAATGTAATCATGAGGAACCAAATGCCAAGGCGTGCGGTCTTGCCGACAAACCCTTTGTGCTCAATGGAAAAGAAGAAGTACACCATCGCCGACAATGTTGCGATTGTGAGAATGCATGCATTCATCGTATCCCAAATTGCAAACGTGCCATCTGCTCCAGTTTCATACAGCGGAATAATCGCAGCCTTAATTTGTGCTACGAGGTCAGCTTCAACGTACCCAATCATTCGATAGCCAGCAGTGATGCCAATAAAGAATGCAATTGGCCATCGACTGATCCAACCGCCTGCTGGCATAAGTTGCATAAGTAACATCACAATAAGAATTGCAGGAATGATGTACAAGAGTTGCGTACCCACCGATGCATCCATGCCAGGAAGCGCCCAGTTTTGCACCATGACAGGAAAAAGTTTACCTAAAAGGTTCGGGACAAATACATCCCACAAACCAATGACCATCACGTACCCCGCGCTTGTCCCCACCACCATCGCTTCTGCAAATTTATACGCGGGGTTATCACCCACAAGAAACGACAGAATAAAGAGCGTAAAGATCGCAGAAAGCCACAAACCAATTGTGCGAGACCAACTCATCTTTGCATCACCGGAGGAGATCATTTCGTCTGTGAGCTCATTGTCTGGAACAGAAGAATACGATGTCCACGCAATATCATTTGATGTTGCACTTGCCGCGTCAGTTTTCGCCCAGTCACCATCAGCATTTTGTACAAATGCGTGTTGTTCTGCAGTCACCCACACTTGCCCAGTGCGGGAAGTTGACATACTCCACACCAACATAATTGCACCAATGATAAAGACTACTGCCCAAATCAATCCATTTGATTGTTGTTTTGATTCACTCATGTTACGCCTCCCCTCGCTTTCGCCCGACATAGAAAATCCAGTTGCCGAGGATAATCAAACCAATCATTAAACTGTGTGCAACAAGCTGCGGACCCATTCGACGTTTCGCTTCTTGTGCTTTTGGGTTATCGTTGATATCAGGATAAACAGCATCAATCGCTGCTTCATATTCAGCAGCAGCTTTGATTGCACCAAGAACGCCTGCGAGTTGCTCTGGAATATAAGGATACATTTGCGGGGCTTGCACGCCTGTGCAACCAGAAACGGTTGTGATTCCAAATGGTGTTGCAGCAAACTGCACCCATTGTTTTGTGCCAGGATCTCCAGCACTTACATTCACAATCAAATCCATGTCTTGAATGTTTTTGATGTTCTTTGTCATCGGTATCTTGTCAAGCGACACACCCTTTGAATCAAGCGGGAACATACCACGAAGGTCTTGTGTGATCATTCGAATGACCGCTTCGCCGCCAGCCTTGTAATCAAACTTAACGAAATCTTCGCCATACACCATATCAGGATATTCAGATTCGATTGTTTCAACACTCAAGTCAACCATCGGCGAGCCAAGGGGCCACAGTGCCATGTAATATTGTTTGTGACCTTTTGCTGAGCAGTGCCGAGTAAACGCTTGCGCCATTGGCAACAACTCACCCTGCGACGCTGGGTCAAAGTCATATGAAAGTAAAATGTTTGAACCATCGGGAAGATCTTCGATAGCATCGAACACCAACTTTGCTTGCTTTGAAACAACTTCGGGAAAAACAGTTTTTGCGAGAATTGGAATCGAAACTGCCAAAAACATTGACAGGAAGACCCAACGACGATCAAGATTTTTTAGTGTGTTATACATTGATCAATCCTGCCCCAAATATGAACGGTCAACACCGAGAAGAATTCGCAGTGAAGTCGCAACTACGCCAAGAGCAATACCAATGGTGATCGCTCGCGTACCTGCTGTGTTTGGAACATCCATGATCCAAACAGTAAGGTTATCGAAACGTAACCAAAGGAGCCAATCTGGCAACCAACCCTCGAATAACCATACGCCTGCGTACGTTCGTCCTAGAAGCACGATTCCGGCGGTAACAAGAAGCAATGTTGCTTCTGTGTTCTTCGCTCTAAAGGCCCGGAACGCAGCAGTTGCAACGTAAAATGCGAGCATTGCAAACATTGTTGAAGTCAGTGGCACAATCATGTGTTGGTAAATCCACCACATGCCTGAACCTTCTTCAAGGTAATAACCAGACCATGCATAGTTTGGATAAAGTTCATTTGGATGAACACCAAACTTACCCATGCCTATGAAAATTGCTGCGAAGAAGCAAACAACGGTAACGGCTGCGTAACCCCATCCTGCTTTCTTCGATGATATTTTCATCAGTTGCAATTTGATTAAATTTCCGCCGCCAAGGACCATTGCACCAACAGCAAGAATGTTGAACCATTCTTGTGCGGTCAGTCCCCAGCCTTCAGCGTAAGGAATAAAGTTTGCAATCAGCAGAACAAAGCCTGCAACGATTGCGATTACAAGTGGAACAAATCTTTTCACGAATCGTCTCCCTCAATGTCAGTGTCTCCAGAACCTGTGGGTAATAACCCAGCGGAGCCAAGCATGTTGTCCTTAATAAAGTTTTTCGAGGCACCCCAAACATTTTCATCACTTCCAGACATCGATGCGAACGTCGCAAAACAAATGCCGATGACCAAAATTAACACACTTATAAATTTTCCGTAATCTTGGCCTTTGAGAGAACCAATTTGAAGTGGATCATCTGAAAGATATGCAGATGCTGCAAAGAACTCTTCACCGATCAACGTATAGTCACACGCTGCAACAAAGAACGGCAACTGACTTGGCATTGCTGTACCGGCAACTTGAATCGCGCCGATGTGGTTGCCCGTTTCTGCAAGAATAAGTGATTCTGCGTAGAAGCCGCCCATGTAAATACACGCTGCAGGTTCCTCTCGAACCATGTAGCCAGTTACGCCAGCAACGAACGCAAATTGTTCGTCTGTTAGATAGTGAATGCGATCTGGTTGGTATGAGTCTGGTCGACCTGCTGCAAGGTAGGCTGACTCAACTGTTTCACGAGCAGCAGCCATCACGAGCGAACGGCAAGTGGGAACTTCGATTTGTGCGCCGTATTCCGCTGCAGTTTTTGCAACGCGGGAGAGCACGGTCAAACCTGCGAGTGTTTGAATTTCGTTAATATCTTGAATACCAGTGACAAACAAAACTGGCCGTCCCATTTCAGTTGCACGACCAACTGCTTCATCGATCGCTGCGAGCCCTGCAATTGGGCGAACCCAAAGTTTCTTGCCACTTCGTGCGACATTAATAAAGTACGCAATCAAGCCGCCGAACATCAACATGAATATTGCAAGCCATGCCTTCGACATATTGAAAGGCTGCATGATTGGGCGCACAGGTTCTTCGGTTGCTGCCCAACTGGACGTTTCTTTTTGAATATCCACTGCACACACTCTGTAGGAATACGACCAACCTCGTTGAACCTTACGATCGGTGGTGGTTACTTCACCTGCTGCTGATTCAGAAATTTGTTGCCAACCTTGATCTTCTTCTGAAATTGAGCCGTTACCAGCTGCAGAATCTGTTCTTCGTTCTATGTAGTACACCGAAACAACAAGATCTGGATCAGTTGCTTGGGTATCTGATTCCAACGTGCCAAAAATATCGTTGGGCGAAAGTGCCCACGACAAGATGATTGCCTCCCCTGCATCGTCTGGTGCATCAACAGCAACAACGTTGGATGGTGGCGCGGGGGCAGCGCCAAATGCAAACGCGGAACTCACCATTGACAACATTGTTGCGATGGCGAGCATTGGGATCGTGTGTGTTTTCATAGTTTGTATCAAACCTCAATCAATTCTACATTTGCTCTTGGAACAATTACCGCTTCGCCCGTATTGAGTTCAACTTCAAGAACGCGTGCCTTGGAACCGGAGCCAAGTACATGTGGGTCTGATGGTAATGCCTTCACTGTCCCAATCATACCGAAATATGGATCGCGGATGATACGCAAAGGCTTTCCAAGTTCAAGAAATCCGCCACTGTGTTCGGGTTCAGCATCAGTCGATCCAGCATCCAGTGGAATGATGATTTCCGGCCGCATGACGCCCGCTCGAATTTGCGTCGCACCATTGACTGATGCTTCGTGCCCTTCGAAAGCCTTGAAGAGTTCAAAGGTGCGTGATGCCATGGAAATATCGCCGAAACCTTCTGTCACTACAACAGTTATACCCTTTTTCTCACTGCCGGTAATCGCAACACCAAGGTCATACCCAAGGAAATCGCGAAGGTCTTGATCATCCATCCCGCCACTGACGATTGCTGCGACGCCAAACTTTCGGGCTGCTTCAATTGCTTCTACAGTCATGCGAGCGCCGCCAACTACTACACATCCACGCATATCTTCAGAAAGGTCTGCTGCCGTGAGTGTTTGATCAGCAGTGTCAACAGCGATTTTAATGTTGCCAAATGTTTCGCCGCCAATACCAAAAATGCCTTGGATAAAAGCAGCGTCATTTTCTACAGTGCAACCAACTTCTGGGGCAACGTCGATCACCTTCCCTGAGATGTATGCTCTTACTTCAACTGGAATGTCTGGGCCCCGAAGAATCACTTGCCCGGTGACATCTGAAATAGTTTCTACTGTGCCGGAGTATGGCGACTTATATATCTTTTTGAATTTCCCAAAGATGCCGGCGGTTTGTGCAAGTGGTTCTCCTTCTTCAATTTTCTCACCTTCTTTGTGCAACATCAAACTTGCAACATCTTTTGGGGGGACTGCAAGGAGATTTGCCATATTGAGCGGGTACACATCGCCGGGCATATATGTTGCTGCGACAATTTTATCTGCTTCAACTGTGTCACCAACTTTAACGTTGACTTCACCCTTAATCGGTAGCATTCGAATGACTTTGTACGTCATTCTGCTTGTAACTTTAAGTCCTGGTGTATATGCGTGTGCCATAATGTTATGCAGTACAGACTGCTTGCTCCATCTCTTCGTACAGTTTCATGTTTTCAACCCACTGTGAAATTGTTTGTTGACATTCTTGTCGATCAGTTGGAAGACCAAGTGGTCGACCGCGTCCATCAATGATGAGTCCAACTGTTCCACCGCGGACTTCATGCGTGACTTTCTTTCCATTGCCTGCGCCGAGGTCGAAGCCTTTGGCAGGTTCGCATGTAATCGTTCCGGTTTGTTCAGGACCCATCGCAATAAGATCAAGATCACCAAAGTTACTTGTGCCTGATGCTGTAACGTCACCGGTGAGTGACCAAGTAAAGCATGGTTTGCCTATTCTTCCAGCGCCTTTTGCTGCAATGCACGTGCCTAAATAAATCAAGCAGTCCCGTTCAAAAACTTGGGATGCAGCTTCGGGATGCACTGCGGAAAGCACACCAAGGTGCGGCATCATGAAGATCGAGTCTTTTGCAAGGTTTGTACAACCTTCTGGTTCAAAAGCATCGACAAGCATCATTGCTGTTTGGTTCATGGAAGGAGCGTGTGAAAGAACGCCGCCGGAAGCAACAAGTAAGTTCAACTTCATATTGTCGACAATTGTGTTACCACTTGACTGTTGACTGAATGTGTCACCAACAGTTCGTTGTTGCTGCACGCCTTTTAGCGTTGTCGCGAACTCTTTGTGTTGTTTGTATGCAAGACGAAGTGCTTCGCGTGCAACAGCTTGTTCAAAGATGAGTGATTCTAGTGACTGCGGAATCGTTGTCGGACGAATCATTTTATTTTTAACACGGTTGCGAAGTTGTCGTTCGTCCATGTCGAAGTGTACCCAGCGAAGTACGTTTGGCATTGTTGCTTCGGCGCACACGTTTGAGATTGAGTAACTCATGCCAAGGTTGGCAGAAACTGTTCGGTTAAAGGTTTCGTCAAAAACACTGAATACGTCTGTTGTTGCGCCGCCAATGTCAACACCAACAACGTTGATGCCGTCTTTCTTAGCAATTGTTTGTAGGATGTCACCGACAGCGCCGGGTGTTGGCATGATGTCTGCATCAGTCCAATCCATAAGCATGTTGTATCCTGGCGCGTGCGCCATCACGTGCTCTAGGAAGACGTCATGGATTTTATCGCGAGCTGGCCCAAGATTTTCTTGTTCAAGTTTTGGTCGAAGGTTTTCAACAACTGCAAGATCGATCCAATCTTCTTCTAGCGATTTTTGCACTTCGTCGCTGGCGTCTTTGTTGCCTGCATAAATGATTGGCATTTCATATTCACTACCAAAGCGTGGTTGCGGTTTCGCAGGAGCGATGAGCTCAGCAAGTTGTACAACTTTTTCTGTTGTTCCACCGTCGGTGCCGCCACTGATAAGAATCATGTCGGGGCGGAGTTCTCGGATGCGTTGTATTTGTTCGTGTGGACGGCGTTTGTCGTTGGATGAAATCACATCCATGACGATTGCGCCCGCACCGAGTGCTGCACGTTTTGCAGAGGCTGCGGTCATTTCAGCGATCACGCCAGCAACCATCATTTGCAAACCACCACCAGCACTTGAAGTTGAGATGTACAAGTCACAACCATCACCATCTTTGGCAGGTTGTTTGATTGTTCCATCTTCGTTTGTAAGTTGTCTGCTTGCAAGCTCACCAACTTCGGTGACAGAGTTTGTCACACCAATTGTGACATTTGCAAATGGCTTTTCTACTGTAGTAGGTGCTTCGCCGCGATACGTTTGACGGTACGTGCCATCCACTTTTTCGATGAGGATCGCTTTTGTAGTTGTACTGCCGCAATCTGTTGCGAGGATGACATTGATGTTCTCTAAGTCGATTGTCATGATTTTGGTTTCTCTTGCTTTTTAGGCTCGTCCATCTCTTGTTCTAACTCTTCAATGCGGTTTCGAATCCAATCGACCGAGCCGCGGTGTTCTAAAAACTCCGCCATTGCCTTCCAACTATCAGTTGGTACGAATGCGGCAATAAGCGGAGTGAAAAAATGCATTGTCTGCGACCCTATGTAGTTCAGGGGTCGCCCCATTTCGACGCCAATGATCGCTGGCGTTGTTAATCCACGGCGAATGATACCGCGGCAGAGTTTATCTATGGCGTTTTTTTGCACCTCAGTTGGGTTTATTGATTCGGAATCTTCAACGTGAAATGCGTGTTTCCAGCCTTTTTTCATGATGCAACCTCCGAACTGAGGCGTGATTTGATCGCTGCTACGATTTTGTCGCGATCTTCACCATAAAAAACAGCGATGCCCGACCATCCATCAAGATTCGACGGCTTTTTCCTCGTGAAGAGATAACATGCTTCTTTGAAAAATTTGGCTCTTCGAATCTGCTCCCACGTGTAATATTTGGTTCGAGCGGGATATTTTGCTTTTACTCCCGCTTCAGAAATCGTAAATTTTGAAGTAAAGAGGAATGTTGCTTGTGTCCCAATGAGGACCGCGGTCATACAAATTCCAAGAATGAGGCTGTTTGAAGCGATTAGGGCACCAAAACCCAAATCCACGAGCAATGCAAACACTGCTTTTTTCGGATGCATTTTCGCCGGCCGCACGCTCCATTTGATCTCTTTCGTTGTGGTTATGTCTTCCATGGGCTTGAACCACACATTCTACCAAATTTGCCCCCAAGTCAATCTGACTCCGAGTCAATTAAATTTCATGCATTATTATATTAGTATGGGACAATTATTATAAGTGTAAATATGAGTTATTGAGCCATTAAAGGCTATTTTTACACAGCTCCAAAATTAATTGACTCCGAGTGAATTAATTTTTGTGACATTTTAACTCACTCGGAGTCAATTAATTTTTGGGGGTTTTAATGCACTCGGAGTCAATTATGGTGGTTGATGCTGCGTCGAGGGTGGTGTGGCCTTCGTCGGTTTTAAGGAGGAGGTTGTGGAGTGGGTCGATTGCAAGAACAGTCCCCTTGAACTGTGTATTCTCAGTAATGAAGGACTGCGTTGTTCCAACGAGGATATCTCGGGATTTCCAAAGCCTTACAGCTGAATCAATAGAAATCTCACTTGCTGAGAAAATGGAAGATACAACAAGGCCCGCAACAGTCGCCCTGTCAACTTCAGAGCCAAGTTCTGAGAGAGAAACTCCGTTTGGCACTTTGTTCCTTCCAACATTCACCCCAACACCAACAAGGCACACTCCCTCTCGTTGTTCAATCAAAATACCAGCAAGTTTTCTTCCATCTATATATAAATCATTTGGCCACTTAATTCCAACTGCTTGTTCTACAAGTGCATCAATCTGTTCTGCAAGCACTGCTGCAACTGCAATCGAAAGATGGGGTGTTGCTTCTTCTAAAACAACAGTCACCGAAACTCCCCCACTTGAATCCCATTCGTTTCCACGACGACCTCTGCCAGCAGTTTGATGTAATGCTGCGCACACATCTCCCAATTTCAAATTGTGTGCAATTGCACCTTCTTGGGTTGAGGCAATCTCTTCGCAAATTACAACACGTCCCGCACACTGAATCGCAGACTCCCAACGATCAACTTCACCCATTGATCGCATCAAGTCCAAGGTCAAGCCAACGAGAACGATGAATCAAACCGCCAACAGCAAGTCGGTCAACACCCGTTTCAGCGATCGTTCTTGCTGTGTCAATTGTAATGCCACCCGAGGCTTCAAGTAAAATTTTTGGTGAACGAGATTTTCTCATCTCTACTGCTTCACGCAACATTTCCTCAGTCATATTATCTAGCAAAATTATGTCTACATCGAGTTCAAGAACAATGGCAAACTGTTCCATCGTATCAACTTCAACCTCAACAAAAGACAAATTCCGATCTGCTCTCGCTTGGCTAATCGCCCTGCCCAAACGAGTTCCTAGTTCATCAATTGGAACTCCGGAAATATGGTTGTCTTTATATAAAGCAGCATCGTGCAATCCAAGTCTGTGCAACGTTCCACCGCCACAACCAACTGCATACTTATCTAACACGCGCAATCCGGGCGTTGTTTTTCTCGTATCACAAACTTCGCAGTTCATTCCCTGCAGCGCTTCTACAAACTTTGCAGTTTGTGTCGCTACTCCACTTGCGTACCCTAAAATGTTAAGAATAGTTCGTTCTACAGCAAGAACTGAACGCAAATTTCCCTCAAGTGTTGCAACCAATCCATGAACACGATCTCCATCGCTACATTTTGGATGCAACACAACATCACCCAACAAATGAGGCGCTTGCATCAGTACATGCAAACCAGAAAGAACACCCGATTGCCTCGCGTTAACTGCAAAAGAATCAGACACATGATCTTCAACTATGGATATTGAAGTAATGTCACCTTGGTGAACTCCGTCTTCCTCCAAACAACGACTGATCAACTCTTCAGACCATTTTGGTGACACAAGTTTTGAGAACGGTTCAATCATGTTGCCTTTCCTTAATCCTCTCACCCCTTGACGCACTATCAAGAATATAGATCATCGGAGAACCGCTGGAAACTAAAACACGCTTTCCATCAGGCGAAATTGCAATACCATCAAGTTCCTGAGTGACGGGCAGTGACACAATTTTACTTAGATTCTGCAGATCCCATACATGCACGGCACCGTCGCGAGTTGTTAAAAACAGCCGTTCGCCATTTGGTGAAACTGAAAAATCTCTCAGCCCACCACCTTTTGATTGAGCTGTTCTCAACACTTCCCCCGTTTTAGCGTTTCGGAGTTGTATGACGCCTCTACTTGTCGCAGTGATGATGTTGTTAGTAAATGGAACAACGTCAACAACAAAAATATCCGTTCGCATGAGATCTGATTTCCAAACCTCTTTACCAGATTGAATATTAAATGCCGTCAATTCTTCGCCCGAAGAGGAAACAAACAACACTGTACTGTTGATAGAAAAATCGACATCAAGAATTAAACTTCTATCAATTGATAGACTGAATATTTGCTCAGATGTGCGTATATTCCAAACTCCAACATCTCCATCGAGTGAACCAGCAGCTGCATATGTACCGTCTTGAGAAATAGTCAAAGATACAATTTCAGAATCTAAGGTACCAACTGTTTCTCCTGCTACCTGATTTGCAATATCCCACGTGCGAATAGTTCCAGAAAGGTCACCAGTAACTACAGTATTCGACCCAAAAATCGTATCCACGACTGTTAATCTTTGGTAACTCGGCGTAGGTATAACATTAGAAATTCCAGTAGTAACGTTTGAAACTTGTAAATTACTCGAAACATGAGACACAATTGCAACATGATCTGAATCAGCGAAAACAAGATCTGATGCAGGCAACCCTGATTCCACTGCTAACTCGGTGATTGGTGGTTGTCCAATTTCCCACCATCGAATATCTCCATCCTTTCCAAGAGAAGATGCGCGATTATCATCTAACATTTTTACTCCCCAGACAATACCCTCGTGTCCACGCAAAGTATCGACAAGTTTGTAACTGCCAATCGACCAAGTAGTCAAAGTGCCGTTTTCATGAGCAACAAGTAAGTACTCTCCAACTACGGCAATTCCAACTGGATCCCCTAGCGAGGAAACTATTGATGAAATTTGTTCTTTATTTTCAATGTTCCAAATTTTGACGTCGTCGCCACCAGCTGTTACTAAAGTTGAATCATCAATAAACTCAACACCAAAAATTTTCTCTTTGTGCGTAGTAAAAAGTTCTGGTTTTTGAGCATCCAAACGAAACAAATACACGCTTCCATCAACTAGCCCAACTGCACCCAACTGCAATGAATCATTCCAATCAACACTCATAACCATAGTATTGAATTGAAAAATATTTTTGACAAACTCACCTTCCGAAGACCAGAGTTTCAAAGAACCATTCGCATGCCCAGAGATTAATCTGTCATTATCAATAATTTCGGACGTTGTAAATGGCGGTAGATCTGTCTGCTTTATTGTTAGATTATTATCCAATATATTAAGCACCCCAAGTTGACCATCAACTGTCCCAAGAAATATTTCTGAATCATCGTGTACAAGGGCAATCGTACGTACCTTGCTTGGCATATACATTTCATCTGACGCACCAGACGATTCGGTTAGGATGAGAGTCCTGCCATCGTCAGCGCCAACGACTACAGACGCACCAGAGTTAAACACACCAATTGCACTTGGGCGATCACCGATTTTCCAAGTCAAAGACGATTGATCGATCTCAGCCTTGAGATAATTCCACTCCCAACCCCGTTGAATATCCTTTGCACGCGAAAGTTGTTCGTTCGCCATCGACCACGAACCATTACTCATCGCAACTTGCGCCGTCCCTAATTGCGCAGCGTACGCATTCTGCTTTGCCGTTTGAAGGGTTTTTTCTTGCAGTTTTAATGCTGCCTCCAATTTTGTTTGCCCAACTTCGGCTTCAATATATCCCCACAATAGTCCAGTGATTCCGATGATCATTGCAAATAGGAAGAACAACCCTGCTTGGAATTTCAATTTGTTTCGGCGTGCATACAGACGAACAAGTGAATATGTTGACGGTGGCTTTGCATGTATAGGTTCATCGAGAAGATATCGCTGTATATCTGAGCCAAAATCGACGACCGAGGAGTATCTGTCTTTGCGCTCCTTTGCTAATGATTTCAGCAAAATAAACTCTAACTCAATTGGAATATGTGAATTGATTGAGGTTGGTTTTACCGGTGATGTATCCCGAATAACATCAGGTGCTTTATAAAGTGGAATTCCCTTTAACTCATAAGGAAACTGCCCAAGCAACAATTGATACATAACTACACCGAGTGAATACACATCAGTTCTCACGTCCACATCATGTGGATCATCACCGCATTGTTCAGGGCTAGACCATTGCAACGTTCCAACAAATCGACCATCAGCGGTCATCGTGGATTGATCTTCATCAGAACCCGCAAAAAGCGCGACACCAAAATCAATTACTTTGGGTCTACCATCAATATTGATCAGAAGATTAGATGGCTTAAGGTCTCGGTGGATTACTCCACGACCATGCCCGTATTGAACAGCTTCGCAAACCAATAAAAAAAGTTCAAGTCGTTCAGTTACATTCAGTTCCGATTCATCGGCGTATTCTGTAATTGATTGACTACCCGCAACGTATTCCATTGCAAAAAACGGAAGCGGTTTACCATCATGTACCTGGTGTCCTGATTCATACACTTGTGCAATACCAGGATGTTGTAGACGAGCAAGCATTTCGCTTTCCATCTCGAATCGCTGCAAAGTAGTATCAGAAGCACCAGCAGATTTTACAATTTTCAGTGCAACTGATCGATGCGGATTTGTTTGCCGAGCTTCATACACATTCCCCATGCCGCCTGTACCAATCACACGAATAATTTCGAATTGACCAATAAAACTACCGATCCATTCGTCACCCCGAGCGCCAACTTTGGAATCTAACCATGAAGAATCTGCGGTTTCACCATCGAATGTTTCCGCTAGTGGATCAGTATCACCTGAGCTCGTTCCTGATTCTGTGATTGGTTCATCAGCCATGTGGCTTCATGATACCTGACCCGAGATCACATGTAGGCTGTGATTTCACTCGCCAATGCTTCACCATCGACAAGTTCTTCAGGATCCCACTTTAAAACGAGACCTTTGTCGCCAAGTTTGGGAATAATATGAAAATGCACATGATCAACTGCTTGGTGCGCTTCTTCACCATTATTTTGCAAAATGTTGTACGCCGTTGCCCCAGTTGCTTCTACAACAGCAGCGGCGACTTTTACAAGCGCACTTCCTAGTGCTGCCCCTGACTGTTCACTTAAGTCGTGTACATGTGCAACTGGTTCCTTCGGAATCACAAGCGTATGACCCCTACTCAGCGGTGCCACATCTAAAAATGCTAGAACGAACTCATCTTCATACACTCTGTGACAAGGAATATCACCGTTTATAATTTTTTCAAAAAGAGTTGTCATTTTATGTTCTCTTTGATTGAAGCTTGTGCTGCAGCGAGCCGAGCAGTTGGTACCCTAAATGGTGAACAACTTACATAATCCAATCCAACACCATGACAGAATTCGACAGATGAAGGGTCACCTCCATGTTCACCACAAATTCCAATTTTAAGTTTTGGATTTGTTTTTCGCCCACCTTCACAACCCATTTCTACAAGACGACCAACGCCATCACGATCTATTGTTTGGAACGGATCACGTTCAAGAATGCCGTCTTCTAAATAATGAGGCAAGAAAGAGTTAATGTCATCACGACTAAATCCATATGTAAGTTGTGTAAGGTCATTTGTTCCAAAACTAAAGAAGTCTGCAACTTCTGCAATTTGTTCTGCAACGAGTGCGGCGCGAGGAATTTCAATCATCGTTCCAATTGGAATGTTCAATTTTCCTTTAAAACGCTCTTTCTTAGCAATTGTCATCATTGTGTTAGCAGCAAGTGCACGTAATTGTTCTAACTCCTCTTCAATTCCAACAAGGGGTATCATAATTTCAGGACGCGCATCAATTCGTTTTCGCTTACACGCAATAACTGCTTCAGTAATTGCAGTCACTTGCATCACTAATATTTCCGGGTATGTCACTGCAAGACGACAACCACGGTGACCGAGCATTGGATTAAATTCGTGCAACTGTTCTACGCGATGTTTTACTCGCGACGGTTTAATACCCATTGTTGCAGCAACTTCTTTTTGTCCCGCATGATCGTGCGGCAAAAATTCGTGCAATGGGGGATCAAGTAATCGAACTGTTACGGGAAGCCCCTTCATCGCTGTGAAAATTCCAATAAAGTCATCTCGCTGATATGGCATCAATCGAGCAAGTGCTTCTTCTCGTTTCCCTTTTGTTTCAGCAAGAATCATTCTTCGCATCGCAAGAATTCGATCACCTTCAAAGAACATGTGCTCTGTTCGAGTAAGACCGATTCCTTCAGCGCCAAATTCACGTGCGCGTTTTGCATCTGTTGGGGAATCAGCATTTGTGCGAACATTCATTCGCCTGCGCTGATCTGCCCACTTCATGATTGTGTCAAAATCGCTACTTAGTTTTGGTTCGTGCCTTTCAACTGCACCGAGCATCACTTCACCTGTTCCACCGTCAATTGAAAGTACAGATTTTTCGGTATATTTTTTACCGTCGATCGTTACGCGTTTTGCTGCTGCATCAATATGCAATGCAGCCGCTCCGGCAACGCAACATTTTCCCCAGCCCCTTGCCACAACTGCGGCGTGACTTGTCATACCACCTGTTGAAGTCAAAATGCCAACTGCATGATGCATACCATCAATGTCTTCAGGCGAAGTTTCTTTTCGAACGAGCAGTACATTCTCGCCTGCTTCAGCACGTTTCACCGCATCGTCAGCAGAAAACGCAAGTGTGCCAGTTGCAGCACCCGGAGATGCCGGCAAACCCCTCGCAAGCATTTTTACTTTATGTTTGCTCTTTGCTGTAAAGCTTGGAAGCAAAAGTTGCACAAGATCGCCTGCTGGAATACGAAGTAATGCTTCGTCCTTATTAATCATTCGGCTTCGAACCATATCCACAGCAAGTTTTACTGCGGCTGCAGCAGTTCGTTTCCCCGTTCTTGTTTGCAACATCCAGAGTTTACCTTTTTCAATAGTAAACTCGATGTCTTGCATGTCACTGTAATGTTTTTCGAGCGTTTTCTTTACTTTAAGAAGTTCGTTAAAAATACGATTGTTCCACTTCTTCATTTCAGAGACTGGCTTGGGTGTCCGAATCCCTGCAACAACATCTTCACCTTGTGCATCAATCAAAAATTCACCGAAAAATTTATCTTCACCAGTTGAGGGATTTCGTGTAAATGCAACACCCGTTCCGCAATCAGTACCCATGTTTCCAAAGACCATCGTTTGCACGTTTACTGCTGTACCTCGTAAACCAGTGATGTCATTAATTTGTCGGTAACTTTTTGCACGATGTGTATTCCAAGATCGAAACACTGCCTCAACGGAAAGAGTAAGTTGCTTGATCGGGTCTTGTGGAAAATCGCTGCCTACTTTGCGACGGTACACTTTTTTATACCTGTCGCAAACTTCCTTTAGACCTTTTGCAGAGAGTTCGGTATCTAGTTTTACACCGTGTTTTGATTTTACCTTTTCGAATTCTTTTTCAAATGATTCGTGTTCCATTCCCATGACGACATCTCCGAACATATTAATAAGCCGTCGATATGCATCCCAGCCAAATCGTTCGTTGCCTGTGAGTTCAATCATCCCCTGCACAGCGTCATCCGTAAGGCCAAGGTTGAGCACCGTATCCATCATGCCCGGCATTGAAACGGCTGCTCCGGAACGAACAGAAACGAGGAGTGGATCTGTCTTAGAGCCAAATTTTTTGCCCGTTTCTTTTTCAAGTTGCTTGATTGCTTTGATTGTGGCGTCATTGAGCCCAGCGGGCATTTTTGAACCTTCTTTGTAGTACGCTTCGCACATCGTTGTGGGAATTGTAAAACCAGAGGGCACAGGCAAACCAATTGAAGTCATCTCAGCAAGGTTCGCGCCCTTGCCACCTAGCAGTTGTTTCTGCGTTGCATCACCTTCAGTTTTGAGCGATCCCCAGCAGTACGTCATTTTGACTTTATTCGTTCTTTTTTTCTTTTTTGCGGTGGCGGTAGCCATGTGTTATTCTCCTTGATTCAGCGCAAGATCGCGAATTATACCGCATACACACATCATTCACACCACTATGAACTGCCTAACTTCTATCCAATGCTCGGTACTCCCCCACGACGCAATAAATTTGAAGGATTGTTCCAAAACACCGTTTGAAGTCGCCCGATCTTGGCCAAGGAATGAGCCATTAATTGCGTTGATTGCAGGAGACGGTACTGGGCGATGGTCAAGATGGTCAATCATTGCACCAGCAACGGGGAAACGGCTCACCGTAAAATCCAAAGAAGATTTACAACACTTTCGCAAAGAACTTGAATCAATCAGACACACTTCCTTGATTCCGGGATGGATTGGTTACCTTGGATATGAGTTAGGTGTCTGTTTTGAAGAGAAAGTGAATGGCTTGAAAGATAAAAAAAGTGATTGGGCTTTGGCAGATTTTGTTTGGTGCGACAAATGTCTTGTCCATGATGCACAAGATAATAGTTGGTGGTCAGTTGGAGGTTTTGAACTTCCAAAATTTCAAGATGAACAAAATGATTTACGGTCTGGTGAATTGATTGATGAAGATGGTGATGAGCAGTATAAAAAATCTGTAGCAAACACGAAACTATATATACATGAAGGAGATATTTTTCAAGCGAACATTACGCGGCGATTTTCTGCAGAAATATCTGGAGATGTTCGAAATGCCTCACTCGATGCACTTGCTGCTCCGGGCGGATGGTTTGGGGCGTGGATTGAATTCAACGATCAAGAACAACGCTCAATTTTATCGTTAAGCCCTGAGTTATTTTTACAATTCGACGGTGAAACACGCCAGGTTGTATCAAGGCCAATGAAAGGGACTCGACCGATTACAGATTTGCCTGAAACGTTGATGAACTCAGACAAGGATGCAGCTGAATTGCACATGATTATTGATTTAATGCGTAATGACTTGGGGCGAGTGTGTGAATTTGGTTCAATGAAAGTGACCGAATCTCGGGCGATCGAACAACATCCCACTGTGTGGCAGTGCATCGGAGAAGTGCAAGGAAAACTCTGTAGTGAAACGACGAGTTACGACTTACTTGCTGCTACATTTCCCGCGGGTTCGATTACTGGCGCGCCTAAAATTCGTGCAATGCAAATAATTGAAGAACTTGAAGCAACTCCACGTGGCCCATACTGCGGTTCAATTGGAGTTATCGGTGGCTCCATATTGCTCAATGTTGCGATACGAACAGCAACATTTCAGGGGAGCGGAACTCCTTCTCAATTTCAGGGCTCACTTACATACGGGACTGGTTGTGGAATTGTTGCAGATTCCATTGTAACTGAGGAGTGCAAAGAATCACATGTAAAAACAAATGTGCTGCGATCATCTCCAATTTTAAATCGTTAACGCACTTAGGAAACTGATTCCGGCAATTCCCAAGCAGTTTTTAATTCTTCAACGACTGTCCTCTTTAAAGATGTTTGAACCTTAATAAGCTCTTTGTATTCCAACATGTCATCAGACCACCACCGTGGTTTGAGTGATGTCCACCACCAGTCAGGTTCGACAAGATAAGGTCGCTGAATGCCGTGGTGCCTCAGATACGCGCTTGACCAGCGCCACTGTTGAGGAGTATTTGAAAGGTTTGCTTTCACTGGATTTTGCACAACATACATCCATGTTTTAGCCAGATGCTCACCAGGGCCAACTTCCTTTGAAAAAAAGCGACTTTGCCAAAGCGACCCGACTCTGCCATACCTTTGATTGAACCATTGCGAGTACATGCCCTGAAACCATTTTACCCACAAACTTACGTTTTTCCCTTTTACAGATCTAATAATGATGTGAAAATGGTTAGGCATAAGGCAAAAAGCAACAATTTCCACTGCATATTTTTCACAAGCACGTTCAAGTAATTCTAAAAATTTACAATAATCACTTGCACAGAGATAAACCGTGCGTTTTTCTACGCCTCGGTTGATGATGTGATAGAAGGAGTTGTCCCTAATATTTCTCTTTTGTCTTGCCATGTGCGAAATGTATCACCATATTTCAACATTCCTGAAATCCACGCCTTTTTTCTGGTCAATTTTTGCGCCTCTTACATATTCCACCAATATCCCTGCGATCTGACCCTGGGGTCTGACCCTTTGACCTGACCCTGGGGTCTGACCCCCTGACCTGACCCTGGGGTCTGACCCCCTGACCTGACCCCGGGGTCTGACCCCAGGGTCAGGTCAAAGGGTCAGGTCAAAAATGGGTCCGATCGGGTCCCAAATGTCCCTGAGAGCTCGATGTGGCGGTGAGGAAGAAATTGTTATGCGGATGCGCGGAATTGTTCCCGCTGTTGGATCGCAACAGCGCGGGTGATTTGTTGCACAACGAATCTGCGGTGGGATGGATTAAACGAGAAATCGAACGCCATACCCATATACGTAGAACCGCCTGCTTCGAGATGCCAATGCATTTGCTTCGCAGTCACGCAGAGAGGAGGTCCATCAACTCCAGGAAGTGGAAATTTCAGCCAAAAGAGACGATGTCTCCCTATTCCACTTGCTTCAGTGCCTGATATTTGTAAACCAACACCACCACCTCCAATATTAACGAGCGTTGCAGGCAACATCGGGCCAACGTCAGGCATTGCGTCATCAGAATCAATCGACTCTGGTTCAGTACACCCGCTGAGCATTCGTTCAATTCGTAATTGACAAAGTCGCTCCGCCAACACCACTGATCTTGGATCAAGCAGCGGCCAAACTGAAACTTCAGGTAGAACGAGTGAATCTGTACTAATTCTAAAGTCGCGTCGCCGTTGACACCGCTCCATCGTTGAAGGCAACGCTAGTTTAAGCCCTGTAACTTCCTTGCCTCTTGAACGAACAACCGTCGTACCTACACAACTTGTTCTACACATCCAACGGTTCTGCCCAATTGCCATAATTCCGAGTAACTGCACACCCTTCGTCAACGGCAATGGTTCACCTGCGGCAGTTGGCATTTCAACGAGTATCTCATTTTCAGTCATGCCAAGCAATTTTGCCCGCCACACAAAATCGCTTCCTGTTGGACCTGCTGGTGCTAATGCAATTTGCAATGAACCTTTGTGATCGACAAGTTGCTGTAGGCATCGACGCCATCCTGATGTTCGGGATCGTTGTGCTGTCATGTTTGAAAACTCCGTGAGATTAGCCTGTAAGAAAGTGCGACACAATGTCGCCACTAACTATTCAATCGGTAGAGTTCAATACTTGATACATTCCACGTTGCGTTTTTAGACTTTTGGTACCCGCATGACCAACACTCCCCCACCAACCGGCATAACCCGAGGGCTTTCGGGGGGCGATAATTCGCTCAGACGTGCAGCAAGTTCGAGTTCACCCATTGTCCAAAGCCGCATGAACCGATCATCTTTCCCAAGTTCCCAATTATTAGGCTGCACATCATCACCTTCTCTAATCGCAAAAACTGAGTCATTCGTAGACCATACAAGTTGTAAAGTTTCCTCGTCATTCACACCGTTACACCAGCGACCTTCTACAAGCTCTGGCCAAAGATCGCGCGGAATGTCATCGATGATGATCATGCCCTCCTCAGAGAGTGATTTTCTACATCCTTGCAGTAAACGAACACCTTCATGCACATCTGCAAACAGCATAAATGTATTACCACAACAAATAATCGCGTCGAAGGGTTCGCATAAAGGCAACTCATCAAACACATCACCATCAATCA
This sequence comes from Planctomycetota bacterium, assembly GCA_014381305.1. Lineage (GTDB taxonomy): Bacteria > Planctomycetota > Phycisphaerae > Phycisphaerales > SM1A02. The sequence goes on from JACNLW010000049.1 coordinate 37,733, forward strand.
AAGTTGCATTCACATCTGCATCAGCACATATTGCAGCACATGCACTTATTGCTTCGGGATCTATATCTATTCCTGTCACTTCATGCCCAGCAAGTGCTGCTGGAACTAACAAACGGCCATTCCCACATCCAATATCAAGAACTCGCCTTGGTGCATCTCCAAGCAAGTGCAACACCTCTTTTATTTGAACCTTTGAACTTTCTTCTTCCATTGGCATCCACTCGTTCATGACACACCCTTTCGCATCGCACTTGAAAAATCGGAAACGGTTTTCGACATAGATAACCGTTGGCTTCTTCCTAACTGCTCACCACCGAACCTGACCCGATAGTATGTATCCGTCAATGTACGCAATAAACTTTCTGCTTCCATTGAAAGTTGTAGTGATTGTATCCACGTTTTTGCAGGTTGCCACGTTGGTTTTTCGTGGCCTTCGGTAGATAAAATACGCACGACGTCTGCGTAAAACTCTACGTTATTGATAGTTGAAACGGAAGCAGTGGAATGCAACATAAGTATTTTACGCACTCGCTTTCGTCTGCCAACTACGACAATAATGACAATTGTTGCTCCAACTACTGAACTAGCAACAAGTACAATCCACACCAAACCGCCTGAACCAATATCAAACCAATTTACTACTTTCGCCCCCATTACGGTTGCTGCTTCCCAACCTGCACTTGTTTTTTCACGCCAAAGCGGAAAGAAAGTATCCATAAGATGATGTTGCGTATCTGCATCAAAATTTAAAACTCCAAGTTTCCATTCTCTATCGAGACGAAGCCATGCAAGTCGCAAGCCTTCAAGCCATCCGAGCGATTGATGTGCTGTCGGAGACCCTGTTGATGGTGGCGTTGGATCAAACGCACGCCATAACCCGTTTGCAACTTCAGTTTCAACCCACGCATGTGCATCGCTATCTAAAACAATGTATTGCTTTGTTGTCTTATCCCATCGGTCAGTCAAATACCCTGTAACAATTCTTGCGGGCAATCCCACGGTGTCGCACATTGCTACCATCGACGCTGCAAAATATTCACAATGTCCTGATTGCATCGTTAACAAAAATGCTTCCGTTGGATCTTCGTGATTATTCATAAAAGCATATTCTTCAGGAGCAAGAAGTGACTGGTCCGTCGAATATTGAAACGCATTAGATGTCAAATAATCAACAAATAACTGAGAAACTTTTGTGTTCGTTGCCTCATCATCGTGTAAAACAAAGTCGCTTGTAATGTTATTTTCTTGAAGAATACTTACGGCAAGTTCCTCAACTGCTTCATTCTCGTACTGTCCTGTTTGGGATTTTGTTGACTCGGATGAAATATATCTTTGAAGATCAACCTGAACACTATATCGTTTTGGAAATGTTGAAATTGGATTAAACGTCATTGTGTGCAAAGATCTGTCGTACATCACCATCACGGATTCATCAGCCCGTATTCCAACTGGTTCATAAAGTGAATAAATGTTTACTGAAGGACGCTGAAGTGCAACATGCATAGTGAAGTGATTATGATTTTTCTTTTTTACAAGTGGAATGTATGTATCTGCATCTACTTTTATTTTTTTTGCAAAAATGCGGCTACCTGCAACCCAAACACCCTCGCCTTCATACCTTTCAAGCACAGAACCCCGCAATCGTAATGGCTCTGGCAATTGAAAAACTACGCCATCACTATCAACCAGTTGCACTACCATCACTTGTTCTTTTCGAATCGTAATATCGCGATCTGGTGAAAGTTCGAGACGGGAAACCCCGCCATCAGCTTTACCAAGATGACGTGAGTCATCTGTAAATCCTCGAGGTATGAAAAAGAATGAAACAATTGATAGTACAAGACCAACGAATAGCAACGCGGATGCTGTGCGCCTAAATGCTGCACATACGCTTTTTCCGGTAACAGGTCGAGTCCAAGGAACACCATACGATTTTGGAACTGCCGCGTACCTCTCTAGCCGCATTGTTTCAACGCCGTAATAAAGTTGATACAACATGAAGACCCATGCAGCTAGACCACCCCAAAGCACTAGCAAAATACCAAAGAGAAGGTCTGTTGCATACAAACCCGCAAGCGTCATGAGAACAATACTGAGTATCAATTCTTGCGCATCATTTTGTACTGATTTTTCTCCGTAGAGTTTAATTACTGTGAGCCAAACAAAAAATTGACCTATAACTTGAATGAGATTATCAAGGGTAAGTTGCGAGTTAAACAACGTTATTGCAAGTGCTCCTACTACTGCGAGCAGTGATGCCCATCTTGGAAGCACGTTTGATCGAGGTCCTTCGGTGAAATACCAACTAAGTAGTACCAACGTGGATGAAACTAAAAGAATCCACAAATCACCAAGTGCAACACATTGCGCAATGACAGCGAAGAGTACAAGAACCAGACGAAGCAATCTATAGTGTTTCAAAACCCTCATGTCGCAACCTTGCTTGGAAACATTTTTAAGTCTTCAAATTGTGAACCTGTAAAAAACCATGTGTTTCCAGAAAGCCCAAGTTTTTGTGAATGATCTGGTCGGATGACGACCCGTCCAACACGCTCGGAATCACGAAGAAGTGAGTGGGATGCAGAAACACGCTTTTGATCAAGTTCAATCCGTGCAAGTACACCTAAGAGGCGGTCAAGATGGCGAGGTCCAGAACGCAACCCGACATCACGTTGGGTTGGAACTCCAAACACAGTCAAGGCAAACTCATGTCCTTGACGAAGCGCTTCGGCTAGTAATGAAGCTGCGAGGCTAATTGATTTCTCCTCTGTACTTCTTGCATCACCTTCACATTGCAATTTATCTGTTTCGGTGGTGAGATCAAGAATTACTCTTAGTCGAGGGGGTGATGGCCGAGATCGTTCGATACAAACGAGAGATTCCCGTCTTGACGAAGCTTTCCAAGCAACGTCACCAAGGCTGTCACTATTGTGAAATTCACGAATTCCATAAAACTCTTCTCCGCCCCTTCCTCGACGCATACTTTTTTGACCCATTGGACCATCTGAGACAATAGATCGAAGCACATTTGGTTGGAGCTGATGCAATTCTGGCTGGACAAGCACTTGCCAAGGTTGATGTATTACTTTAGATGCGTGAATCATGCCAAAAGGAAATGACGTTCTTACTCGAATCTGATCGAACTTTGCGACGCCGCGTTTTGTTGGCCAAAAAATTGTATCAGTCCGAACTCTTTCATTGGGACCCACTTCCATGACCCAAGCTGTGGCATTGCGGAATTGATCAGACCACTTATGCTGCGTATCAAGTTCTTGGATCCATAGACTAAAAGCAGGTTGAAAACGAGCGGTATTTTGAACCCCATACCCAACCGTAAATGGTTGACCCACCCTCGCTTGGCTTGTGTGAACTCTGTCGATAGTAATTCTTCGAATCGTGAGTCTTGTCCACACATAAGTCATGATGGTCGCGATCAACATTGTGCCAAGCAGCCAAATTGATAAATTATTGCCTTGGCGGATTGCTGTGGGAACAAGGAGCGAAAGCAATACAAAAACGACAATCAAAGGGTGAACGGGGACGGGACTCTTTGCCATATGTGGATTATGACCGAAAACTCCATGGCTAGACCTGTCCCTTTGACCTGACCCTGGGGTCTGACCCTTTGACCTGACCCCGGGGTCTGACCCTTTGACCTGACCCTTTGACCTGACCCCCTGACCTGACCCTTTGACCTGACCCTTTGACCTGACCCTGGGGTCTGACCCTTTGACCTGACCCTGGGGTCTGACCCTGGGGTCTGACCCCCTGACCTGACCCTGGGGTCTGACCCCATCCCTCAAAATTTGACCCCGGGTGAAATAATCGTTGATTAC
>JACNLW010000056.1 GCA_014381305.1 Planctomycetota bacterium
CGATTTGTTCCCAATGATTGCACGCTAGAAAACGCACCGCTTGCACTTATTACTGGTCCAAACATGGCGGGTAAATCAACGTATATCAGACAAGTTGCGATTATCACATTGCTCGCACACACAGGAAGTTTTGTGCCAGCGAAAACGGCGACGATCGGTTTGGTTGATCGAATCTTTACACGCGTTGGTGCAAACGATGAGTTACACGCGGGGCAATCCACGTTTATGGTTGAGATGGTTGAGACTGCGAACATTCTCAACAATGCAACACGTAATAGTTTGATTATCCTTGATGAAATTGGCAGAGGCACAAGTACGCTTGACGGGTTATCGCTTGCGTGGGCAATCGCTGAATCGCTTTCAAGTGTTGGTTGCAGAACATTATTCGCAACGCACTATCACGAACTCACAACCCTTGCAGATCGCGATTCAAACATTACGAACTTGCACGTAACAGTACGCGAGTGGAATGATGACATTGTATTTTTATATCGAATTGCTGAAGGCAGAACCGATCGCAGTTACGGCATTCACGTTGCGAAAATTGCTGGGGTTCCGAAGCACGTAGTTGACAGAGCCAACGAAGTGCTCAACACACTTACGGTCCACAATGCACAGGCAAGCGAAGAGGCAACGAGTCATATTCCAGCAGAACCGCAAATGGGTTTGTTTACCGAGTACTTGCCAAGCCCGCTTGTTGAGGAACTCAAAAATATTGACATCAATGCACTTTCCCCCATGGAATCGTTTGAATTGTTGCGAAAACTCAGTCGCCGTGCTTCTGGCGAAGGCGAGCGCTAAGTCGCAGCAAGAGTTGCACACGTTCAAATTCATTGAGCCACTCTTGCAACGTAGCGTTGTATTCATCTTCTGGTATATGTGCTCCGGGGATATCACACGCTGCGCCGAGTTGCCTTGCAGCGATTGATCGGTACCTCGACAAGGTTCGGTCACCAAGCACACTGACTGGTTCATAATCTTCTGCCATGAATAAAACGGTCGGGACGCGGTGCCCAGCATTGATCGATAAGTGTTGTGCAAAATCGGCATGCGCATCACGATCAAGCCATCGCAAATCTATCTTTGGCGATGCTGCAGCAATTGCTGCGAGCATGGGTCCTTGCGCTGAGCAATCGCCGCACCAAACACCTGAAAGAACGAGCACCTTCATTTCGCGCATAAAACCACTGAGCAAAGTTTGTTGTTCTGGCATGAGTATCGCCTGCGCATCGTTTTTTCGCCAATGGGCTGCGTGAGCTGAACCACTTTCAAGATATGCGTCATACGACTGCGCAGACTCGTGTAAACCTTCAAGTTTTTCTGCGTTGATTCCTATTGGCATCTACGCAGTTTACTCTGGATTTGGCCAAACTACCCAATCTCCATCTGGAATAGAGGTTGGAATGCCATGCCATTCCATAGCACCAAAGACATGTCTACCACCATCATCATCGCCATCATTCCCAACAGAGTAAATCACTGGCTGTTCGTTTACGATTGTAATTTTCCATGGCTCGTCATTCCAAGGATCAACAACACCCGCTTCTGCTAAGTCTAGAGGCCACTTGCCTGATGCTTGATGTTGTTCGATTGCAAAAAGTGTTGCGAGCAAGCCATCGCGATTCGCTGCGGCGTATTTGCTTTGAAGTAACGCGCTATCAAGCGCGGGAATGAGGAGATCAACGGGATAATATTTATTCAAATACCGTTTGGCCGTCCGAACTACAAGTTGAGAACTATATTCAGAAAGTTCATCTCCCCAAGCATAGAGTGGGTCATCACGAACCTCATACATCAGCGCAAGAAAATCATCATGGTGATCGAGTAATTCTTTTCTCGAAGCGATCAACACATCGCCAATTGGAGCGAGTAAAAATGACGCTGTTGGCTGTGGATTTACTTGGCCCGTTGCATCATGCGACAACGACATTGCTTCAAGCAGTTTTCCAGGTACTAATACGCCATCCCCGTTGCCGTCGTCAGTAAATGTTCGTTGCAATAAATCTAGAATATACAATCTCTCACCATCAAACCGGACCTTGAGTTCTTCATCCAAATCGCTGAGGTGTTGGCGTAACGCACTGATTTCTGGAGATAACACTTCTGGTGTTCGTTCAACTATTAAACCAATAGTTTGAAAAGTCATCCTGTAAATTGAAAGAGATACGAGATCATTAATCAGCGTGGAATGTTCACGAGTGTGCGTAGCGAGACGTAGTAGTGCTTCTAGATCTTGAAAGCACCTACTCCCGTCACCTTGCGCTGCAGCTTCTATTGCATCAAATCGAAGAAGCCTAGCCATCCTTCTCAAATGTACAAGTTGTGGGTACAACACATTGATCATATGATCGCTAAAGTTTGTTTGAGATTTTTCATACGCATCTGGCCAAAGTTCTTTATCTTCTTCACTTATTTTGCCGCCAACGATAAAACCCATCCCTTGTTTCTTCGTACCCTGCAGAATAAGCGGGAGCGTCTCTTGATGTACATCAAGCCACACTGCGTATTCCTCCCAACCAGCATCACCAACCCATGTTGGATAGACAGGTCGGCCATCTACTTCGGGGCTTGGTTCGTTGTTTTCATTCAGCACAATACTCGCAGCGCGGTACAGTGGCCACGCACGTTCGTCTTCTGGAACAGCTGCAGCAGTTTCATTTAGTTTTGCGACATAATCAACAGCAATATTTGGTTTTCGTTGCAACGCAAGCAAAACCAACACCATATAGACAACAAGAAAACAACCAAACATAACGGCGGCGAACTTCATCGACTTTACAAATGCAAGTTCAACCCACCACCGTTTTCGTTTGCATGCACTGCGTAAAAGTTTCGCAGCAGTCTTTTCATTTCCATAAGCAGTGATCACCGCACTCGTCGATTCTCCTGATGCTAGTGCATCTTCAAAGTGCGACACCAGTTCGCGAGCTACATCGAGTTGTTCACTTCGACGAAGCCTCGTCCGCCGTGCAATACGGCGAATGAGTTTTTGAATTTCTTCAGGTAACTGCGTCGCTTGTAATTCTTTTTTAATTAACATTAACAAACTCCCAACTTACAAGAGCGTGCAATAACACCTATTTCACGCATCGCTGTTGTGACTGCAGCCCACTGCTGCGTATCGGTTGCAAGTTTCTGTTTTCCATCTTTTGTCAAACTATAGTATTTACGCTGTTTTCCACTCTCCCCTTCTTTCCATTTTGATTTGACTAATCCCTTTGCTTCAAGGTTATAAATCATGGGATACAGCGTCGATTGCCCCATAGCCAAAGCACCTTTTCCAATTTTTTCGAGCGAAGAAACCAATTCGTACCCGTACCGCTCCTTCGCATCGAGCAATTTCAAAATAGCAACCGGTCCCGCCCCACGCATGAGTTCTCGTTCAATTCGCATGATATGCCTCCTATACTATGGCTACCATAGTATATGCACCATAGTTCAGTTTGTGAACCCACATCGAAAAAAAACGCACCCCCGAAAAAAAACTCACCCCCGGTGAGTTTATCTAGACCGCGGGTGAATTAATCGGTGTCCATTTGCTTAGGATCACCTCGCTTTGCGCTATCAACGATTATTTCACCCGGGGTCAGCTCTCGGAAACTCACCGGGGGTGAGTTTTTTTTCGGGGGTGCGTTTATTTACCAGCCCGAAGTTGGCTGCTTTTTGACCATAGACCAACAACGCTCGAGAACGTTGCGGATACCCGCATGCGTCGCGCCAGAGCACATCAGCGGCTTATCAATGCCAAGGCGCCCTGCAAACTCGCCGACGTATTCGTCGAGTTCTTCCTCTGGAAGCAAATCGATTTTATTGAACACGATCAATTCTTCTTTTGCTGCCAATTCCGGTGAATACCGTTCCAATTCGCCACGAATAGTTTTATAATTTTCGACGGGATCGGAGCCATCTTCCGGAAAAACATCAAGCAGATGTACCAGCGCCTCTGTCCTTTCAACATGCCGCAAAAAACGATGTCCAAGCCCAGCACCATCGGCAGCACCCTCAATCAAACCCGGAATATCTGCCATCACCAATCGGCGATCACCGTCAAGTTCAGCAATACCAAGGTGTGGTTGAAGGGTTGTAAACGGATAATCAGCGACCTTGGGTCTCGCAGCACTTACCGCTGAGAGAAGCGTCGATTTCCCAGCATTTGGCAATCCTACAAAGCCAATGTCAGCAATCAATTTCAGTTCAAGCCTGAGTGTGTGCTCTTCAATCGGCCCTCCGGGTGTTGTTTCTAGTGGTGCTTGATTCGTGGAAGATTTAAAATGTTCATTCCCGAATCCACCCTTTCCGCCATTTGCGACAACGAGTCGTTGATCTTGCTTGGAAATATCTGCGATCAATTCGCCCGTCTCTTCGTTGTACACAAGTGTGCCGAGTGGAACTTGCACAACCTTGTCTGCACCGTTTGCACCATGCATCTGGCTGCCAAGCCCCTGACCTCCGTGCGCTGCACGATAATGCGGACGGTGTGTCAACGTCAACAGAGTATCAAGACTCTCCTCGCCGACCAATACAACATCACCACCATCGCCACCGTCGCCGCCATTGGGTCCACCCTTAGGAATATATTTTTCACGACGAAAAGAAAGACAACCGTTGCCGCCTTTTCCGCTTCGGACAAAAATTCTCGCCCTATCAACTAACATATCTTAGGAGTCCTTCGACTTAGCCAACCGCTGTAAATTGCGGAATTGACTCGTCTGATGGAACAATATCGACAAACCGTCCACGAAAACAAACCTTGCCTGGTTCAGTTGCAAACAGTGTGTCATCGTTTCCACGGCGTACTAGGTAACCAGCCTTGAACTTCGTGCCACATTGTCGCACGATGATCGAGCCAGCCTTTGCAGCTTGACCTGCATAGAGTTTAATGCCTCGATATTGAGGATTTGAATCGCGTCCGTTCTTTGAAGAACCACCACTCTTTTTATGGGCCATAACTACGCTCCTTAGTACTTCCAGTCAATTTCCCGAGCACACGCTTGGGAGCCCCACATTGTAGCAAAAATCTAACCACAGGTTCATTAATCGCTTCTCAATGTCGTAATTTTACATTTTGTATATACGTTTCTCTGGCCCACGGTTCGTTTTTTCGATTTTATGGCTAGATAAGCAGTATATTCTGAAAGTAGTTCAGAAGCGATGAACTGCTACCGAAAGACCCAGCGTCTATACACTTGATCTTCGGCTGAGGCTTCAACCTCGTTGTTTGAGATCCGCCGAACAGACACGCCGCCGCCCACTTCGCGTCTTGGCAGAGGCCGAAGATCGCCAACAACTGTGCCCTGAACGATCCATGTCAGTTGGAGATCTCGGTGCAAAATTACTTCTTCACCCGACAGCGGATTCTTTGCTGTTGCGGTATCACCACTCACGCCACTGACAAAGACCTGTAGCGCTTTTACATCTTCTCGTCCCGCCTTCCAAACAACGAGCCCACGCGAGGCATTTTCTTCTCCACGGAGCAACGCACCACTCACTTCAGATTGCATTTCAAGCAGCGGATCTCCAAACGTCTCTAAAATCGTTGTTTGAATTCTTCGAGGTACATTATTTCCGGAATCAAGCACTTCCCCCTGATCAGTCACCAATGTAAAACTTGGAACCCATCGTTGATCTTTTTCGGTTTCATTTGTCACTTCATAGACCAACACCCAATACCCTTGCCCCGTTCGAAGGTCACGAAAGAAACGCAAACCAGTTGTTTCAAAAGTCAATTGCCAACGATCGGAATGATCCGTCGCCTTGGGATACCCAAAGGTGAATGAGGCCAATGTGGTGATCGTAAGTAAGAATGCTGTGATGATAAAACGCATATGATTCTCCAAGTGGAGATTCTAGCATTTTGCGAGATTTCCCGCACGGACATGCAAATACCTTACGCAAAACACGTTGAAGCCGCTGCCACCCTTATTGGGCGAGATAGGGTGGAGGCTGCTGTATTTCTCAAGCGTCTGAGATCCCGCCCGTCTGACCACACGTTCTATGGCGATAGCAAAGAGGCAGTTGCGCTCGTCACAGAAGGTGCGGGCTCAGTAGCCACATTTATAACGTCGACTCCAACACATGCGAACAAGGAACAACTGGTTCTCTTGTTACAAAATGCAAAAAAAGATGCTGCACAAAAAGGCATCGCAACTGGGCACGCAATCCTTGGGGAAGATCACACGTCTGCTGTGCATCTCTTTGAGCAAGCGGGCTTTACAAAACTCGCAACATTGCAGTATATGGAGTGCACTCCCTCAACTAGCCAGCTGCACATTGCCCAAACTACCACTACAACCTTTTGCGAAACATCATCGCTTCCGCCGAGTGTTTTAGAAACGATTCTGAAGGAAACGTATGTTGGCTCTCTCGACTGCCCTGCAATTCATGGCAAACGCACTATTTCAGACATCATCAAAAGCCACCAAGGGTATGATCCAAATGACTTGTCTCTCTGGTTTATTATTTTGCATAAAAATGAACCAGCTGGTGTTCTTCTCATGAACCAACCCAAAGATGAGCAGTATCTCGAACTTGCCTATCTTGGCATCACGCCAACAGCGAGAGGTAAAGGCCTTGCCAATCAGGCAATGGATTATGCTCTAAACCATGCCATCAAAAGAAGATGCAAAAAGATAATTCTTGCAGTTGATGTATCAAACACACCGGCAATTCATCTTTACAAAAAATCAAACTTTCAAGATACTACAAAACGAATTGCAATGTTTTGTCCACTGCACTGAAGTTATCCACAGGTTATTGACAACTTTTGCAAAGTACTATTTTATTTTTTCTAATAGCGTGTTGACCTAGGAAAACACTGGACTTATGAACATAAATAATTATTTAGCAAAGGAAACTACAATACAACCTGCTGCATAAGTTGTCATTTCATGTACGCTTCGCATATCACTCAGGGACGAGTGAACCGAACATGAAGAAGCACTCTTAACACTAAGAGTTCGGCTTCAGGAGGGGCGGATGTCGGACGGACTCAGTTTTAATTTTCACCTTGATCTTTTCGCTTGTATGCAAGCGAGTACGCGGTTCTTACACCTTCAATGTCCCAATCTTTTTCAGAAACTGAACAACGAATTCGAGAAGAATTAGCAAAATCACTTGGCGGGCGACCATACCGAATGTGGTTTTCTGAAACAACTATGCGTTGCACTAAAGATGGTGTTGAAATTCTTGCGCAAACTCCATTCGCTGCTCGGTGGATTGAACAAAGATTTTCAGCAATCATTGAAGACGCAGCAACTGAAGCTTTTGGCAAATCGACATCTGTACGGATCAAGACTGAAGAACAAATAAAAACGAGTGAACAAACACACGCTCGACCAACACAACACGGTGCTGTCACGCAATCAAAACCTAAAAGGCAGCTTCGAGGCTTTGATGATTTTGTTGTTGGCGATTGTAATAGACTTGCTTGGTCTGCTGCAAAACAACTCGTGCAAGAAGATGGGAAGTCAATTTCTCCGCTGTTTATCCATGGTGTATGTGGTGTTGGCAAGACACATTTACTTCAAGCAATATGTAAAGAAGCGACAAAAACGGCAAAAGGACGCGTTCGATTTGTCACCGCCGAGCAATTCACAAACGAGTTTATTGCAAGTTCACGAACTGGTGATTTTGCACGGTTCAGATCGAGATATAGAAACCTAGACTTGCTTGCCATTGATGACATTCACTTTGTCGCAAGCAAAATCAAAACACAAGATGAGTTGTTGCACACGCTTGATGCTGCTGGGCTTCGCGGTGCAAAATTAGCACTTGCTTCAGATGAAGACCCCCGTCACATCCGCCGCCTCAACAGAGCCCTTGCGAATCGATTTGTAGCGGGCATGGTTGTTGAAATTGATCGCCCCGACAGAGAAACGAGGTTGGCGATTATTGAACGGCTCATGACCGCTCGTGGCATTTCTATGACGCCCGCGGCAATTGATCGCCTATCAAGCCAAGCCGTTGGTTCTGTTCGGGAAATTGAAGGCGCAGTTACACGCGTAACAGCAGCTGTTCAATTCTTATCAAACCAACGCAAAGATGTTGTGGGCATCGATGATGTCGAACGTGTCCTCCGCGCGACTCCGCCAACATCACACCCAATTCGAATGCAAGACGTGATTGATATTTCATGCACCCGTTTTGGTGTTGCAACAAATGACCTGCTCGGACAATCGCGGGCTACGCGAGTTGTCCTAGCGCGATCAATCTCTGCCTATCTTGGTCGTAAACTCACAACAATGAGTTTCCCAGAACTTGCAGTTGCACTTGGCAGAAAAAACCATTCGACTGTTCACGCCGCTGTACGAAGGATCGAAAAACGGTTAGAGCACGACTCCACGGCAGAAGGATCTGTTCGAATTGGAGAAGAGGAGATTACCGTGAAAGAATTACTCGATCAACTTTCTTGGGCTATACGCTCAAGAGCGAACGAGTAAAAACCAAACGGTAATTCGATTGTGTTGCGGAATGATTCCAATCACAATCAAGGGTAGCAGCACGACTGAATGGATGCGGTCGTTCTGCATATCCCGCCAATATTTTCCATGCCATTGGACACATAGTCCGTTACACTCTACATACATGGGTTTTCGCTGCTTACAATCATGTTCATTTTTAATTGCGTTGTGCATTACAACTTCATTTTTGTACGCTGGCACAAGTGCAGACTATACCGAAGCAGCATTGCGTAAACTTAAGACAGCAACGCAGCAACAACGTAACGGCGAGCATCTCGCAAACCTTAGTGCGTTACGTAGTTTGCATGACCCAGCACTCAAACCATTTTTCTACAATCTGGTGCAACATAATACGTGGTCAATTCAAGTGCACGCAGTGCTTGGACTTGCAGAATTAAGCGAAGATGGTCTTATTGATCCTTGGCTCGTGCAACAAGTTTCTCCCCTTGCACGTGAACAATTGATTATTAAATCATTGCGTGACAATCTGTTTTCTTTGGAAAGCATTCAATCGCTACTCGATTGGTCACTGCTTGAACCGAATCCAACACTCCTACTTGTTGCCGACCTACACTCTAAAGGACTTCCTCCAGATCCAGAAACAATTAAGGAGCTGGTGAACAATTCTGATTTAGGAATTGCTACAGCCGCATCACTCCTCTCAGAAAATTCAAAAACAATCTCTGAAGTGATGAACCGGTTTCGGCGTGGCACATCAAGAGAAAGAAGAATTGCGTTAACACAAGTACTCCAAATTATTCAACAATATGGAACTCTCTCTGCTACGCAATGGCTTGTGACTCTTTTGGAATCACCAACATTTAAACTATCAGACAGAGATTTACAACACGCACTTTCTACGTTGTTAAAACATGATCCAACTGTCGGAATGGAACATTGGAATGATAAACTTCCATCAGAACCTAGCAAACTCGAACAAGTTCGCTTTGTGTTGATGCTCATGGATGCAGAGATTCAACTTGACGAAGATATTGCAAAAAAACTTCACATCAGCACACAAGATGGCATTCCTTATGCGTTATATCTCGCAGGTATTGAATCTCCGGAGAACCTTCCTGACAGTGACGCATACACGCAGTTGCTTTTAGATTTAGCGAATCGGGGACACTCTCGTTCTACAGAATGGGTGTTCAAACAAGTCAAAAAAATTCCATCTCAAAACGCAGAATCATTTTACACCTCCCTTGCAATGTTGCCAGAAGACGAGAATGCTGCGAATGCAAAAAGGCGCAACCTTGCTGTCATTTCTTTTCAAGAACTTCTTCATATAAATCCAAAACATGCATTAGGTTTGCTTCGGTCAGCCAAGGACGACAGTCAGCAACAAGAACTGATGTTGCTTGCGATGCTACAGCAGCAATGCAACGAGCTTCTCGAAAGAGAAGTCACCTCAATACGGCGTATCGGTGTTGGGCGCCCTGATGCCATGGCACTGCTACTTGCAGCACGAGGTACAAGCCCATTATCTGAAAGTGACCAACGATTGCTTGGTCTTATTGCTGCAAGCGGAGCAGCAATTGGAAGCCCACTTGAAACACAAGCCGCTTGGTTGTACCTTCGCCGCATGGGCATGACTGAGCAAGCGCTTGCCGCCGCCACTACTTCCCCATAGGAATTTACTTTGTCAACCAAAATCCCTCTTAGTTGCGCAGACATAACTGATAGCGAAATTCACGCTGCATCCGATGCCCTTCGTGGCGAAACTCATTCTCTTGGACCTTGGACTAGGCGATTTGAAACTGCCGTTGCTTCACAAGCAAATGGTTCGTTTGGTATTGCTTTTTCATCTGCACAATCTGCAATGCAAACTGCGCTTGAAGCCCTTGGCGTAAAAAAAGGTGACGAAGTCATAGTTCCAACGTTTGATTCTCCTTCTACAACTGCCTGCGTCATACGTCTTGGAGCAATTCCGATCTTTGCAGATTGCGATGCGAGATCACTGAACTGTGATGCAGATGATGTTGCATCTAAGATAACTTCGAAGACGAAGGTGATTGTTACATCTCACGTATTCGGAAACCCAACCGGCATCGAGGCAATTGCTAAGGTTGCCATGAAAAATGAAATACATTTACTCGAAGATGCAGGACAAGCAATTGGGAGTGTAGTGAACGCGAGACCTGCAGGGTCATTCGGACGGGTCGCAGTCTTCGCATTTCACTCTACAACGCAGTTGACGAGCCTTGAAGGCGGCGTCATTGTCACTGATGATGACAGACTTGCCTCATCGTGCCAATCCCAAAGAAATCATGGGCTTTCGTCCGACCCACTCCACTCTTCCGAAGAACTACATCAAGTAAGAACCGACGAACGATTGGTTTCTTTAGGACATAGTTTTAGATTAAGCGAAGTACATGCAGCAATCGGCGCGACCCAGATGAAACGTATGGATGGAATTTTGGAACGCCGAAGCAGAGTCGCTGATTGGTATACACAAAAACTCGGCGGCAACGGTGATGTCATGTGCCCAACATTCGATCCAGATCAAGTACGCATGAGTTGGGATGGCTACGTCATTCGTTTAAGTGACAAGTATGATCAAGATGATCGTGATCACATCATCCGAGGCCTCCACCGCCACGAGATTGGAGCGGCTGATTATTTCAGACCTGTGCATACACTTCCGCCTGTGAAAAAAGCTGTAAAAGTAGAGACACAATGTCCTGTTGCCGAGTCAATCTCTTCCCGCACATTAGCGTTGCCATTCTTTACTTCGATGACAATTCGAGAAGTTGACATCGTGTGTCAAACATTAGAACTCATGATGACACGCTCGACGTTTGCTGAAGGTTGAATCAACCGCAATGCACTAGATCGGGTGATTTTCGATTTGGAATTTCTATGAGAGGAGTCATCTCTGATTCTGTTATTTCTTCAAGAATCATGTCACGTCTTGCGCCTCGCAGTGAATCAATTGCAACACGTGCATCTCTATGTGGCAACGATAAAATGAACGCAACTTCTTCAGAAACAGACATCGCCTGCACTGGGAGTGCTTCCGATTCACGCTTACGCCGGCGAACAGTAACGCCTGAAAGAAACAAAGCAATCAAACCTAAAACCATTGCCCACTGTTTGGCAGATGATTCAGCTGCCTCAGGTTCACCTCCAACAATGGCAACATCGTGAACAACTGATATTTCAACAAGTGATCCTGGGGCAGCACCATCGGCAATATGCAAAATGTTTTCCATGACTGTTTCGACATTGCCAACTTGCGATGCTCGCAGGGTTACCCACGACCTTGGAAGAGTCAATCGTACAAGAGGTCGCTTGTTTTCTATCCAAGGGATAAAAAGTTCGCCTTCTGGCGGGGTAACCATGTCTACTTGGACTGTTGCAACATTCAAACCGATCGCACTCGCTACAGCG
Organism: Planctomycetota bacterium; assembly: GCA_014381305.1. Classification (GTDB taxonomy): domain Bacteria; phylum Planctomycetota; class Phycisphaerae; order Phycisphaerales; family SM1A02. Next base: position 11,853 of record JACNLW010000056.1, read on the forward strand.
ATTCGAACGCTTTCACTATTTAACTGTGGTGAAGAAATTGGTTGATCCTCCCCAGTACAAATCAAACCGTCTCGATTATCTATAACAGTCACATCTTCGACCAGCAAATTTGACACACTGCTAGCAACCAGTTTCGTTACAGATGCAATTTCATCCAAACTAAGCCTTGCATCTGTCGCTGGCGTCACTGTAACGCACGCTGTAGACGGTACATATCGATGCCCAAGACCTTTGCTTTCCTGCAGAGAAAGGACAACTTGCGCCTGAGTTATTCCTGATAGCCCCTCGATCAATGATGTCAATTCACCTTGCAATGCAAGCCGCCTGTCATTTCTTTGCTCTGCCATTGACTTTGGGACCATTTTTCCCCAGATTGATTCTTCAGGTTCAACCTCTACAAATGCAAATTCTTGGGAAGTTTCAGATTCCGGTTCACTTTCCCAATTCACCATCCACAGAATACCCAGAGTGAATGCAATAGCACAAACCACGCCGAAAATTCGAGCACCGTTGAATTGTCTAGCCGCCATGGGCGAACCGTCTTTCACGAATCATCCTCTCCGTGCAAGCAACAAGAATAGACTTGTGCAAACAGACAATTTGACTTCGCATCCGTGCGCAGTCAGTACCCGTTTATCGGCTCAAAGGAGGGTTTTACCCGTCATTTTTTTTAATGTTTTTTGGTTTGCGACTCAGAATTAACATCAACACAACAAAAAAGATAACCGTTGTGACGATCATCATCGTCAATTCAATGGCTTCGACGCTGCCATATTGCTCCGAAAGATCTACAGGTTCTGTTCTCTTGCCAGAAGGCCAACCAATACTAAAAGCAGTCGAAGTACCGTTTCGCTCTACTCCAAGCACATGCAATCCATCGCTATCAACAACCGACCAGCGACCAGAAGGCTTAGAAAAGGATGAGATTTTCATTTGCTTCCCTTGTTGGAGTCCGATGATTTCAACCAGATCATCATGCGTCGTAATCAAAAGTGGCCAACCGTCGTGTACTACGAGATCTTGCAATTCTCCATTGATCTCATGCTTCTCACCTGCTTGCCACGATCCATCCTTCAAGGTGTAGAGGGTGACGATGTTCATATTTGAAACGGCACCTATCAAATTGCTGCCTTGCATTGCAACATGTGCATCATCGCCAGTGAGTTCAGAAGTTATCGCTAGACCCTTCATGTCAAAGCACTGCACCCCACCATTATCAATAACGAATACCGGCTCATCCTGCATAAAGACGAGATCACGAACCAATCCCTGTATTTCAAGTGGAGTTACGGCAGTTGCTCTGCCTCGAGGAACTGTTCGCAGATCTCCTGTTGCCTGATTTTCAACAAGTCTCGCACGATAAAGTATTGGCGGATCACTATCTCCAACAAACCATAAGGTTTGGCCGTGCATTGCAAGCGCAATTGGTCTCTTTGCGAGTGGAAGAACAACTTGAAATGTATCTTGGTCAATTTGATGGCAGAGTTCATGCTGCGGGCCAATCATTCCCGGCTCGGTGTCACGGACAAACCAAACTCCTGCATCATTCCCTGTCGCCATCAACGGTTGTGTTGCAAGAACACTTGCAAGCACAAAAGATATCATTGTGCCAACCCAGTCGTTTTGATTGGTTTTAGTGCTCTTTGGAGAAATTTCAAATCGAACACTCTGTCCATTCGCTCTTCATTTGTGTCAGTAGAAATCCACGCAAAATCTATTTTTGTCATTGCATCTTCTGTCGTGCTTTTAATATCAATTAACCCACCAGTGACCGGCCAAACCAATCTGTTTTTGTCCATCAATTCAACTTTGATGCCTTTGCGATGCAACGCTGAAATGTGATGGAGTTCGTCTGATACTTCTATCTCAAGAACGCGGTGTGTTGTTGGGTCAAACGTTGCAATCCATGTGCGTTCATTTGTTTGCACAGTGACAACTCCCTTCTTCATTGTCATGTCCCCATTTGGTAATGGGTTTAATCCAAGCAAGACTAGGGTGTCGAGAATATCTGAAAAAATAACATCTTTTTGGTTTATTGATAATGTTGTTTCATCACCAAGCATGTCAAACATCCAATGGTTTTGTTCATCGCCGCCCATCCAAATCAGAACCTCACCTGCTTTAGAAACTCGGAGTGAAATAGAATTCCCCAACCGCCAAAAATCGAAATCGCCTTGCACCCGATGTAATCCATCATCATCACGCCAATGAAATTCGATGACACCTCGTCCAACCAACGCATTGAACAGCGCTGTTCTGCTCTTTTGTTGTGCTCTGATTTCTTCGGGTGTACTACTTTTTGGATGTGATGTTGTGGCACTTTTCTGTCCACAAGAAGCCATCACGATGAAAAAAAAACAAAAAATTACCCGCAACATCACATGTCGCCTTGCAATAAATCGCTCAATTGGTCAGAAAGTCCATGAATTTCATCTTCTTGAATACCCGGATTATGCACTTTTGCCACTGCTCCATCGGTTCCTGACCATCGCAAAAGCCACGTTTCACCACCCTCTGCTTCCTCGCGACCTACAAGTTTCAGCTTCCTTTTTCGGAGTAAAACGAGTGCAATGATGTACCTGAAAGCAATTCTTTGAGGCCGATCATCACCTTCGAGACGTTCAAATAGATCTACTAAAACTGCCTCATCGATGACAATATCGGGCTTTTTACCCTCTTCAGGGGTGATATATCGCCAATGACTAAATAATCGATCTGGCCGTTTCCCCTGCTCCCATGCCTCGATGGAATAGTCAAATCGTTCGAATCCCTCATCCTCTTCCCGCTCGCTGAGCGCAGCGATTGCAGGGGTCGCATGGGGGATTTCTTCGCCAGTTGCCGCGCACTTGCCTGTTGGGCGAGAGACGCCTTGTGAACTTCCAAATCGTGCCATAGATGAGAATCCTACGGTATCCGCGTATACTTTGAGTGACTATGGGCTGGAATCTTTTTGGATACGATGTTTTAGAGACAATTGTCGAGTTACTCGTCATCGGCGTGTGCGTCTTTTTTGCGCTCAGGTTCTTACAAGGAACTCGTGGCGGAGGTGTCATCAGAGGATTAATTGTCCTCTTTGTACCGCTTGCTATTCTCGTTGCACTTGCAAATACTTCTGGTCATTTCGAGAGACTTAACTTTTTCGCAGAGCAGTTTGTTACATACGTGTTTCTCTTGTTGATTATTATTTTCCAACCAGAGTTACGACAAGCAGCGATCCGAGTTGGGCAAACTGGTTTGATTGCAAGATTACGTAGTTCTTCGTCAGTGGGCAGTTCTACAATTTCTGCAATCAGTGCATCTTCTTCTTACCTCAGCCGTAATCAGTTTGGTGGGCTTATTGCAATCGAAAGAGAAAATACAACCAACGATCACACTGTTGGTGGACAAGAACTTGATGCGACAATAAGTGAACAACTTCTTACATCAATTTTTTGGCCAAACAATCCACTCCACGATTTGGGTGTTGTTGTTCGTGGCGATCGTATCCTGCGAGCATCTTCGCAATTTCCACTTGCTGATGAGTCGATAAAACTTCCGGCAGATCTCGGTTCGCGGCATCGCGCAGCAGTTGGACTTTCCATGCGATGTGATGCCTTGATCGTGATAATTAGTGAGCAAACTGGTCGAGTCTCTATTGCTGACCACGGGACCCTAAGTGTCATTGACCGAGACGAACTAGAAAAAGAGTTACTTTTACGACTTGAGCGCAAACAAGAAGACACAGTAATAAGTGACGTAAATGAACCTGCGTCACAAATATCGCCGGAATCTGTAGAATGAAACGTAGCGACAACACACTAACTTATTTGTTTGTCATAGTTCTTACACTCATGGTGTGGCTTTGGGCAGCGGGAAACACTAAAACAGACACAATCCTGAATGTTGAAATTTATTTCAGCCCTCCTGAAGGCTCTAATAGTATCATTTCTCCCGCTTCAACAACAGTAACCGTAACTTTCCATGGTCCAAATTCAAGTCTTAAATCCGCAAAGGAAGCATGCGCAGATGGACTAACACTTACGGTTCCTACAACAAGCGGAACAACTGAAATTAGTTTAGCTGCACGCATTGCAGAACTAGACACCATTCGTTCTACTGGTGTTGAAATTTCTGACATCGATCCAAAAACAGTTGACCTGCGTGTCAATACAATGGTTACTGTTGAAGCGTCAGTAGTTCCTGTTCTTAACGGCGTGCAGATCAGTGGAGACATTACTGTTGATCCAGCTACAGTAACACTGCTCATTCCAAGTTCAATAAGAGACACGCTGCCAGAAGCAATAAAAGTTGAAGCAACACTTCCGCCAAGTGAGCTCGCACTTCTTCAACACGGTGTGATACAAACAAAAGTCGCTGGAGTGCGACTCCCAGTCCCCCTCAACCTCCCCGGCGTAGTAGTAGAACCAAGTACTGTCTCAATTTCTTTTAGAATACAGTCAAATACTGCAAAAACTGATGTTGCACAAGTTCGCGTTCTCCTCGCGGGACCCGCCGAAGATTACAGTGGGTACTCCATAGAACTCCCTCGCAAATTTATCTCTAACGTCACCATTGAAGCAGATGCTGAACTTATTGAACGAATTGAAAGTGGAAAAACTACGGTGTTTGCAATTGTTCGTCTTGCATCGAGAGATATGGAACTAGGTATTGAGCAAAAAACTGTGACTTCATTCTTAGCCATTACAGAAGATGGCAGTGGACACGAAGTAAAAGCCACGCTCGAAGACCCAACTTTATTTAACATTGAACTTGAAATAAAACCGGTTGATCCAAAAGAAGTTATAGAGTAATTGCTCGCATCGCGAACGGTTTAAGGAACTTGCGGTTCTTTATACCCAGTTAGACGCATACCACGATTTTTTGCCGCGGCGGAGAAGAATCGTTGTACCGTGCAGAAGATCTTTCGTAGTTAACATTCTATCAATTGCACCTTCACCGCTTAGTTTTTCACCATTGATCGAGACAGAACCGTTTTTCAAAAATTCTCTGGCTTCTCGTTTACTTTTGCACAAATCAGTCTGTGGAAGCAACTCTACAAGCGACGTTGCTTCTGTTCCAAGCGACGCTTTTGAAAATTCTCCAGCGGGAACTTCTGCAAAAACTTCGCCGAGCATGTGCGCATCGAGTGATGTGATATCGCCACCGAATAAGGCTTTTGCTGCTTCATTGCACTTGGTAACATTTTCTTTCCCGTGAAAAATTTCTGTCATTGCATCGGCAAGTGCGTGCTGCGTCGCTCTTTGATGTGGAGCATCTTCGTGTTCTTTCTCGATTGCTTCAATTGTTGTTTGATCAAGAAAAGTAAACCAACGCAAAAATTTGCCAGCGTCTTCGTCTGGAACGTTTAGCCAATATTGATGAAAGGCGTACGGGCTCGTACGATCTTCTGTCAACCAAATTGCACCCTTTTCAGTTTTGCCAATTTTACTGCCGTCACTTGCAGTAACAAGCGGATTTGTAATGCCTGCACCGTGAAATTGTTTTTTGTCCGTGCCAAGCATGTCCCTGCGAATCAAATCAAGCCCTGCAACTATATTTCCGTATTGATCACTTCCAGCAATCTGAATTGTGCAATCCATTGTTCGATGTAAATGCAAAAAGTCGTACGCTTGTAAAATCATGTAACTAAACTCAGTGTATGAGATTCCCTGCTCACGATTATTCAGGCGATCTTTCACTGAATCTTTTTTTATCATTTCATTTACTGAAAAATATTTTCCTACGTCCCGCAGTACGTCTAGAAAACCAAGATCACATAACCAGTCCGCGTTGTTTACGATCACAGCGGCGTTCTCGCCTTCAAAATCAAGCACTTTTGAAAAACAACGGAGTTGCCCTTCAATATTTTTTGCGACTTGTTCTTTAGACAAAAGTTGGCGTTCAGCATCTTTTCCAGAGGGATCGCCAATCAAACCCGTGCCTCCACCCATGAGCACGATCGGTTTGTGTCCAGCGAGTTGCCAATGACGCAACATTTTGATTGGCATGTAATTGCCAATCGTGAGTGCGTCTTTTGTAGGATCAAATCCACAATACGCAACTCTGCCACTCGTTTCGAGATGTGTTCGGAGCTCATCACCACCAGTTGTTTGGTGAAGAAGTCCTCGCCATTGAAGTTCATCTAATAAATGCATGTGGGCAGTTTACCTCCAAGTGGCAATTTCGCTTTGTATCTGCTTTTTGTTCAGGAAGACAAGCAAGAAAACTGGCAGAATGAGGTACATCGGCATGGAAATCAAAAGTTGTGCAAGGAACATTCCCTTGACTTCACTATTTTCTTGAATCAAATCCCAGTGGGGCGTCCAAATGATGATGATGCTAGCAATTGTTAGCACGATGTATAAAACTGACCAAACACACAATCTTATTCTTGCTTTGGGGTGCTCTTGTAGCAACGCCATGCCAAATACAGTGAGTGCGATTGCAAAAAAGATTTTGAGACCAGCAATAAGATTCACAACTCCAGGAAGAGGTGCGTTCGCTTGTATTTGTGTTCGTATTTCTTCGCTTAGTTCACCATCACCGAATGGGATCGCGGTGTGCAACTGTTCCATTTCAGCCATTCCAGAGAGTGAAAGACAACCCCCAAACAAAGAGAGCCCGCCAACGATGACACATACTGCACCAACTGTGGTTGGCCACATGATTTGGTTTTCAGCTTCTTGATTCAAAATTGGCGTAAAAACCGTGCGTCGTTTTCAAATAACCAGCGGATGTCTTGAATGCCATATTTCAACATGGCGACACGTTCAATGCCTAAGCCAAAGGCAAATCCCTGCCATTTTTCATTGTCGTAGCCAACTTGTTCGAAAACATCAGGATCGACGAGGCCGCAGCCTCCAATTTCAACCCACTGCCACTTCCCTTTGATTTTCATCTTCATATCCACTTCGGCTGATGGCTCAGTGAACGGGAAAAAACTTGGACGGAAACGAACTTCGGCTTCTTCTCCAAAGTATGCTTTTGCGAATTGAAAGAGCGTTGATTTAAGATCGACCATGGAAACTTTTGGTGCGACGAATAATCCTTCACATTGATGGAACATACTAAAATGCGTTGCGTCGTGCGTGTCTGGGCGATAGACGCGGCCGATCGCGATTATTTTAATTGGGGGTTCAACAGCTTCCATCACGCGAATTTGCACAGTGGAAGTTTGGCTGCGAAGCATTCGACCGCCATCGACAAAAAAGTTGTCAATTGGATCGCGAGCAGGATGGTCATCGGGAATGTTCAACGCGTTGAAGTTGTGATATTCATCTTCAACTTCTGGTCCATAGGCAACCGAGAATCCCATGCGGCTAAAAACTTGGGTGATTTCATCGATGGTACGGCTGATGACATGGCGCCGGCCAAGCGCAGTCGGATCACCGCTCTCAGTGATATCAAGTGGTGGACGAGGAGTCGCAACGTTTGAAAGCCCTTTTTTTTGGGTTTCAAAAGCGCCTTCTAGGGCTTTTTTGACTTCGTTGAGCCTTTTGCCCACAGCGGGTTTGTCTTCCCTGCTGACATCCTTCATCAGTGGCATAACGCCTTTGAGACGTCCTTTTGAGCCAAGATAGGCGATTCTCCACGATTCTAGCCCCTCAACCGTGTCCACCGATTCAATCTCACTGATTGCTTCATTCTGTAATTGTTCTAGGGTATCAAGCATTTTGGGCGTATGATAGCAACAACTGAACCCAAACCCACAAATGGGGTCAAATGTCCGCCGTTCGTACTTCATTAGGGATGGGGTCTGACCCCGGGGTCAGGTAAGACCGCGGGTGAATTAATCGTGTCATTTGGGATCGGACCTGACCAAGTGCGTAATCAACGATTATTTCACCCGGGGTCACATTTCTACCGTTCGTACTTCATTAGGAATGGGGTCAGACCCCGGGGTCAGGTCAAAGGGTCAGGTCCGGGGGTCAGGTCATGGGGTCAGACCCCGGGGTCAGGTCCGGGGGTCAGGTCCGGGGGTCAGGTCCCGGGGTCAGGTCAAGTGCAGAGAATTTGATGTTAAAAACCCCCTCGCAAGCGAGGGGGTTTTCATTGGTATTCGTTTTGGATAAACGCAGTATTACTCTTCTGATGTATCAGCTTCGCCATCATCAGACGCTGCTTCAACGTCAGGAGTCTCAGGTGCTTGTTCAATCACCTCTTCGACTACCTCCGGTGCCACCCTTGACGCCTCATCAACAGGAGCTTCAGTTGCAGTTGTAGAAGCGAGAACCTTCGCTGCGAAATCTCGGCGACGTTGTTTCTGCGTACGACGACGCGAATCGCCACCACCGATTTGTGGACCTTCTTCTTCGCCAACGAGTTGGAGAACAACGAGATCGGTGCCATCACCAAGGCGATGTTTTGCAATTTTAACAATACGAGTGTACCCACCATCGCGGTCAGCGAATTTTGAAGCAACTTGGGTCATGATATGTTGCACAAGACGTGGAGCCTTGCGAACATCACCGTATCGATTAAACTCAATATCACTTTCAGCAGGAAGATCAAAGAAATCATTTTGCTTCGCTGCATCAGGCACGTTTGGATCTGCAACCCAAGAATGGATTTTACGATCGTTAATCAATTGCTCGATTCGGCGCCGTGCGTTCAAGTCGCCTCGTTTAGCAATCGTGATTATCTTTTCAACAAATGGCTGCACAGCTTTTGCTTTTGGCAACGTTGTTTCGATTTGGCCGTGTTCAAACAATCCTGCTGCTAAGTTGCGAAGCATCGCAGTACGATGTTCGCTGTCGCGGCATAATTGTTTTCCATGGATTCGATGTCGCATGGTACTACTCCTTTACAGTCTTAAAGACTGCCGTTTTCATTCTCTTCAGAAGCGCCAATCACTTCATCACCTTGATCTAAAGAAGAATCACACTCTTCTCCATCTTCACAACAGTCATCGTCATCTGACACCGTTCCTTCTGGCATATCGATTGAACCATCGACACCTGGGGGAAGTTGCATACCTAAGGTTAGATTGACGTCTTCTAATTTTCTTTTAATTTCTCGAAGCGAAGTTCGTCCAAATGCACGGAACTTCAAAAGTTCTTTTTCTGTAAGCAATACAAGTTGTGCAACTTTTGTAACGTTCGCTGATTCCAAACAGTTCGTTGAACGAACAGTGAGATCAATATCAATGATTGGCATCTCGAGTTTACGAATCAGTTCTTCATCAACTGCTGCTGCTTCTGCGGCTTCAGCGCTAACCATACGTGTACCAAAAGTATCGTATTGAACGAATGCGTTGAGGTGTTTGCGAAGAATCTTGGCAGATTCAACGAGGCACATTTCAGGACTCACTGTACCGTCAGTCCAAATATCTAGAATCAAACGATCAAAGTTTGTCTGTTGCCCAACACGGGTATTTTCTACACGGTACCGAACTCGTTGCACTGGACTAAAGACTGCATCAATCGGTATCTCACCAATCACTTGCTCATCCTTGCTTGCGTATTGTTCGGCAGCTGGGACGTAACCACGACCTCGTTCAAGCGTGAATTCCATTTCAAAGTCGATTTTATCCGACAACGTTGCGATCACGTGATCTGGGTTGTGCACTGTTACAGAAGCGTCTGTTTCAATGAGGTCAGCTGTAACTTCACCTGGACCACTCGCTTTCAAACGTAAAACTTTTTCTTCATCTGAGTCTAGTTCAATAACAAGACCTTTTACATTCAAGACGATGTCTACCATGTCTTGGACGACGCCAGGAAGCGTGCAAAACTCGTGCTCTGCACCTTTCACTCGAATCGATGTAATTGCTGCGCCTTCAATACTACTGAGTAGAATTCGGCGAATACTATTGCCAATTGTTGTACCAAAACCGCGTTCAAACGGCTCGACGGTAAACCGTCCAAATGTTTCAGTGGCTGAATTCTCTTCAAGCATTACGCTTGCAGGAAGTTCTAAACCTTTCCATCGTACATGCATCTTATTGCTCCAATCATTGACAGGTTCCTAACCAAAAAACACATCTCACTAAACTCGGAATGGTGTGGCCTGTCATCCACACCGCCCATCTTTAGCGGATACGAAAATATCTGTTACACGCGGCGCTGCTTCTTTGGACGACAACCGTTATGTGGAACGGCTGTGTGATCTTCAACAGCAGTCACTCGAATACCAGCTTGATCAAGTGAGGTAATTGCAGAATCTCGACCACTACCAGGACCCTTCACTCGTACTTCTACTTCTGTTACACCCATGCGACGACCGCGCTGTGCAACTTTTTCTGCTGCTCTTGCAGCAGCAAATGGTGTTGCCTTGCGTGCACCTTTAAAACCAACAGTTCCAGCAGATGCCCAACATAGTGTTTCACCGCTGAGGTCTGTCAACGTCACAATCGTGTTGTTAAATGTCGCTTTGACGTGCACAATTGCTTTGCCAATATTCTTACGTACTTTTTTCTTAGCCATAGTTCTAAACCTTTATTCGCTCGTGCGGTTCCATATCTTGTTCGCTGGAACCTTGCGATCGATAAGCACACGCTTATCGATTATCCTTTCACGCCCTTCTTACCTGCAACAGTCTTCTTACGACCCTTACGAGTACGCGCGTTACATCGTGTTCGTTGGCCACGTACAGGAAGACCTTTACGATGGCGTTCGCCTCGGTAACAACGAATATCGCGTAACCGCTGGATATTTTGTTGCACTTGGCGACGAAGGGTACCCTCTACTTGGATACCTGCTTCAATACAAGCGATGATTTGACCAACTTCTGTTTCAGAAAGGTCTTTCGCTTTGGTGTCTGGATTGATTCCGGTTTCTGCAATGATTTCGTCAGCGGTCTTTGGACCGATTCCGAAGATATATCGCAATGAATACCGTATCTTTTTGTTCTCTGGAATGTCAACGCCTGCAATTCGGGGCATGGTCAGTCTCCATAGTGCTTGATTGCACTAGAAACGACAAGGGTTTAGCCTTGTCGAGCCTTTAGTCTCGGGTTCTTCTTGTTAATAACGTAACGTTTGCCTTTTCGGATGACGATCTGGCAATCTTTCGTTCTTCTTTTAATACTACTTTTTACTTTCATAATTTTAACTTTCCTTTCGTCACTTAGTAATGACGTTTAGTGACGATATGTAATCCGTCCTTTGGTCATGTCGTAAGGGCTAATCTCAACAGTCACCTTGTCTCCGGGCAAAATACGAATATAAAATCGTCGCATTTTCCCACTGATGTAAGCCAATATTTCATGACCATTTTCTAACTTTACCTTGAAGCGTGCATCAGGCAACGCTTCAGTAACTTCTGCATCTAATGTAATTTTTTCCTCTTTAGCCATTCGTGTTCCTGTTATGCCCCGCTCGGTTTTCTTGTTGTTCGACCAGTGCGACTTTGCGTTTGGGCGTCGAAGAAACCTTTGTAATTCCGCATGAGCAAGTTCGCTTCAATCCGTTGAATAAGATCAAGCCCAACACTCACAACAATCAACAAACCTGTTCCACCAAGGAAGCTTGATACAAGGAACGGAATTTGCATTTCTTTTGAAACAATGGACGGGATCACTGCGATAATTGCCAAGAATCCTGCACCAACATACGTAATTCGTTCAACAACCGTTTCCAAATATTCCGCAGTTCGAGGTCCTGGGCGCAAGCCAGGGATAAAACTCCCGTTATCGCGGAGTTGTCTCGCCATGTCTTCCGGACTAAACACAATAGTTGTCCAGAAATAACTGAAGAAGTAAATCAATATAATTTCTAAAACAATATATGGATATTCACCCATTTGAAAATTCGCGTTCAAGAATGTCGTCGTTGCGACCCACCACGATGCTGGATCGGGTGATGCATTTGCAGATGATTGTAGATATCCAAAGAAAGCTGATGGGAAAATCAACAATGAACTTGCAAAAATGATTGGCATTACGCCTGCGTGATTCACTCGTAGAGGTAAATAATGACGACCGCCACCATACACCTTCCGGCCGCGAGTATGTCTTGCTTGTTGAATCGGGATCCGACGCTGAGCGACAGTGATTACGATCGCACCGGCAACAACAAAAACAAATGCACCAATCAAGAAAAGTACACCAAGAATGCCAATTCCACCGCTCATTGATTGCTGAGACGTACTAAAGTTATCCCAAACCCATGTCACAGCATTCGGCATGCGGGCAATAATGCCTGCGGTCAAAATGAGGGAAACACCGTTGCCGATGCCATATTTATCAATTTGTTCACCAAGCCACATCAGGAAGACGCTGCCTGCGGTGAGTGCTGTCACGCCTGCGAGGTAGAAAACGAGCAATGCGCCGGGTGTCATAAACTCTGGGCGAATCAAGCCTTGAGCAGCAATAAATTTCAGCCACATCATCGCTTGAATGAAACACATCGCAACAGTTGCGTACCGCGTCCATTCAGTAATTTTTGCTTGGCCTGCCGCGCCTTCTCGTTTGAGTTCTTGCAATTTCGGCATGACCGATTGCAACAACTGGAAAATAATCGACGCAGTGATGTAGGGCATGATGCCTAAACCAAAGATTGTTGATTGAGAAAATGATCCACCGGAGAAGATTGAAGCGTAATCCAAAAACTTGCCCCAACCGGATGCAGATTCAGATGCTTTTTGCGCTGCTTCAACCATTTGGGTTTGATTGACACCAGCGAGCGGAATCCAAAAACCAATGCGATAAATCGCTAGCATGCTCAGTGTAAAGAACACTCGGTTGCGGAGTTCGGGAATCCTAAAAATGTTTACAATTGCTCGTAACATGCAGGGTTAGCCTTAGTCTGTTGACTCGTCGTTTGATTCTGGTGCGGACGCTTCTGGAGATTCTGGTGCAGGGGCGGATTCGGGGGCAGCAGTTTTTGGAGCTTTCGCCTTCTTGGTGCCACTGTAATCACGAGTCCACTTTTTCTTAGGTTCAACGAGGGTAACACTTCCCCCAGCGGCTTCAATTTTTGTTGATGCAGAACCGGAGAATTTATCCGCTGTCACGTTCAATTTGATCGTGATATCACCATGCGCGAGAACTTTCACTGGCAACTTTGTGTTGCGAATGAGTCCTGCTTGGGCAAGTGCTACAGCATCAACAGTTGCGCCTGATTCAAAACGATCTTGAAGTGCAGCAACGTTTACGATGTGATATTCCGTTCGGAACGCAGCGTTTGAAAAACCACGTTTTGGAATGCGGCGGAAGTATGGCATTTGACCACCTTCGAATGCGGGCCGCCTGGAATACCCAGAACGTGAACCAGCACCTTTGTGACCACGACCTGAAGTCTTGCCCGTACCGCTCCCGCGTCCACGACCAATTCTCTTTCGAGCCTTGTACTTGCCTGTCTTTTCAGTTATCTCATGAATCATCATGATAGGTAATCTCCAATGTTCTACTGAGTGTTACTCAGAAGCCTCAGTCGTTGGTTCAGCATCTACTGCTACGAGTTCCGGTGTCGTCTCGTGCGCTTCTTCGATGTGTGTTTTTTCAATTGTGATTTTACGCAGTGTTTCAACTTGTTCACGACTTCGTAATTGCTGAAGTCCATCAATCACTGCTTTTGTAAGGTTCTTATTGTTGGTTGAGCCGTATGCTTTTGAAAGGCAATCTTGCACGCCAACGAGGTCAAGTACAGCACGCACTGCTGCACCAGCAATAACACCTGTACCTGGCGAAGCTGGAACCAACCGTACTGTACAAGCACCGAATCGACCAGTTACTTGGTGTGGAATTGTTGTTCCTGTCAGAGGAAAACTTCGCATTGCTTGCTTTGCTTTCTTCTGTGCTTTTTCAATTGCATTTGGCACTTGGTTGGCTTTGCCATATCCAAGACCAACTCGACCATTGCGATCACCACACACAACCATGCCAGAGAAACTAAACCGTCGTCCACCTTTTACGGTAGCTGCAGTTCGGTATACACCAACTGTGTTGGATTCAATGCCGCTTTTATCTTCTTCGTATCGTTTTGCCATAATATTTTCCGTTGATCAGAACTTCAAACCGCCCTCTCGTGCGGCATCTGCGAGTGCTTTAACGCGACCATGAAATTTGTATCCGTTTCGGTCAAAGACAACAGTTTCAATACCTGCCGCCTTCGCTTTTTCAGCGATACGCGTTCCGATTTCAGCAGCTGCAGCACAGTTGCTGCCTTGCGGCTGCCGGCTGCCTTTTTCGATTGTTGATGCTGAAGCAATTGTTTTGCCTGCTGTGTCATCGATAATTTGAACATATACATTCTTACCAGTACGCTTCACTGTCATACGTGGCCGAGCTGGTACACCAAAGATGTTCTTTCGAACGCTGTGGCGCCTTCGTGTTCGTCGTTTAATTCTTGCAACTATGCGATTCATCGTATAAATTCCTTCGTTTGCTTACGCACCGAATGCCTTACCAGCCTTGCGGATGATGACTTCGTCGTGGTACATAATGCCCTTGCCGTTGTATGGCTCTGGCTCTCGTTTAGATCGAATATTTGCAGCAAACTGACCAACTGCTTGTTTGTCAGGGCCGGTGATTTTAATATTGACATTGTTATCAATTTCAAACTTCACGTCAGCCGGTGCTTCAAGTGGAACTGAATGGCAAAAACCAATGTTCAACACAATGGTTTGCCCTTGTGCTTTTGCATTCCAGCCAACACCAACAATTTTCAATTTCTTTTCATAGCCTTTGGTAACACCTTCGACCATGTTGTTGATTCGAGCTCTTGTTGTGCCCCAGAATGCGCTGTTTTGACGATTGTCATCAGCGTTTTCTGCAATTGCACAACAGATTTGTTTATCGTCATCGCAATGTGTAACTTCAATTTCTGGTCGCCAATGAAATGTCAGGTTACCTTTGGCACCTTTGATATCGATGTTACGACCAGTTGCATCGAGTTTCACTTCGACGCCTGATGGTACTGCAATGGGTTGTTTTCCAATACGTGACATTGTGTGTCCTCTTCTCGCTTACGCCACTGTGGCAACAACTTCGCCGCCAACCTTCTTTTCGCGGCAAAGACGATCGCTCATCACACCACTACTCGTTGAGACAATGACGATTCCAAGCCCACCAAGTGGTCTTGGAAGTTCATCAACTTTCATATAGATACGCCTCGCTGGTTTTGATTCACGCTTGATCATATTGATCACGTTTTCGCCACGTTCGCCATACCGCAAATGTACATCGAGGCGGCCTTGTCGCCCATCGTCGATAACATCAAAGCCATCTATAAAACCTTCGTCGGCGAGCACTTGTGCAACACCGCGGTTCAATTTGTTATTCAGACATGTTGCAGTCGGCGCGTGATTTCTCACAGCGTTGCGAATTCTTGTAAGCATGTCAGATGTTAAGTCTTGTTGAGACATATTAATTACTCTCCATTACACGGTTTTACCGTGGAATTTTGTTCCTAATGACTACCAGCTTGCCTTCCGCATTCCGGGGATCTTGCCTTCCAACGCGAGTTGGCGAAGCATGATTCGACTCACGCCAAACTTTCGATACACGCCGCGCGAACGGCCTGTAATTTGGCAATAATTTTTCTTGCGTGTTGAGAACTTTGGTTCTCGTTTCATTCGGGCAAATACTCGTTTACTAGCCATTCTGTTCTTACTCCTCGTCCTTCTTCTTGAAGGGCATTCCTAGTTCAGCCAATACGAATCGGCTTTGCTCTGGGGTTGAGTTTTCAAAAGTGAAATTGATGTTCATACCATGGGTGAAGTTCACTTCAGCCATATTGATTTCCGGCCACACTGCTTGTTCGGTAAGGCCCATTGAATAGTTACCAGTCTTATCAAATGAAGTATCTTTCAAACCGCGGAAGTCCTTGATTCTTGGAATTGCCAAATTCAAAAGACGATCAAGGAAGTGCCACATACGATCACCTCGAAGTGTCACCATAAATCCAGAAGGCGCACCTTCTCGCACGTGGAAGTTCGCAACTGATTTCTTCGCAAACAACATCACTGGTTTTTGACCACTGATCATTGTTAACGTGGAGATCACCGTGTCACGAATCTCTGGTTTTAGTTTTTGATTATCCAAGAATCGACCAATCCCGCAATTGATAACCATCTTTGCAAGTTTTGGTGATTCATGCGTATTGCCAAGGCCGAATTCCTTCAACACCTTCGCCTTCACTTCATCATCAAAGCGAGTTTTTAATCTTGGTTTTTCTGTTGTTGTCGTAGACATGGTTTACTTTCCCTTTGGCCTTGCATCTGCACTGTGCACTTCGCCAAGTACCTTCTCTGTCTTCTTTCCCTTGTCGTCAACGATCACACCAACGCGAACCTTGGCGCCGTCCTTTTGAGTTTCAAAGCGAACTCGTGCAGGTTTGCCTTCAACGACAGGACTCACATTACTCATGTGAATGGACATTTCTTTTTTGATCGTTCCACCATTTGGATTTTGTTGCGTTGGTTTGATGTTTCGCGTGCGAATGTTCACACCTTTCACAACAACACGATCTTTCTTTGTGACCACAGATAGAATTTCACCGACGGCACCTTTGTCGTTGCCTGCAGTTACTATCACCGTGTCACCTGTTCGTACATGTACTGGCATTACACAACCTCCGATGCAAGCGAAACAATTTTCATATAGTTTCGTTCACGTAATTCTCTGGCAACTGCACCAAAAATGCGAGTGCCTGTTGGGTTTAGGTCTTCATTCAAAAGCACACAAGCATTCGAATCAAAACGAACATAAGAACCATCGCTTCGACGCGTTGGATATTTGGTTCGAACGATGACTGCGCGAATTTTATCGCCAGTTTTAATTTGTGAATTTGGAATTGCCTTCTTCACAGCACAGACAACTCGATCACCAACACCTGCGGTGCGGCGAGTGTATTTACCGCGAGCAGTTGAGCCACCAAGCACACCAATAACGAGTACTTCTTTGGCACCGCTATTGTCGGCTACTTCTAATCTTGATTCTTTTTGGATCATTGGATCTGTTCCTCTTTAGCGCATCGACAATGTCGAGTCACACTACGGCGGCCTCAATTACTTTGGTGAGAACCCACGATTTTGTTTTTGACAAAGGTCGGCATTCAGCAATTTCTACTCGGTCTCCAAGTTTTGCGACGTTTTGTTCATCGTGTGCTTGGATCACAGTTCGGCGGCGAA
Source organism: Planctomycetota bacterium (assembly GCA_014381305.1). Classification (GTDB taxonomy): domain Bacteria; phylum Planctomycetota; class Phycisphaerae; order Phycisphaerales; family SM1A02. The sequence goes on from JACNLW010000056.1 coordinate 28,904, forward strand.
TGTACTTGCCATACTTTGGATGCTTCACAGTAAATTGAATTTCAACTTTGCAACTTTTATCACGTGCATCAGATGTAATCACACCCACTTTTCGTGGAGCAGTGTCTGAAATTTGAATATCTTTGAGATGGCTCATAATTAGGACGCCTTACCTTGTGTGGTTTTTAAACGCATTGTTTGTTCCGACAAAAGACGTGCAATATCCTTGCGAATCTTTCCATACTGCGAAATGTCTTGAATCTTTTCTGTAACGCTCTGATTTTTCAACTCGAACATTCGCTTTCGAAGCGTATCTACTTCGATTGTCAATTCTTCATCGCTTAACTTGTGTACTGCTTTTGCTTTCATTGCTCTATCCTTGCTAGTAAAACTAGACTGTTAGCCTCCGACCAACAAATCGACATCGAACTGGCATCTTTTGTGCAATCCGCGCCATTGCTGTCTTGGCCATATCTTCTGGAACACCGCTGATCTCAAACAAAATGGTGCCGGGCTTCACTCGTGCTGCCCAGTAATCCGTATCTGCTTTACCTTTACCCATGCGTGTTTCAAGTGGCTTCTTTGAAATTGGCTTGTCTGGGAAAACTCGGATCACAACCTTGCCTTGACGGCGAAGAAAGTGCTGCGCTGTAATACGTCCAGCTTCAATTTGCCTCGCAGAAATCCAATGCGTGTCAAGTGACTGAAGTCCATACTCACCAAAAGCAACATAGTTACCTCGAGTGGCATTACCTTTCATCTTGCCGCGCATTTGCTTGCGGAACTTAATTCTTTTTGGCATCCGTGGCATCGGATGTTCTCCTTCAACAAAGCCCTAAATGGGCAACTCTAATTAACGACGACCTCGAGCGCGACCGCGTGCACCTGCTGCACGTGAATCTGATTGCTCTTCTTCAGCGTCTGTGTACATACCCTTGTAAATCCAAACCTTTACACCGATGATTCCATAGGTGGTTGGGGCATGGAAACATGCATAATCAACGTTTGCTTGCAATGTCGATAGTGGAATCGAACCTTCGCGAACGGTAAAGTTACGAGCCATTTCAGCACCACCCAATCGTCCGGAGATAAGAATGCGAACACCCTTTGCTCCATGTTGGATTGCTGACTCTGCTCGTTGCTTAAGCATACGTCTAAAATTACCACGCTTACGCATTTGTTCACCGACTGCTTCGGCAACAAGACGTGCGTCTGTATCTGGGTTCATGACTTCGATCAACTTTACAGACGCTTTACGACCCGTCAATGTTTGAAGATCTGTTGTCAATTTTTCAATTTCTGAACCCTTTGGACCAACAACCAAACCCGGTCGCGCGGTCTTGACAATAACTGTTAATTCTTCGCGCGTTCGCTCAATGATGATGTCCGACACAGCTGCAAATGGCGGCGTGCGATTCAATCGTTTGTCGACAAACTCGCGAATGCGATAATCCTCGACGAGGAGTTCGGCGAACAATGCTTTTGGAGCGTACCAACGGGATTTGTGACCCTCAGTAACGCCTACGCGGAATCCAAATGGATGAACTTTTTGTCCCATTAGTTCCTCTCCCCAACTTGAATGATGAGGTGACTCGTTGGTTTATGAATTGGATGTGCACGACCACGATCTTTTGGACGCCATCGTTTGATGACCGAACCTTCGTCAACGCGAGATTCACTCACGTAAAGGGTCGATACATCAGCACCTTGTTCCTCAGCATTTGCAATGGCACTGTTCAGAACAGCTTTGAAATACCACGCAGAACGTTTTTTGGAAAACTCCAATTGCGAAAGTGCATCGTCAACTCGTTTGCCACGGATAAGTGTGGCAACAAGCCTAGCCTTACGAGGCGAGATGCGTGCGAATTTATGTGTTGCTTTGTACGTCATAGGTGTTCCTCAGAGGGATTAGCTCTTGATGCCTTCCTTCTTATTGGTGTGACCACGGAAGAGTCGAGTCATTGAAAACTCACCCAACTTGTGCCCAACCATATCTTCGGTGACAAACACTTCTTTGAAAGCTTTTCCATTGTGAACCATAAAGGTGAAACCAACAAACTCTGGCGGAATGGTGCATGCTCGAGCCCAAGTTTTAATTGGAGTCTTCTTTGTACCAGCAGCCATCGCTTCTACCTTGCGGTAGAGTTTCTCGTCGATGAATGGTCCTTTTTTCAGTGATCTTGACATATCTTTTTCCTAAGGTCAGACTTTTAATTGTCCGTAACGTTTACTCTTACGACGACGCAAAATACGTGCATCGGTCCACTTGCCGCGTTGTCTTGTTCGTCCACCTTTGGACTTCGTACCCGATGCACTTGCAGGTGTTCTTCCACCTTTTGATCGACCTTCACCACCACCAAGGGGGTGTGAATGGTGACTCATTGCCATACCACGAACTTTTGGGCGACGACCGAGCCAACGGTTGCGACCAGCTTTGCCGAGTTTGACATTTTGGTGATCCGTGTTTCCAAGTTGACCGATCGTTGCTCGGCATTCAACCGAAACTTGCCGAATTTCGCCACTTGGGAGGACGATGGTCGCAAAGCGACCTTCACGGTTACTCAAACGAGCAGCCGCACCAGCGGAGCGGCACAACGCGCCACCCTTTCCTGGTTCAAATTCAATGTTGTGTACTGTCAACCCTGTTGGGATGTACTTCAGAGGCATGCAGTTGCCTACTTTTGGATCGATCGCAGAGTCTGAACTCTTGAGCGTGTCACCATCAGTGAGACCACGAGGCGCCAAAATATATCGCTTCGTTCCATCTTCGTATTGCACGAGTGCGATGTGGCAACTCCGGTTTGGATCGTATTCAATCCCGATTACCGTTGCAACCATGTCATCTTTGAGACGACGGAAGTCGATTTTTCGATATCGACGTTTGTGACCGCCGCCACGACCGTGGACAGTAATTTTACCCTGATTGTTCCTGCCACCATTCTTTTTGATTGGTGCGAGCAAGGATTTTTCAGGTCTCTTCTTTGTAACTTCAACGTGCAAGTTCACAGAAGCATTTCGGCGACCTGGCGTTGTTGGTTTGTAAATTCGAATAGCCATAGCAATTTCTTTCGTCTGCGAACACGTTCACTTAGAACAGTTCGATTCGATCCTCCGCATGTAGTTTCACGACGGCACGTTTTTCATTGCCAACTCTGAACCAACCAGCCTTGTTGCGACGAAGTGAACCCTTGCGGACTTGCGTTGCGACTGAGAGGACACGAACACCGTAGAGTTCTTCAACGGCACGTTTAATTTGCTGTTTGTTTGCACGACGATCTACTTCAAAAGCAAATCGATTTACCGAACCAGCAGCAAACGTTGTTTTTTCTGTAACCAATGGTTTTCTAATGATTGTTGTTGCTTCCATTATTCCACCTCTTCCTTCTTCCATGCGGAACCATCAAGGAATGCTTCGATTGAAGCCTTGTCAACAACAAGGTACCGATGGTTGAGCAACTCAAAAACATTAAGTTGATCGACTCGGATCGTGTCAACATTTTTCAGGTTTCTTGCGGAGACTGCAGCATTTCGATTGTCGCTGTCTACCGCAACAAGGCAACTTCTATCTACGCCAACTGCATCAAGAATTGCTTTGAATGATTTCGTTTTAGGTGTTTCAAACTCAAGGTCTACGATGCATTTCACTTCACCATCAACCAACTTCGCAAGAAGCGCGTTTCGGTTGGCGAGTTGTCGCATTTTCTTTGGCATTGACTTTCTGAAATTCTCGTGCGTACGTGTCTTTGCAAATGTCACACCACCACCCTTGCGGATGTTTGTACGAACAGTACCCATTCGAGCATTGCCTGTACCTTTTTGTTTGTAGATTTTTCGAGTTGAGCCCTCAACCATACCGCGGCTTTTGGTTCTCGCAGAACCCTGTCTTCGGTTGGAATGGGACATGACATACGCTTGCTTAAGAAGCGTCGGTCGCACCTCGGAGCCAAGCAAAGCTTCGTCGATATTAATCGATTCGACTTGCTTACCTTCTCTGTTGTATATTGGAAGTTCAATCATAATGTGTTCACCTATGTAACGGGTTTTTTGGAGGGTTCCGTTCTTACGCGCCCTGCTCTCCTATGCTGTCACACCCTCGGATTGCTCAGTGATTTGCTGAACTGTGGTGGTTGCTAGGCAGAGATTGACTCGGCGTAGTTTCGTAGTTTGTCGCTATCACCTGGTTCCCGTCCGTTCAACAAGAACGACTAAGGCCTAGGCAATCAGCCAGCTGTTTGTGTCAACTGACTGCGGCTGTTTTCTTCCTATTTAATCGTTTTGCTTGTTGAATAATAACCATGCCTTGATTTGCTCCAGGAATTGCACCCTTCACAACAAGGAGATTTCTTTCTGAATCTATATTGATAATCTCGATTGAGCGACAAGTAATTCGCTTGTTGCCCATGTGACCTGGCATTCGTTTACCTTTTTTAGGTTTTGGACCAGTACCAAGATTGGTTGCGTGACCATTAATCGATCCTGGGCGACGATGTGCACGCTTCACGCCGTGCGAAGCTTCCAAACCCTTAAAGTTGTGACGTTTCATGCCACCTTGGAAACCTTTACCTTTAGAAGTGCCAATGACATCAACGAACTTCACATCTTCGAAGAGTGAAACGTCAAACGTTTGACCAAGTTCGACATCGTCAACACTATCCACCCGAGCTTCGTTATGAAATCGCTTTGGCGCCGTGCCTGCTTGCGCATCGTGCCCGATGATTGGCATTGTTGCACGGCTTGGCTTGACATCTTCATACCCAATTTGAATTGCGTTATACCCATCAGTTTCTTCAGACTTCACTTGCGTTACAACGCAAGGACCAGCCTCGATGATAGTCACAGGAACATTGGTTCCATCTTCAAGAAAGTATCTTGACATTCCAATTTTTCTTCCAAGTAATGTTTTAGACATTGTCGGTGTTCCTTTGAGAACTGTGGGTTTTGATCAGAGGTCTTTGTACGACATGACCGGAGTGTTTCTTTACGTGTTCGTTATGCTTTAATTTTTACAAAAACGCCAGCTGGAACAATGAGTCGGTTGAGTGATTCAATTGTTGATGCGTTGGCGTCAGTAATGTCAATGATTCTTTTATGTGTACGAATTTCGAATTGCTCACGCGATTTTTTGTTTACAAAAGTCGAACGGTTCACGGTATAGACTTCGCGGCGTGTTGGTAGCGGAACTGGTCCTGCTACTCGGGCGCCTGTACGTTTTGCGTGATCGACAATTTCTTTTGCCGAAGCATCAAGTGCTTGATGATCGTACGCTTCCATTCTGATTCGAATAATTTGCATGAGGTTCTTTTCTCAACTGTTCTATTTGCTTGTTCGCAACGAGCGAACACGCTCCAACAAACTGCGCAGCGCAGCGGAGCGAATCGAGGATTCTAGCCGTTATTGCCCCCTTTTGTCAACGCATTCTCCAACAAAACCCCCAATTATCCACTCACCCAAATAATGAGAATCTAATCTGACCCTAGGGTCAGGTCAGGTTCGTTAAAGTCGTTACAGTGCCAGAATGATCATCTTTCAGACCATCACATTGCTGTTGGCAACAGCACTCGCCACCGCAGAACCGTACAAAAACATGAGTATTGGGATGGAAATCACCCTTCCAGCCGCCGCAACGGTCGTTGCCACTTCTAGCGAGCCGCCTTCTTGCATGATCCAAGGCGGTAAGGGGCAATCTCCGTGGCACATGAAGATTGACCGAATCCTAGAAACAAACCAAAAGACAGCCCAAGAATTGACCATGCTGGCGTATGAAAGGCAAAAGTCTGAGGACAAAACACGCATTCTTGATGATCGAGCGATCACGATTGGAAACATTGAAGGGTGGTGGATGCGAACATCTCTCTATATAAAGGATGCTGAGGAATCCACCCTGTGTTGGTTGGCACTCCCAGTCCATGGCAATCAAGCAATCATGGCGTCCATTCTTACAACCAAAGAGGGATGGCAACGATCTGGCCCCTCTATCATGGCTTCGCTTCAAACACTCGTCTCGTTAAGCCCCGCCGCTGTCTTAACCCAGAGAATGGTCGGTCTTGATAGTGCATCTACACTTTTATCGGACCTAACACCCGAATCTCTCTCCGCATCTGTTGGTGTTTCTCATTGGAGGCAAATCCAGCAATATCAAGAAGATCAAGTGAGACCACTCGATATTGGATACGCCCACATCACATCAAGAATTGGCACCATCAGCGAAATCGGGACTTCAGCAACTGATAATGATGAAAAAGGGCTCCTCGTCGAGGTCCGTTCTCGAATCATGCCAAATCAACAAACAAAAATCGTGACTGACACCCTCGGATATTACTGGATGAGTTTTGATGGCAAGGAAGAAATGTGGTCAAGCACAGCAACCCGCTGGAAAGGCAAAATCAGTACGGTCGAGAAGGAAACTGGCATCCGAAACCGCCCTACGCTTGGAGAGCCAAATCCAAAACTCCTTATCCTTCGCCAAGACCTCACGTCAAATCGGCAACTCTCTCCTGTAGAAGTAAAAATCAAAAATCCCTGGCTACCAAAAACACTGACTTGGGTCATCGGTCCTTGGTTAAGCAAAACACGTCCCTCGCACCTTTCTTGGAGAACACTCAACGATTACATCGATCCACCTGCTGAAACGATGCGAACCGATGAGATTCAATCGACCAATATCGGATTCTCCGTCACCACTCGAATGGGCGACAGCGATGCACTTGTCGTGACACAATACGATTCTGATGGACAATTCCTCAGGCGAACATTAGGAAACGGCGCGGTTATCTTTGGAACAAACGAAAAAACGCTCAAAGCAATTTGGGAACCGAAAGGTCTTTGGTAAGTTTCTGTAGTTCCGCTTCACCATAAAGCGGAAATGCCCAGTCTCGCTTGCGTGCTATTTGTTGCGAACGCATAAGCGCTGCGTGGTTTGGTTTAACTCCAAGTGCAGCAAACATACGGTGCATTTCAAGATATGCAACTTGCCTTGCTGAGCTTCCCCTTGGTAGCGAATCAATGTTTGACAAAAACGACTGTTTCTTTTTGGGGTCTCCAGAAAAATAGTGGTGCCTTGCTGATGCGATCGTTTCTATTTCAAAAGGCAATGTCATTGTCGCAGTTGCCATGACTTGCGGACATACATCAACACCAAGCCAGTTTTGACACCACCGTTCCATCACACGGTCGTAGATTGCACCGCCTGTTCCATGAACGAATAGATTTCCTACACCCAACCTTGCAAGAAGCGTGAGAAGAAGCGCGCGGGGACGGATAGTTTTTTGATCATCTCCCCACACAGGAAGTTCGTTTGCTGCGAGGAACGGAACACCGCTCTTTGGATATGCGCCAACTGCTTCGTTATACGCTGCAATACACGCGCCTTTGTTTACAAACATTGCATCAATAACGGCTTCGCCAATGGGCGTTTTGCACAGATCGGTTGCAGCAATTTTGCAGTCTATTGCTGCGTAGGGTTTCATCAATGTGCCCGTTGCTTCAGCAATTTGCATTGCTGCATTTTGTTCATCGTTGTTCAACGCTCCGACAAACCGAGCATCATTTGTTGTGATTTCTAGAGGGTTCTGATCGCAGAGAGGAGTGGAGTCCTCACATTGTGCAACGCGCATTTTTTCAATCTGCAAAACACCATCTTGCAAATTTGGTATTTCAATCGTCCCAACATCCCCAACATGATGATCGACAACAAGGTGAACGAGTTTTGCATTGCACACTTTTGCAAATTCACTCGCTGCAACAAACTTTGCCAAAATACCCGGATGAAAAAACATTGGCTGATGACCTACAACGACAATTTCGCTGTTTGTTTCTAGTCCAAGCGCACCACGCGTTTCGTTCTGCCACTCCCGAAGTGATGTATTAAATAAAGTTCCCTCTGCCGCAGTGAGCAACTTTCCCCACTGAGAAATTTCGGGGGTAGTTTGCAGAATTGTTCCATTGGTTAGCAAGGCACTCTTTCCTCTGCGCGAGGTAACTGCGATGCGTAGCGCCCAAGTTCTCTGCAAAGAACTGCGCGGTAATGATCTATCCGCTCTTGAGGATCGTCAAGTGGGCCACCAAATGTTCTCGTAGGATCGTTATATATGAGCCGCACTGGAATCTCTTCAATGCGTAATTGCATTGCCGCTGCTTGCACCCAAAGCTGTAATGGGAACTCGTACCCATTGACATCAAATGTACATTCTGCAAGTGCCGAAACGCGATACGCTTTGAAACCGCAGAATGCATCGGTCAGTTCAAAACCTAGTGCATGATTCAATTCACTTGTTATTTGCTTATTGATCGCTTGGCGGTCAACGGGCGGCATGTCATTTTCTGAGTGCAATTCTAGGTATCGACTGCCAGAAATGATGTCACTTTGGTCATCCATGATTGCTTGCACAAAGCGAGGAATTGCTGCCGGCTCGTGTTGTTCATCACAGTCCATTGTGATGAGCCAATCAAACTGATCGACTGCTGCCCATCGGAACATGTCTTGCAGTGAACGCCCATAGCCGCGGTTTTCCGAGTGTCGAATAACCTCAACCGGATGACCAGCAAGTAACGCCGGCGTGAGGTCGTTGGAACCATCATCTACTACTAAGACATCGTCTGTGTATTTACAAACTTCGCTCAATACAGGGTTTATGTAGTTCGCTTCGTTATAGACAGGAATCCCAACCAATATTCTCTTCGCGATATTCATTGCTCCATTGTACTCTCTGCATGTAAAAAAAAGAGCCCCGCTTTCGCGAGGCTCTTTCGTGAAATTACATTACACGTGGTAACAAGGCATTAGCCACAATCACCACCATCGTTTCCGAATTCAGGACAATTGAGGAAAATAGGGTTGCCATTCCACTCGTATGTGCCGTCATCGCAGTAACCATCGCCAACCCATGATTCGGGGCAGCAATTGCCATTGCAATCTGCGATTTCGCCAGCAGGGCATCCGCCGCCGCCATCGCAGTCGCCGCCGTCGTTACCGAATTCAGGACAATTGAGGAAAATAGGGTTGCCATTCCACTCGTATGTGCCGTCATCGCAGTAACCATCGCCAACCCATGTTTCGGGGCAGCAATTGCCATTGCAATCTTCGATTTCGCCAGCAGGGCATCCACCACCGCCACCGCAAGGATCACTTGCACATGATGAACCGTCGCCTTGGTACGAACCGCCCATGGCTGTGCATGTCGCTGCGTCCATTTCTTGGCATTGGCTATTGATGCAACATGCACCTACTGGGTCGCCGCCGCCATCGCAGTCGCCGCCGTCGTTACCAAATGCATCGCAGTTGAGCCAGATTGCTACGCCAGCAGGACCGCCGTAGCCATAATCGGATGGAATATAAGCACCATCGTCACAGTAGCCATCGCCAACCCAGTCAGTGTAAACAGCATCTTCGAAGCACGTACCCATGCAGTCAGCAGTGTATCCAGCTTCGCATCCACCACCACCGCAAGGATCACTTGCACATGATGAACCGTCGCCTTGGTACGTACCACCAGCAGCAGCACAATTTACTTCGGTATCTTCAGTACAAGTTGTGCCAACACAGCATGCACCTACTGGATCGCCGCCGCCATCGCAGTCGCCGCCGTCGTTACCAAACGCATCGCAGTTGAGCCAGATTGCTACACCTGCAGGGCACTCGGTGCAACCGTAATCGGCAGGAATGTATGCTCCATCGTCGCAGTACCCGTCGCCAACCCATGCTTCAAAGACGTAGTCTGGGAAGCATGTGCCTTGGCAGTCCGCAGTCCAACCAGCTTCACAACCACCACCGCCGCCACAAGCATCAGCAGAGCATGTTGAATTGTCGCCGTTGTACGAACCGCCTGCTGCAGCACAATTTGCTGAAGTCATCACAGCACATTCTGTACCGAAACAGCACGCGCCTGTTGGGTCGCCGCCGCCTTGGCATGGTCCCCAAGCGTCGATCACAATGAGAAGGTCGGAAACATCAACAATGCCATCGCCGTTTATATCAGCAGCTGCATCGCTTGTTCCCCAAGCGCTAATCATTTCAAGAACATCACTAACATCGACATTGCCATCACCGTTGACGTCTGCGTCGCATGTTGAAGGTGAACCGCAGGTGTCAGCACCACAAGTGGTGTTGTCGCCAGCATATTCGCCACTATTGCCTGAACATTCGGCTTGTGTCAGTACAAAACAATCTGTACCAAAACAGCAAGCACCTGTTGGATCGCCGCCGCCGCCACAATCTGGGCAGTCGCCACCGTCACATTGGAATGCATCACAGTTGAGATAAATAGCTACGCCAGCAGGGCCGCCGTATCCATAATCTGCAGGAATGTATGCGCCGTCGTCGCAGTATGTATCGCCGACCCAATCAGTGTAGACACTATCTTCAAAACAAGTGCCCATGCAGTCTGGGGAATAACCAACTTCGCAACCACCATTCGTACAAGCGTCTGCACCGCAAGTTGTGTTGTCACCTTGGTAAGTACCACCTTCAGTACCACAACCTGCTTGCGTCATGATTGAACAAAATTCGCCTTGACAACATGCGCCTTCAGGTGCACCACCACATGGGTAACTTGTGCAAGAAACATAATCGCCTTGATATGTCCCGCCCATTGCTGAACAATCTGCTGCCGTACCATAAGTACATGTCATGCCTACACAGCAAGCGCCTTCTGGATCGCCGCCACCGCCGGGAACCAACGTGTCTGTTGTTTGAGCGCCTGTGCCTGTTGGATCTAGCCAGTTACTTAAACTACTTGAACTGCTGCCGTCCCAAGAAAGGTTGAGTGAACGACCATAGTAATCATTCAAATCGTTTGGACAATATGAGGAACCACAACAAAGTTGACCAACAACTCTATGGTTGCCGTCAAATAGTGGTGAACCAGAAGAACCGGGAGCAGTTCGACCTGCGCCCCAGTTCACGTCCCAGTATTCGCCGCTCGCTTGAACAGTATCTGGGAATGAAATTCGTTTTTCTGCAGCTTCGGGGTGATGAATACCAGCACCGAGCGATGCAGATCCAGCTCGAGACCAACCCGCATAGGTAACACCCCATGCAGCATTTGGATTTGAAGAAAGTTGGGTCAATGTAAAGTCGCTGTACGAACGAGTCGCACGCATGCTTGAACCACTTGTGAACTGACTAAAATTACCATCGCCATTCCCACCGCTGTCGCTGCTGCCGGGTGTTCGGCAATAACTGTTTTGATAATTCCAATACACAACAATAGATGAGTCACTGCTGTTTGTTACACCACAATGATTTGCTGTAAGGAATAATGGAGTTTGATTTTGCGAAGTGTTGTTCATCATGACACCTGTGCAAGTGAGGTATCCATTAAGTGTATACACACCAACCGATGGAATTTCGTCCCACCATGCGTTGCCTTCTGGGCACATCACATCAATGTTGCATGATTCAGATGAACCGCGATCAGCGGCATCGCCAACCCAACGATAACCTGAGTTGATCGAGGTAAGTTCGATGCCTTTCACTACGTGGCCCTTTTGATTTGAATCAACTACGATTTCAATAATCGCTTCATTGCCTGGAACTACTGGAGTCCAAAGTTCACCGTGCGATTTATTGTCGTCTGCTGTGAACGGACGAATTCGATAGTCGCCCGACGCATCAGTGATTGTCAACGAGCCACTTGATGGCATGTTGTACCGACCAAAACCAAGGTTCATCGTCAACGCATTGTCACATGAAACACGTAACGTCCAACGTTGTGTATTCATATCAACACGTTCCCAAATACCATCAGTCCCAGGAGTGATTGACTTTGTATTTGGAACAGCGAACTGTGGCGCTTGCCCCGATTTTTCTCTTGATAGATCTGCATCAAAAAGTGCCGAATAATCAAGACTCGGCACTGAGACTACAGGAATTGCATCCTTTGGTAAACGATTGTTCGTTTGTTCTTGACCAAGACCCGTGAGGGCCGAGGTACACAAGGCAGCAAGTAAAATTGGTATGATTGTCATGTGTGGACTCCTTTTTCTCCAAACAAAGTACTTTTGACCTATTTCATGCACATTGCACTTATATATAGATCTATTATCTCTAATACGCTATTCGTAGCATTGACTTGACTCGGTTTCAAGAAAATTCAGTTATTCTAGATTTTTCATGCAATAATTCGACGTTAACGACCAATATTGACCATTATGGACCAATAATCAACATAAAATCCCACGCATGTCAAGGTACACGATCGAAACAATAGGTGTCATCCAACGCCAGCATCTGCGCCTGAAGCGACATTATTGATTGCTTGTTACTTACTCGCACGCACCCCACGCGTCAATCACGATGAGCAAATCAGAAACATCTACG
>JACNLW010000060.1 GCA_014381305.1 Planctomycetota bacterium
CAGGTCACGCTGACTATGTGAAGAACATGATTACTGGTGCTGCCCAAATGGACGGCGCGATTCTTGTTGTTGCAGCAACTGACGGCCCAATGCCACAAACTCGTGAGCACATTCTTCTCGCACGCCAAGTTGGTGTGCCAAAGATTGTTGTGTTTATGAACAAGTGTGACATGGTTGACGACGAAGAACTACTAGAACTCGTTGAAATGGAAATTCGTGAATTGCTCAGCATGTACGATTTCCCAGGTGACGATATTCCAATCATCCGTGGTTCAGCGCTCAAGTCACTTGAAGCCGAAGGCAAGGATGATGAAATTTGCAAGCCAATCGATGAACTCATCGAAGCATGTGACTCATACATTCCAGAACCAGTTCGCGAAACAGACAAGGACTTCTTGATGCCAGTGGAAGATGTCTTCTCCATCAAAGGTCGTGGTACTGTTGTAACAGGTCGTATCGACCGCGGTATCGTAAAAGTTGGTGATGAAGTTGAAATCGTCGGTCTTGCAGAAGAAAGCCGAAAGACAACTGTTACTGGCGTTGAAATGTTCCAAAAAATTCTTGACGATGCACAAGCTGGTGACAACGTAGGTTGTCTCCTCCGAGGTATTGACAAAGAAGACATTGAACGCGGTCAAGTTCTTGCGAAGCCAGGTTCCATCACACCGCACACGAAGTTCGAAGGCGAAGTGTATGTGCTTACGAAGGAAGAAGGCGGTCGTCATACACCATTCTTCACTGGGTATAAGCCACAGTTCTACTTCCGAACAACGGATGTAACAGGTAAGTTGGAACTTATGGATGGCGCAGAAATGTGCATGCCTGGTGACAATGTAACCATGTCAATCGATCTTGAAGATAAACCAATTGCTATGGAATTGGGTCTTCGTTTCGCGATTCGCGAAGGTGGCCGCACGGTTGGTTCCGGTGTTGTTACCAAGATTATTGAATAATGTTTTTAATGTGAATTGGTTTTGGGGGAGCACTTTGCTCCCCCAGACCCGTTCATGAAAGAGGTTTATCATGGCCAAGAAGGCAACAGATCGAGAATACGTATGGCTTCAATGCACGGAAACAGGCGACCTTAATTATCGCACAAGTATCCGCGTGAAGGGTGGCATTGACGAAAAAGTCAAAGAAGGCTATAAAAAATATTGCCCGCGTCTACGTAAACACACGCTTCATAAGATCAAGCGAAAATAAACCGCGCCGATTGGCGCAAGACGCCGGTAGCTCAATTGGCAGAGCAGCGGATTCCAAATCCGCAGGTTGAGTGTTCGAGTCACTCCCGGCGTGTTTTGAAGACAACTACGAAATCGCACGCGGTTTCGGTAAACAAAGAGGATGCACATGGCTGCAGGAATCTACAAACAAGGGCAAGGATATTGGGTACGGTTGATGTCTGCCATCGGCTTTGGACTATTGTCATTGATGGGCGTTGCGTGGCTGTGGGATCAAGTCAACGGTATTCAAATTGGTGATATTGAACCAGTTTTTGTTTCAGCAGCAGTGACGATCGTGGTCATGCTTGCTTGTGGATCAACCGGCTATTACCTCATTGGTCGCAAACCAAAAATGGTTGACTTCATGATCGCAACTGAAGGTGAAATGAAAAAAGTGAACTGGTCTACAAGGCGTGAAATACTGGGATCAACAATTTTAGTCATCTTATTGACTGCATTTATCGCACTGTTTTGTCAAATTGCTGACCTAGGTTTCTCAACATTCTTCCAATCCGTTGATGTTTTGCAATCTTCTTAACGAGGGACATTGAAGAAAGACGCAATGAATACTATGACTGATACAGAAAACAACATTGAAACACCCGCATCTGAAACCACAGAAGCCGTGACTCCTGAAGTTTCAGAAGAAACAGTGGTTGCGCAACCAGTTGAAAGTGCGGTTGAAAATGAACCCGATGGTGAAGAGCCACAAACTCGCGCGGGCATGAATTGGTTTGTGCTTCGCGTGGCATCAAACAAGGAAGATTATGTAAAAGCAGCGCTTGACCGCAAAGTCGAAATTGAAGCAATGCAACACCTTGTTGGGCGCATCATGGTTCCAACCGAAAAAACAAAAACGCTTTCCAAAACAGGTAAAGCAAAAATTACTGAAACAAAACTCTATCCAGGTTACATCTTTGTTGAGATGAAACTCGAAGAACAACGAATTTCGCAAGACATCTTTTTCCTCATCAAAGAAACAACGGGTGTTGGTGATTTTGTTGGTACAGCTGGCAAGCCAACCCCAATGTCTGCTGATGAAGTTGACAAAATGCTCTTTGACTCACAAGCCCCAGATGAAGTCACAGAGGTGCGACTCGAATTTGCTGTTGGCGATCATGTTAATATCAAAGAAGGTCCATTTTTGGGCTATGAGGGTACAGTCGATGAAATCTTCCCCGACAAGGGTGTTGTACGGGTGCTCGCTACCGTGTTTGGTCGCCAAACGCAGATCGAAATCGAATACTGGATGATTGAAAAAGCTGAGTAAATTAACACCTTTGCGTAATTTACGATTTTTGCCCCTCCGTTAATTTGCGTCTATTTACAAAGTTTACTACCTTGAGACTAAGTTTCTCCAATAATGGTATCGTGTTCGTATGACAGAAACTGCATCACGAGTAGAAACCACGGCAGATTCATTTCGCGCGGATTATCAACGAACTCGAGAAGAAATAGCCAAAGCCGTTGTTGGACATGATGAGATTGTCGACGGTGTTCTCATTTGTTTGTTTGCAGGTGGACACGCACTACTTGAGGGTGTTCCCGGATTAGGAAAAACGTTGTTGATCCGAACGCTGAGTGAAGCGTTGGATCTCTGTTTTTCTCGTATTCAATTTACGCCAGATTTAATGCCGGCCGATATCACTGGAACAACTGTTGTCGTTGAATCAGAAGAAGGACGAACGTTTGAATTTCGCAAGGGACCGCTCTTTGCCCAAATGGTGCTTGCAGATGAGATAAACCGTGCAACACCAAAAACACAATCGGCTCTCCTTGAAGCGATGCAAGAAAAATCAGTTACAGTTGGCGGTGAAACACACCAACTGCAACAACCGTTTTTTGTC
This sequence comes from Planctomycetota bacterium, assembly GCA_014381305.1. Lineage (GTDB taxonomy): Bacteria > Planctomycetota > Phycisphaerae > Phycisphaerales > SM1A02. The sequence continues at coordinate 3,071 of JACNLW010000060.1, forward strand.
ATGGCAACTCAAAACCCGATCGAACAAGAGGGAACATATCCACTGCCAGAAGCGCAACTCGATCGTTTCTTTTTTAAGTTACGCGTTGGATATTCAGACCGCAACCAACTGATGGAAATTATTGACAGAACAACGACTGGTTTCCAACCGAAGATTGAAAAAATTCTCGATACAGAAAAGATCATGCACTATCAATCAATGATCAGAGAAGTAGAGTTGAAACAGGATGTGCAAGATTATGCAGTGCGTTGTGTACTCGCAACGCATCCTGAGGCAGAGGTTGCAACACCTCAGGTCAAAACATTTTTACGTTTTGGTGCATCACCAAGAGCAGCACAAACGTTGGCCTTGGCTGGAAAAGTAAGGGCGCTGCTCGCCGGTAGATCAACTGTTGCGGTAGAAGATATTCAAAGTGCAATTCTGCCAGCATTGCGACATCGTTGTATTCTTAATTTTGAGGCAGAGGCAGAAGGCGTGACAACCGATGACATTTTGACTAATCTCGTGGAAACACTCCCTACGACAACTTCTTGAACGGACTTATGATGAGAACAATTGCTTTCACTTTTCTTGTATTGATTATTAGTACTGCTCAAGCAGATGACATTGATTCAATTTTAGATTTCCATCTCACAAATCAATTTGATAGTTCCATTGATAATGGTGGTAAGGTTGAAGCTACAAGATATGGTGCAGAGCTACGACTTCAATACCAAGTGACTGACGATGATTATCTGCAATTTCGTTTTCAATACCAACGCGATGATTGGAATTTTTCGGGTGCTACAGGTTTGGGAAATGATGATCCGTGGGATCTTGTTACTACCACAGATCTTGCAATGCAGTGGACGCACCAACTTCGAGAGAAAACCCAAATTTTTGGTGGACCCATTATTAAATGGAGCAGAGATTCTGGTGCGGCTCAATCCGACTCCAGAGTTTTTGGTGGGATGATCGGTTTTGCGCACGCTTACTCGGACACACTTGTTTTTGGTGGTGGCCTTGGTGTTGTCGAGGCTCTAGAAGACGACGATCGTTTGTTTCCTATCTTGGTGCTCGATTGGAAATTGGCAGATGATGTAACACTGACGAGTGATTTGACCACTCGTTTTGGTAGTCGGATTGGCGCTGAACTTGTATGGAAACCAATTGACGATTGGTCTCTTGGGGTTGGTCTTTCATACGATTACAGCCGATTCCGTTTGGATGATTCTGGATATGCCCAAGGTGGTGTTGGTGAAGCGACTTCGCTCCCACTGCATGTACGAGCTACCTATCATCCCACTCCAAGCGTTTCAATCACGCTGTTGGGCGGAGTCGTGTTTGCTGGTGAGTTATCAGTCTATGACTCAGCAGGTGTAACACTGCAAACAGAAAATTATGATTCTGCTGGTGCAATCGGCATTCTTGCACGCCTGAAATTTTAGCCCTGCTTCGCTTTAACGCACTCAGCACCGCCGCGGTATACCGCTCGCTATACCTACACCAACATTTAATTGACTCCGAGTGAATAAAAACCATTGCCACACCCACTTAACATACTGGTAACAAACGAGATAAGTTAATCCCAAAATTAATTAACTCCGAGTCAATTAAAAATTTCAGGAATTAATTGACTCCGAGTTCATTAAAATCTTCAGGATTAAATTCACTCGGAGTTAATTAAATAATACAGGATTTAATTCACTCCGAGTCAATAAGCCGTGTCTTAACACATTGGTAATAAACGAGATATGAAAATTACGGAATTAATTGACTCCGAGTCAATTAAAAATATAAGGTTTTAATTGACTCGGAGTCAATTAATTTTATTCGGGGTCTGGTGTGATAGGAATATTGTCGATCGTGTTCCAGTGTGTCGTATCAATCACAATTGGTGCAGGATTAATGTCCCAAGGCACGCAAGGGAGCGGGGAAGTTTCAATATTATCATTCTCGCCATGAGTGCGTACAACGGAAAATGATAGTTTTCCATTTTGAATGACAGAATTCGGTACAACAACACGCGAATTCCAACCCACATCAGTTGTTTCCGTAAATATCTGAAAGTGAGACAAAGCATTCGTTTTCGGTGTAATCACAATTGGTTCTGAAAGCGATGAAAAGAATAAGGAAACAGTTTCTTGGTCGATTTCTGAATCATTTGCGCTTCCATGGCACGCAATAAAGATTTCCCAACTTCCTAGCACATACCGGACTTCTACTTCAGTTTTTTGATTTTGAGAAACACGTCTTGCATACCCATGGCGTAGCGAAGAGAGTGTCCATGTAGGAACGAGCGGAGGAAGTTTAACATGCGGTGGTTTTGCTTTAATGACTCCATTTTCTACAGGAAAAATAGCCATTCTGTTTGGCATGCTGAGCACTAATTTTTGAACAGGGGGAGTGACAACCGGACCAAAAACTGAAAGGTCTAGTGCTTTTGGTCTTTTTAAATTCATGGAAACCGTTTTGCGCGCGGGTATCTCAAAAGCGAGAGGTATTTCGTCTTCACCTTCCCATGCAAGTTGGCACAAACTTGTTTCTGGTTTACTGTTCGCTACTTTAACTGTTACCGATGCGCCGAACAGCGAAGTAAACCAAAACAAAGATTTTGATTGTGCATCACTCCAACGCAACGCCCTGTATGCTAGTTGTTTACTCGTTAATGTTTCGTCGAGTAAAATACTAAGTAATTTTTCGAGTTTGGTTTGACTTTCAACCCAGCAAGCAAAACGGTGGTCTTCGTCCATCGACGTATCTGTAAGTAGATCGAGACAAGCAGCCCCAGCACCTCGGCTTGCAATAGAGAGATTGTGAAATGCAATCCGCCACAATTGTTCGCCATGTAGAGCCGAAAGTTTTTCTACGCGGTTAGCATTAGGAATTACAGGAGGATTTACATTGTTTTTAGATGCAAGCAGTACCCATCTCCAATAATGCAAGGCATTCGTTGGCGGCAAGTAGTTCGCTTCTAAAAAAGTTAGGGTTCCAGTTTTTTCTGTTTTTGAAAAATCAAAACTCGGGAATTGTGATGGGAGATCTACCCACTTTGGCACAACGCTTTCTCCGCCAAAATAAATTGAACCAGTTCCATTTTTTGGAAGTTCTACTAAAAGAATTGGACCACTGATGGTGTCCCTTGGGTTCGTTGATGCTGTGGAATCTGTCATTTCAATTGGGCGAACAAAAACACTTTCGTCTGTCCAACCCGTTGAATGTTCTTTTATCTCAATCCACCCAACTACACCGTCGGCAGTAGTCCCATCTTCAAAAACAACAGGTATTGTCGAAGGCCATTCGTTGCCAAGTTCGCTGCTCAGAAGGCGGACCATAAGAACACCACCCCTTGGTGCAATTGGAAAAGTGTTTTTCGCAACAATCGAATCAAGCGGTACAGCAGCAGAAACCCTTGCTGCGCACAGCAAAACTGTGACCATGAAACTTTTTAGAAACAGTTTCATGGTGCCGATTGCGCAGTGTCTTGACACTTTTTAATAATGGCTACAGTTTCTGCTACTGCAAGTTCAAGATTGTCATTTACAATAAAAAAGTCGTACGCACCACTTTCGCTCGCAAAGAGTATCTCTTGTTTGGCTTCGGAAAACCTCCGCTCGATCGAATCAGCATCATCACGCCCCCTTTCGGTCAATCTTCGAAGCAATTCATCTTCACTCGGTGGAAGGATAAAAAATCGTAAGGATTCGGGCATATTCTGATGCACTTGCACGCCGCCTTGCACATCGATATCAAGCAGCATCAAATTACCCTTTGCCAGTACTTTTTCAACTGGCTCTTTCAGTGTGCCATATCGATGACAATGGAAAACTTCAGCGTGTTCTAGAAAAGCTCTTTCTTGTACTAGCTCCTCAAACCGTTCGGATGTAACAAAGTAGTAATCCACACCATCAGTTTCGCGATCACTTTTTGGACGAGTTGTTGCCGAAACGCTAAAAATAGCGTTCAATTCTTCTCGTACCCTATGTACGATCGTCGTTTTTCCAACTCCGGATGGGCCAGAAATGACGATCAAAGCACCTTGTGTACGTGTAGTAGGCATTTGGAGAGTGTATCGCAGTTTGGCAATTTATACGACCCGTAATTCACTGCGCATCGAACGCGCCTGCTCTGATACAATGGCGGAATGTCCCTACCAAGAGTAGCAATTGTCGGAAGACCAAATGTTGGCAAATCGAGCCTCATGAACCGTCTTGCTCGCAAGCGTGTTTCTATCGTCGATCCAACCCCCGGAGTCACGCGCGATCGCGTGAGCGTGGTGCTTGAAATTGAACCTCCGAAAAAGACTCCAAAGGGTACGCTCCCTCGTTTTGCAGAAATTCATGATACAGGTGGCTGGGGCGTGTACGTTGTTGAAGGACAACACATTGATGATGCCGGGTGTGACCTCCGCGATTTAACAGAAGATATTGAATCCCAAATTCAAGAAGCAATGGATCGTTCAGAAATCATTCTTTTTGTGATTGATGCGCAATCTGGTATTACACCACTTGACGAAACGGTTGCAAAATTATTGCGGCGATCAGGAGCAGCAGAAAAAACAATCGTAGTTGCAAACAAAGTAGATTCACGGAGTTGGGAATCACATGGCCATGAAGCAGCTGCGCTTGGCTTGGGCGAAGTGCTTTGCGTTTCATCGACGAGTGGTTTTGGAATTACTTCACTTTCTAACACACTCTGGGAACGTCTTGGTGAAGTTGGCGAGGTTGAACAGCAACAAGACGAAATGCGGTTGTCTATCGTTGGAAAACGAAACGCAGGAAAGTCATCGTTTATTAATGCACTTGCTGGAGAAAACCGCGTGATTGTTTCTGAAATTGCAGGAACAACTCGCGATGCAGTTGACGTGCAATTTGAAATTAATGGAAAAATATTAACAGCGATTGATACCGCTGGTGTTCGAAAACAAAAAAGTTTTTCGGATGACATTGAATATTACGCCTACCGCAGAATGTTGAATTCAATTCGTCGTTCAGACGTAGCAATGTTGTTGGTCGATGCAACGCAACGGATTTCTCAAGTTGATAAAAAGCTTTCAACAGAACTTCAAAGGCAGTTTAAGCCAACAGTCATAGTGGTAAACAAATGGGATCTTGTTGATGAAAGTGTCACACCAGAAGATTACCTCGAATATTTAACAAAAGAGTTGCGGGGTTTAGATTACGCACCAATTGTGTTTATCAGCGCCCATGAAGGCGAAGGCATTGAAGACGCTGTCGCTATGGCGTTTAACTTAAAGGCGCAATCCATCCACCGCGAAACAACTGGCAAATTGAATGGCGTGTTGCGAGATATATTGAAAGATCGCGGTCCATCATCTCGTTTGGGAACAGTTGCAAAACTTTTATATGTGTCGCAAATAGCCGTTTCACCACCAACGATTGCGATCGTTGTGAATGAACCAGATATGTTTGAAGGTCAATATGAACGGTATCTGATGAACCGTCTTCGAGAAGAATTGCCCTTTAGTGAAGTGCCGATTCGGCTTCTCTTTACAAAACGGCAACGAAAAACGCTCGAAGCGCTCAAACAAGACGGTCGAACCGCTACAATAGAATCGCTTACGCGTACAAACCCATCAGTTGGTCAGGTGATTGATGGAGATGAAACCCTTCCTGACGACAGTTTTGAACAGTGATTACGAACTCGGTGAACTCGGTGAACCTAGTTTCGTAATTTTGTAACGCGGTATCTACAGACATGTCTATTTTTCCATTACCGGTTTTTGAACAGGACGAAGATCCTTCAAACCGAGATGCACTCACCCTAGAAGAACAACTCGAAGCGCTTGAGGCGCCAACGACGATGGTTGTGCGTTTTGGCGCAATGCTTGAAGTTGGCGAGTATAAACAAGCAGGAGAAATCCGAGCAGGATGTGGATCAAAACTTGTTGCTCGGACGCATCGAGGAACAGAATTGGTCGATCTGCTCACCACGACCTGTTCAAATGCAGGCTGCGGTAAATCCATTTCTCGTTCTGAAATGCTCGAATATATAGATAACTCCGGCGGAAAAAAGTTTCCATTCCATACAAATGGTCGAGTTCTCCGGATTGCAACTGCGGAGGATTTAGGTCGCATGAGTGTACTCAAGGGAGGAGTGAGAGATCATAAAAAGATAGTTAAAAAATTGGTAGAAGAACATCAACTGTCAATGAAAATTGTAGACGTGGAACCAATTCTTGGTGAAGAACTTTTTACGGTTTATTATCAAGCAGAAGACAGGGTTGATTTCAGATCTCTTGTTCAAGCACTTGCGAAAGAATTTAAAACCAGAATTGAAATGCGTCAGGTTGGCTCACGAGATGAAGCAAGGCTTGTTGGAGATTATGAAAAATGTGGTCAACATTGTTGTTGCAAGAGCTTCTTGAAAGTTCTTTCGCCAGTTTCAATGCGCGCAGCAAAACAGCAGAAGCAAACGCTTGATCCGAAGAAGATTTCAGGACGGTGCGGACGTCTTATGTGTTGCCTTCGGTATGAAGACCAAACGTATCGTGAATTGAAAAAGAATTTGCCACACAGAAAAACAAGGGTTGGCACTGCTGAAGGGCCAGGCGTTGTACTTGACGGAAAAATTTTGACGCAACTTGTGCTTGTCGCTCTTGAACATGACAACAGGCAGATCGCAGTCCCAGTTGAAGAACTCAGCGATCCAGAAACTTGTCCTCGACCATGGGAAGAAATTGAAAAGCCCGTGTACGAGAAAAAAGAGAATAAAAATAAAAATAAAAAATCTCGTCGGCGACGCGGAAACAAGAGTAGCGCAAAGCAAGTTGCCCAAAACAAAGGACCCACTCAGACACAAGAAAGTACAGAAGCCTCTGGGCCAAAGAAGAAAAAGCGCCGACGCCGAAGACGTCGAAGGAAAGGCGGCAACTCCGGTTCAAATTCCGAAGGTGGCGGTTCTGAGAGTACAGGGTAAACTGCACAGTACATGCAAACGAAAGAACACAAAGAAGAGACAGGCGTGATAAAAACGATCCAATCATTATTGGTGGCGTTCGTCCTTGCAATGGTTTTTCGGGGTTTTGTCGTCGAGGGGTTTGTTATTCCTACAGGTTCGATGGCACCAACTCTGCTTGGGCAGCACTTGTTGAAACACAGCGATCAAACAGGCGAATATTTCCCCGTGGGTTTTGATGTTCAGAGGAATATTGGTCCAGAACGATTTGTTGATCCGTTACTTGGAAGAACAATGCCGCTGCCACTGGCCGAAGCAAAAAAAATCATTCCACGCACTGGTGATCGGGTGTTAGTACTAAAAACGTTGTATCCATTTTTTGAGCCAAAGCGATTTGATGTTGTTGTATTTAAAAATCCAACAGACACGCAAGGTCTTGCTGCAAATTACATCAAGCGCCTGATTGGATTGCCAAACGAAACTCTTTGGATTGCAGATGGAGAAATTTTTGCCAAGAAGGGCAACGGTTCATTTTTAATTCAACGCAAACCTGAACACGTACAGAAAACTTTATGGAGACCAGTCTCAGATAGCGACGCAATTCCATCAGACCATCTCGCACTGGCAAGACCTTGGAGAGGTTCACCTTGGCACGCAACGCCTGTCGCGGATTGGAATCGCGATGGGCGAACATGGGAGTGCTCTGGGGGAAACACAACACTCACGTGGGATAATCACAAAATACCAATTGATGATTGGCTTCCGTACAACATGTTGATGCCAAGGTCTAGGCAAGAGCCAATGTCAGACATCCGAGTTGCGGCAACAATTGTTCCGCAAGAAAAATCGTTGGTTGTGAACTTTGAACTCCACGCTGTTGGGCATGTTTTTAACTGGACAATAGACGGGTCTAAAGCAATGTTGACAAAACAATTAGTCGACGATCCTTCGTCGCTTACAATTGATACGTTTGACATTGATCCGATACAAGTAGGTAAACCTACAGCAGTAGAGTTTTGGCACGTTGATCAAATGCTCGCAATGTACATTGATGGTCAGCGAGTTGGAGAAATGCTGTATGACTATGGACCAGAAGGTCGACTTCGGCTAGTAACTAGGGCTGATGAGTCTGTGCCAATCGAAGTAATTGCTGGTCGAGGCGGCGCTGCTCCCACATTATCATGGCATTTTAAAAACGCCCCTTTCATAATGAGTAAGGTAACTGTTGATCATGATTTATATTATCGAAGTGGTCGCCTTCCGTCGAGAGCCACAAAAAATCCAACAACACCTGGGAATGAAAAACTTGTAGAAGTAGGATCTCCAGCTTTTGGAACGCACCCAGATAAACTTGCGGTTTTAGGTCCTGATCAATTTATGATGGCTGGCGACAACAGCGCATATTCTTTAGATGGTCGACTTTGGGGAAACCCAGATGAATTTGTCGCAGCACAGATCGATACCGCACCTTTTTTAGTAAACCGAGATTTACTCATCGGTAAAGCGTGGTGCGTGTATTGGCCATCCGCATTTCGCATAAGTAATGTTCCAATCATTCCAGATTTCGGATCGGTCCGTTTTATTCGGTAGGTATTACACCTCCCGCTGAACGCTGAATCAATTTGTGCGTTCATTCATTCTTGTTTCATTACTCCAGTTGTGCAGGGGATGAACTCCCCCAACCCACACAATCCAACCCCATACTTTGCATAGGACTCTAGAAGCACATCGCGCTTGTCGATTGCAACGTGTATGGGAATTCAAAAAAGATTCACTCGTGCATCGGCCAAGCCACCAGTAGCAATTCATTTTGGCAACGACGATGTTGTCCGTTTCATGCAAATCAGTGGGGAAAATGAACTTGTACTTGAGGCTTCATTTGAAGTATCTGCCAATGATGATGTTGGATTACGGGAAGCAACTTCATGCTTTCATTCTCGCAAGGCAGTGGTTTCAGTACCCTCTTCAGAAATACTTTTGAGGCATATTCGAGTCGATTGCAATGCAAGAGACGACGAGGTTGTGCAAAAACTTTGTGAACAGAATGGATCGTGGAGTCACGCTTCTATCAGACAGTTGCCGATCTTCACAAATATTCGGGATGGGTCTAATTCGCAATTACAACAGGAATTACTTTGCATAGGTGTTTCTCATGCAATGATTGATAGGTGCGTATCTACTGTTGAACGCGCAGGTATGGATGTTCGAAGGGTTACGGTTCCAGTTCACGCAACGCTACGAGCGTTTGACAAACTTTATCGCCGCGATGGAGATGAAATGATCACTTCAATGGTCGTTGATATGGACAAAGAACAAACCATCGCCATGATTGCACATGGGATGAATCTCGTTGTAGCTAGCACGCTGCAATACAAACCAGAGACTTCTTCTACACAACAATGGAAATCAACACCAGCGCTGATTCGGGCGGGAGCGAACGGCAGAGAGTTTGAGCGGCGTGGAGAAATTTTACCTCGTGGTCTTGCAGAGCCAAACTCTTCATTAGAAAGTTGCTGCGAAAACACATTTGTAGAGGAACTCCGCGGATGCACCCGGCATCACAGTTCACTGTTTCCCGAACGCCCCATAGACCGCATCGTGTTTTGTGGTGGCGGAGCGTTGAAAACAGAATTATGTGCTTCAGTTGCGACGGAGTTGGGTTTGCATGGTTTTATTGCAGATCCCTCGGCGTGGATCAGTGGCGCGGAAGAGTTGGCAAGCGGACCAATATGGACAACTGTCGCAGGTTTGTGTTTTGCGTACGCGAGGGAATCAATATGAACCATCCATTTGATGATTTTCTAACGAAGCGTTGGCACGATCAAAAACGAGATCGAAGAATATTTCGGTATGGATTGGTATTGGTTGGAATAGTAGTCATTATGACCTTCTCTGCATTTGCAGCAACCATGGGACATTGGCGGAGTGTTTTTCAAAACCAACAAGCTGTTTCAGCAAGGTGGAATGATGCACAGTTGCGTGTGCAGGGTTATATGCAATCAGAGAGAACGCTGAGAAAAAAACTCGAGGAAGCAAAAGTAATCAGCGAGTTACTTGACGTCGTTCCAAAATCACTTTTACTTTCTGAATTAACCTCCGTTTTACCCGAAGAGGCATTTATGAATTCAATTCGAGTAGATACTAGAACTCGCACAAATGATGATGGCATTTCGATTAGGTTCGACAAAGTGCATGTAGCAGGGGATGCAGATGATGATGCAACAGTTTCATCGTTTGTAGAAAGTTTGATGGAATCCGCATATTTTACAAATGTGTCATTGCAATACTGCCAACAGAAAAAAGGTGGAATTGCAAGGGGTTTCGCAATCTCGATGGAAGCACACAATGAAGTTAAACAGACTCTTGCTGAGGTGCACCCTTGAATATTCCAATGAGATATTTTTCGCTTGTACTTGTTTTAGTCGCAACGCCGGTAATGGCTTGGCTGACGGTGTATCGTCCAACAAATCTTGCTGTTGAGACCGTTGCTAGTGAAATTAAAGCAAGAACAAAACAACTCAGTCATTTCTCAGAAGTAAATGCACAGTATCGTCAAATGCAAGATGCGATAGAACAACTGGCAAGTGCTTCAGAAGTTGCAACTTCTAGAATTCCAATCCAGCATCAAGCCGAGCAGTGGCTTGGAGAGGCATCAATTGCTGCTGAGCAATCAAATCTTACTGTTCGCAGCGTTACCATTTCTGGAAATCGATCTGAAAACGACTTTGGTGTGCTTCCAGTGAATATGGAAGTAACCGGTTCTTTCGTGGGTGTGTATGATTTAATACAACGGTTTGAACAAATGGAACGGATGATTCCAATAAGCAGATTGGATATTAGACGGACAAATGATGTAACAGTTGATGCAACGTTGGTGCTTCACTTGTTGTTCAATGAAGAGGGTGGTTCTCAATGAATATTCTAAAGCACATGACGGAGCTCTATGGAGCAGCGCCGATGTTTGTCATTTTTTCTGCGCTGTTTGCGATTTCTGAGCTCACAGTGATGTGGATGGTCGTTCCTGTAGAAGGGAGTGTTGCATCAACGCAGCAAGATATGCTTATGGATTCTTTTTTAGGTGAAAATGGTGTAGTCAAGACATCGTCTGAAGTTGTTGATGTCATACTTGAAACACAAACCGTTTCGGGGAGGCTTGATCATGATCCATCGAGTTGGCAGCAACCACTTGTTAACCTTAATCCATGTCAAAAACAAACAGTTGCACATACAGAGGTGGCAGTTGTAAAAAAGCCTTCTGAAACTTGGATTGCACACCAATTCTTAGTAGAAATTGCAGATCGTGCGATGTTTGAGTTAGAACTCACATCAATCATGAAGGGAAAGAGTTCGTTGGCGAATATAAATGGAAGCATTTACCAACAGGGTGATACGTTACTTTTGCCAAACGCAAACGGCGCTTTTGTTGTAGTTGAAGTGCGGGGCGATTCAGTTCTTCTTCGTTTGGTGATTGATGATGAAAATATCCTAGCAGAGTTTGGTGAAATTGAACGAACACTATTTATATTCGGAAGCACAAGCAATACACTTGTTGATGCTGGAGAACGGCAATGAAACAGTTAAACACCCTAAAACAACCAGCAACCTCTTATGCAAACAAACTTATGGTTGCGTTACGCGCGCAAGGTGTTCTTGATGGAGAACAACAGGAAGCAGTTGAGCGATTGCAAAAGAAAAACCGCGGGCAATCCGTTGCGCAAACACTCATTGATACAGGTATCTGTGAGGAGAGCGTACAAAAAACAGTTGCTCAATTATCAGGAATGTTGTTTGTTAAAATTGACAATGAAAACATTGATCTAGAGTTTGTAGAAAAAATTGGAAGTTCGTGGTGCAGGGAACATTGTATTGTTCCGGTTAAGATAGAAGGAAAGAGGTATTTGGCAGCACAAACACCAGACGCAGTATTTTTAGCCGAGGGTATTTGTTGCGATCAGTCTGCAAAAATGGGTCAAGCAATTGCACTAAGGCGAGATTTGGAAAGCGCTATTGATGTGTTTGATGCACAAACACGAAAAATTGAACCCGAGATTCGTGAAGAAGAAAGTGGGGGCGAACTTTCGCTTGATCTCGAAAATGCTACTGCAGAGGCAGATTCTTCACCTGTTGTGAGTTTTGTGAGCAATATGATTGCAACCGCTTTGCGAGAAAATGCTTCAGATATTCATTACGAACCATGTGATGATCGATCTCGGGTTCGGTATAGAATTGATGGCGTGTTACACGACTTAGATGATGCGCCCAAACGGTTGCACGCAGCAGTTGTGAGCCGTATAAAAATTCTCGCGAACTTAGATATTGCAGAACGACGATTGCCACAAGATGGACGAATTCGCGCAACGATTCTTGGCAGGTCATTAGACTTACGAGTTTCAACTGTACCAACTCCAAAGGGCGAGAAGATTGTGATGCGGTTGCTCGATGATCGGAACATTCGGATTGGTCTTGATGAGTTGGGGTTCCGCAAAGAAATTCTTGAAGCGTGGCAGAAAGAGGTTACTGCGCCAAATGGAATTATTCTTGTGACGGGTCCAACTGGATGTGGTAAAACAACAACGCTTTATTCATCCTTGCAGTCAATGGATCGCAAGCGTTTGAATATATCTACGGTCGAAGATCCAGTTGAGTACGAATTGGATGGTATTACTCAGATACAGGTACATGATAAAATTGACATGACATTTTCCAGAGCCCTGCGCGCACTGTTGCGGCAAGACCCCGACGTAGTCTTACTGGGCGAAATTCGTGATAAGGAAACAGCTGGAGTGGCAATTCAAGCAGCCATGACGGGACACTTGGTGCTATCTACGTTACACACAAATGATGCACCTTCATCGATGACAAGGTTGATTAATATTGGTGTCGAACCATTCTTAGTTGCATCTGCGGTGAACGCTATTCTCGCGCAGCGTCTTGCTCGGCGTGTGTGCCAGCAGTGCGTGAAGTTTGAAGAACCAACCCCTGAAGAACTAGAATTACTTGGAGGGCTCACTCCAGAAAAAATCCCGCATGCTGTTGGTTGTAATCAGTGTCGGGGGAGTGGATACGCAGGTCGACTTGGCATCTACGAGTTATTGCTGATGAATGACGAACTACGCGATTTGATTGCGAGTAACCCAACGATTACCACATTCCGAAACCGTTGTATTGAATCTGGTATGCAAAACCTTCGTATTGACGGTTTTGCTAAATTGGCCGAAGGTCTTACAACCCTCGATGAAATTCTCCGCCTTACCTAAAGTCATAAATAAACTCACCCCCAGAAATAAACTCACCGGGGGTGAGTTTATTTATACAAAAGGTGTGATGACGAGGATGCACCAACACACAGCGGCAACGCCGGTTTTGCCTAGCACGCCGAGGATGCGACCGATCGTTGCGCCAGATGCGGATTTGGCAATACCACCAACAGTGGCAGGATCTTTGCGTGTGCACTCCCCGATTACTGCACCCGCAAATGTGCCGATGACAGCGCCGATGAGCGTCCCAATAATTGGAATAGGGATTAGAGGTGTTAGGGCTATTCCGCCAACGATGCCTCCAATGATTGCACCGACCATACCGCGACGCGATCCCCCTCCAACTTTTACACCAAGGGCGCCCGCACCCATCTCCATGATTTCTCCAATGATCGCAAGACCAAAACAAACGCCAAGCGTTGTCCAACCCCACGTTTCCCCATCCCCCCAATACGTGTCGAGCAACTCAATACCAAGGGCAATAGCGAGCATGATCCACGTGCCGGCAAGACCAAGCAAAGCGAGCAGTACGCAAACTGCCGCAATGAGGGCAAAAAGCACGATAATAATAATAGTAATCCAATCCATAAGGTTCCTTACTTGATGGTTGGGAATAATTATGCAACCATTGCACGTGATGGTACTCGCAACGATTCTACATTGTGCTTTGAGTGCAACTTTTTTTGCCCCAGAAAATGCCGCTGATGCTTGGGGTGAGTTGTTCCTAGAAATGCAGGGCATAGAAATTCCACAAGGTGCGCAGAGTGATTGGACCAATGTGGAGCAAGAACAATATGAACAACTTGCGCCCTTTCGCAAACGAATACAAGAAATAGCTGCAATGCCAACCTGTGATTGGGAACTTGACTATTCTCAGGGATTTGATTTAGAACTGCCACACTTAGGAAACATTCGCTCTGCAATGTTTCTCATGAGTTTTTCCATACAGGGCGATCTCGAAGCAGGGAATTATGACAACGCGCTTTCTGGAATGGAAACAATTTTGGGCATTTCACAAGACGTAAATAATCAAAGGGCAGTTGTATGCTCTCTTGTAAGTTATTCCATGTTTGGACCGGTTAAAGAAATGGTGTCGGTGATTGATGATGTACACGATGTTAGCAAATTGGAAGAATTTAAAAAGAATCTCGATAATCTTGACCAGTTTGATCCATTTGGTATTCGGGAAAGCCTTTCAAACGAACAACAATTTTTCGGAGATTGGTTGATCGACAAAGAAGTTGAAGACCTAGAAATAGGTGGTTTTATACATGATGAATTCAGTTCTGATTTTGATATGGAGTTTGAAGTAGCGCGCTATGACGAAGCGATGGAGCGTCTAGTAGAAGTGTTCCAAATGACAGATGAATCACACGCAGTAAAGGCGATGGAAGTATTGCAAGAGGAAGTTTCCTCAGGAGAGTTTGGCGAACTAACAAAGGTGCTGTTTATATCAGGGAACAACTTATTAAAATCTGCGTTCCTTGCAACCAAAGATGTAAAAGAAATGCAATCATTAGTACAGCAGCGAATCGATATGCTTACTGCCCCAAATGCAGCTACATATTTTTTGCAAGCTGTTGACACATATTGTGCAATTGACGAAAAAGAACGGGTTGAAGCAATTCAAAAAGGGGAGTTTGAAATTATTGCACCGACACTTGTTTTACTTGAGAAAGCAGCAGAGATGCAGCCCGCGGAAATTACACTTTCAAACGACCTGCCAACACCAAACTGGCTTGCGCCTATTTATGCAATGACAATTGATGGTCTTGCGAGAGGAACCACAGGTGATTTTATAACCGCACTTCGTGTTGCTGGCCACCTGAGTCAACAAGAAAGACTCGCTTCTTCGGTAGCCGCATCGGTGATTGTTCAATCGGTGATTGACATGGTTCCAAAATTCTCTGAAGAAAATACGCCAAGAGTGCTTGAGGCAATACGCCGGATTCCTTCTGCAGACGCTTTTTTAATTCTTGCAACAACTGAGAACGAAAAAACGCGTTTTGAAGAGTGGTTTCGTACCCAAGAGGGTTGGGACCCAACCCCAATGGCGCTGCTTGCCGCAACGCTTACGCTCGCAAAAGAAAATAAAATAGATTCATCGTGCGAAGATTGCTGGCTTAGACTGATTACAGACCTTGGTGTGCATGATGATGACACCATTGTGCTTGCTGCAGTGACCCAACATTTATCAGCAGTGCTTTTACATGCAGAGTTTGAAAACGAACAACTGTTTGTGCAGAAATTACGGCGTGCAAAAAACCAGTTGCCAATGTTGCGAAGAAAATTGACTACTCCCCCCGCAAGGCGGTAATTGCTTGACCTACGCTTTTTCCTAATATTTTTAATGCAAGTTCAAGATTCCACTGTTGGGAATCTCGATCGCCGGTTGTGTTAGAAATGACGCGTAATTCAATCGCCTTCGCGCCAAGGCGGTTCGCGGTGTGCACTACTGCGGCACCTTCCATTGCTTCGCAAAGACACCCAGTACGACTTTGAATGAGTGCAGCGTGTTCGTTTGTTCCACTGCAAGTTGCGACAGTTGCAATTCCACCCACTCGGCCGATGGATTGCAATCGTTCTTTCATCCAAGTGTCGACAGGAACTTCGTTATTTTCGAAGTTGCCGAGTGCAAAGCCCATTTCGTCAATTGTTTGAAAACCACTTGGGGAAACAATACCCTCTTCGGCATACACGCACTTGTCTGCAATGACAACGTCTCCGATGTTCAAATTGCTATCTGGTAGCGCACCCGCAACGCCCGCGTTGATGATCCATTCGAATGGTCCATCGGCAAGAATAGAAGTGGTTGTTGTAACTGCCGCGTTTGTTCGTCCAATACCACCAGCGACGACGAATGTCCCCTTTGGTTTTCCGACCGCATCTGCTTCGGCCTGTACTGCTGTTACGATGAGGATGCGGCGAGCCATTTATGATTTTAAATGTTCAATCAAATCTGCTCGTTGAAGCGTCACTTGATCTTTTGTGCTTAAGTTTTTGACAACGTACTCACCGCGAGTAAACTCTTCACCAAGAATAACAGCAAATGTAGCTTTCGTTTTTGCTGCTTCAGTGAGTAGCTTCCCAACGTTTTTTGTTGTTTTGTAACTTCTTCTCGCGTGTAAGTTTGCGTTTCTTAAAAGTGAAACCGTTTCTGCAATTGCCGCATCGCCTTCTTCGCCAG
Organism: Planctomycetota bacterium; assembly: GCA_014381305.1. Taxonomy (GTDB): domain Bacteria; phylum Planctomycetota; class Phycisphaerae; order Phycisphaerales; family SM1A02. The sequence continues at coordinate 19,412 of JACNLW010000060.1, forward strand.
CACTGACCACAAAAACATCGGGTGTTGGAAGGAGGTCGTTTCCATCTCCAAGCAATCCCTTGTCACGCAACACAAGCGAAAGAACAACGTCTCCCATTCCAAAACCAACAGCAGGTATAGAAGGTCCGCCAAACATCTCAACGAGTCCGTCGTATCGGCCGCCACCAGCAATTGCTCGTTCATTTCCATTTGCTTCGTGAATTTCAAACACAATGCCTGTGTAGTACGCAAGCCCTCGAACAATACTAAAATCAAACTTGCACCATTCTGCGATGTCCCACTGTTTTAACTCATGTTGAAGAGTCGCAAGATCTTCGTGCGATGCTTCTGTTTCATTGTCGAATGGTGTGAATACGCTCGGGTCAATTCCTGCTTCCTCAGCTTTTTCTACAAAGATTTCAGCAGGCATTTTTTCCCGTTTGTCGAGCAATCCAAGTGCAACTTGTAGTTGCTCTTCTTTAAGTCCACCATCAAGTAACATTTTTGCAACCACATCACGATGGCTAATACGTACAACAATATCATCAGATGTAAGACCTAAGTCTGCAAGTGCTCGAATTGCAGTTGCAATGACTTCTGCATCCGCAGATGGTGAGTCAATGCCAAGCATGTCAACGTTCCACTGTTTAAACTCACGCAATCTTCCGCGTTGCGGTCGTTCAGCACGAAAGTGGCTTGGGATACCAAACCACTTTGTAGGAACGGAAAGCGATCGACCCTTTGCAGCCGCCATCCTTGCAAGCGTTGGTGTAAATTCTGGGCGAAGTGCATAATCAGTATCTCCACCGGCTCGCCGAAAACTAAAGAGTTCGCTCACAATGCCTTCGCCACTTTTTACAGTGTAAAGATCAAGGTGTTCAAACATAGGACCTTCGATTTCATCGAACCCCGCGTTTATCGATGCATTCCGCCAAGCACTTTCAACATGCTGGATCGCAGCTAAATCGGCAGGGAAAAAATCACGAGTTCCTTTTGGTGATTGCCACGTCATCTAAGATTACCACTCGGGCCCGCCGCTGTACCTACCGAAGACATCTGCCATCGCTTGTACCATTTCTCCGAGTGTGCACCGAGCAAGCGAAGCATCAACGAGCGATTGCATGACGTTTTCGTCATTGCGAGCAGCTTCTCGGATTGCATCAAGCGCTTGCAAAGCACAGTTGTTATCTCGAGTCTTCAACACTTTATCGAGTCGTTCACATTGCTGTGTTTCAACTGCGTGCGGAATTTGTAAGAGTTCAACTTGCGCATCTTCGTTTCCATCAGGATATGCATTGACACCCACGATGATTCGATCGCCCGCTTCCATCTCTTGTCCAAATCGATAAGAAGCTTCGGCAATGGAGCGCCGGAAATATCCTTTGTGAATGCCTTGTACAACGCCTCCCATGCCATCAACTTCGTTGATGATTTGATTTGCGTCTTCTTCCATTTGGTTGGTAAGCGATTCAACAAAATAACTTCCTGCAAGCGGATCAACCGTGCGGTGCACACCGGTTTCGTGTGCGAGAACTTGTTGTGTTCGAAGTGCAACGCGTACAGCAGTTTCTGTTGGAAGTCCTAGTGTTTCATCCATTGAATCTGTGTGGAGCGATTGACATCCTCCAAGAACACCAGCCATTGCTTGATATGCAACACGGACGATATTGTTCAATGGTTGTTGTTCGGTGAGTGAACACCCAGCTGTTTGTACATGTGTTCGCATAAGAAGGGATCGGTCGTTTTTTGCACCGAACCGATCGCGCATCGCGTGCGCCCAAATTCTTCTAGCTGCACGCAACTTGCAAATTTCTTCAAAGAACTCATTATGACTGTTAAAAAAGAACGAGAGTCTTGGTGCAAACGAGTCAACATCAAGACCACGTTTCATGCACGCTTCAACATATTCCATTCCGTCACGAAGTGTGAATGCAAGTTCTTGTGTTGCGGTTGAACCCGCTTCGCGAATGTGGTAACCACTGATCGAAACACTATTCCACCGCTTGGTGTTATTGGTTGCAAATTCAATGGTGTCAACGACGAGTTTTACAGAAGCTTCGGGTGGATAAATAAATTCGTTTTGGCTGTGAAACTCTTTGAGAATATCATTTTGTAATGTCCCGCCAAGTTTGTTCCAGTCAATGTCGCGCTCTGTTGCCATGGCGAGATACATCGCCCAAATGACACAAGCGGGGCCGTTGATGGTTTGGCTAACAGTAACCTCATCAATTGGAATGTCAGCGTAGAGCCTGTGCATGTCCTCGATGGTGTCTATGGCGACGCCGCATCGACCAACCTCACCAATTGAAAGGGGATCATTTGAATCACGCCCCATCAAAGTGGGCAAGTCAAATGCAGTGGAAAGTCCTGTGTTTGCTTTTGTGCCCTTTGCATTTTCGAGCAGATATTTAAACCTTGCGTTTGTATCGTCTGCTGAACCAAAGCCGGCAAATTGCCGCATCGTCCAAAGCCTAGAGCGGTACATTGTTTCATGAACACCCCTGGTGTAGGGAAATTCGCCCGGCTGCCCAATCGTGGGGTCTGTCTGACCACCAACTGGTTCGTAGAGCGGGTCAATAATGTAGCCAGAAAGCGATACAGCGTCTGGGTTATTTGCAGTTTTTACCTCTTTGGCAGTGGTCATAGCCGTATTGTAATAAACTCACCCCCAAATAAACTCACCCCCGGTGAGTTTATTTCCGGGGGTGAGTTTATTTGGGGGTATTACTGCTCATACCCGTCAACAGGATCATACACATCGATTTCGCCCCCTTCATTAGACCACCAATCAGGGTGATCCTCTGCGGTATCAACCTGCATTGCAAGAGGTTCGCTTGGAATTGCATATTCGCTTGAAGGTCGAATTGCGATATCAAGGCGTCTTGACCATCGATTTGGAACAGTCATGGCATTATTTAGCGCGCCCCAGCCGGTTCCAACGTCAAATACTTCCCATCGCATCAAATCTGGTGATTCAACAAGGTCATTTCCGCCATCAGTTTCAAAATCGATGACAAGTTGTTTTCCGACTGGAATTTCCATGACAAAGATGTTTTCTCCACTTCGAGTATCAATCAATGTGATGGTTTTTGGAAATTCCTCGGTTGATTCCCATGTGGCAGCACTGTCGGGACCATTAAAAAACACATTCCCACCAGGAGAGTACATTTTGCAACCTGAAACAGTGACTGTTGATAGAACCGCAATAATAAATAGATTTCGCATGCGTCTATGGTACATCGGCAAATGCAGTCGGGGGGGTACAATACAGTGTATGGAAACGAGAATTGGACATGGGTACGATCTGCACCGCCTTGAACCCACCGGTGACAATGGTACATCTCTCATGGTTGGTGGTGTGGAGGTGCGATGTGGGCTTCAATCTATCGCACACAGCGATGGGGATGCTGTGATGCATGCTGTCACAGACGCGCTGCTTTCTGCGATTGGAGAGCCGGACATAGGTTCACTTTTTCCTGATACCGAACCCGAAAACGAAAATCGTGACTCAGGAGAGTTTTTACTCGAGGCAATGGATCGGGTAAATGCTGGCGGCTGGGCGATTTGCAACGTAGACATTACAGTGTTGTGCGATCAACCAAAAATGAATTCAATTCGAGAACAAGTTTGCGAGAATATACGTAGGTATATTGTTGCCCCTGTAAACATCAAGGGAAAAACGCACGAAGGAACTGACAGCAGTGGGGCAATTGAAGTGCACGTTGTCGCGTTGTTACAAAAAGGAAAGACACATGAGTAAGGCACTTTGGCAACAAGCAACTGCGTTTGCAGGCGAGGCACACAAGCACCAAACAAGAAACGACGGGCGCCCGTATGTATCACATTGTTTTCGTGTTGCAATGACGGTAAATCTTGTGTTCGGTTTTGATGATCCAGAAGTTATTGCCGGCGCTTTGTTACACGACACGATTGAAGATTGTGATGTTGATTACGATGAAATTTTAGAAGAGTTTGGACGAAACGTTGCTGACTATGTTGCTGTGATGACAAAAGACATGCGAATGGAAGAGGAGTTCAGAGAAATTGCATACGACAAACAACTTGAAGATGGACCATGGCAAGGCAGACTGATTAAACTTGCTGACGTCTTCGATAACCTCACCGATACTTCTCCTGATAAACGAAAAAAGTTCATGTCAAAAGCTGACCGAATCCTTTTTCTTACTGAAACTGATGAACAATTACAAGACGCACGGGAACAACTTCGAGAACTGATGAGTGAGTTGTCGCCGTGTTGATTCACTTTCTACTAACCTTAGTTATTTCTGCAATTTCACTGTGCCCAGAGGAGGGATCGCTGAGCGTCGAGGACGCACTTGATAAGATTGAATCTGTGCAACTAACATCGCTTACTGCGAATGTTTTTTACACACGAACAGACCCAATTCTCGATCGACGAGAAATACGAACAGGTCGTTTGCTCTTTCAGAAAAGAGAAGGGAAGCGTGAAGCAGCCATTTTGTTTGACACGCTCATTATTGGTCGACGCAGAGAAACAAAACAGAAGCATTACATTTTTTCTGGTCGTTGGATGGCAGAAGTTGATCATGATAAAAAACAATTCATTAAACGAGAACTTGTGAGTCCAGATGAAGAAGACATCGACCCGTTCGAGTTAGGCAGTGGACCGATTCCACTGCCTATTGGACAATCAAAAAAATCAGTCTTAGATAAGTTTAATGTAACTCTTATTGAAAAACCAACAGAGGGCCCGCTTGCAAAACTAAGCGATGATGTTGTTGGTTTACATCTCGTTCCAAAAACAAATGACGAGTGGGAATATATCAATTTGTTTTATGACAACGAAACATGGTTGCCAGTGGGGGTGGAAACTGTGGAGTTAGATGGCACAAAAAGAGTGAGCCGCCTTTCTAATATGCAGGCAGATGAACTGAACAGTGAAGACAAAGTGCTGCTTAATATTGAAACTCCTGATCCCAAAGAGTGGTCAATTGATGTGCAAGTGTTAAACAATACTAATTAACTTATTTAATTAGCATGGAACGCGCTGGAATTATACGGCGCTTGGACTGGCCAGCACTCACCCCAGTCATCTATGACTAAGAGAATATCTTGCACGTCAACGATTCCATCTTCATTGATATCTTCTTCAACGTATTCGTTTCCTATGCTTCCAACGACCGCAAGAATGTCACTTGTGTCGATATACCCATCAACAACTACATCAGCTTTACAACCAGCTTCTCTGATGATTTCTCCAAGCAGAGAAGCAAAAAAAGCGGCGGAGTTTGCTGATCCCGGATGAACAACGAATATGTCGAACATGTCACCACCCGTGTCTTCAATCAAATTAAATGAATTTGAACCAAATTCAAAATGGTCAAAGCCGTGGTAAAGCAACCACGGCACACCCTCTGTCCCATTGAACAAAACCTCATCGGTCGCATTGAAAAGCGATGCAGCAGAAATATTCGCTACTTTATCTGCTAAGTCAAAAGCAACTTGTTGCTGATGCCGTATATATATTTTGGATAACTCAATGTCGTCGTTCAGCTTAAACAATGGAGCAATAACGATAAGGTGTTCAATATTTGTTAATCCAACGTCCGCGGATGAAGCTTCCGCTTGTGCAATCATGTTTGACATGCGTTCGAATGCGAGGTTGTACCCCACGGGTTCGGGTGCAAAAAACCAGAAAAATACAGTTGGCTGATCCCTATCAAGTGTTGTCACGTCAAGCCAGTGCGTGAATTGTTCTTGAGAAAAATTTTTGTCTAGGTACCAAGATCCCTCGGTGTCTGATCCAAAACCACTGTAGGACCAACTGTTGTCTGAAACATGGCTGTAATATAATCCGGTCTCGCGAGAACCATTTTCATCTACGTGGTAATAAATACCACCGGCGGGTTCGAAATATTTATTTGTGCCAACTAGTGAAGTAGTTTGTGAAAGATTAACCCGTCGTAGTGAAAGGTCATTGTTTGCAGGATAATCAAACGCAGATGCATTGATTTGTCGAGGTATTGGCGCGAGCCCGATTTTGCCGGGCTGTTCACCAAGATGCCAGAAAGGTCGGGCTCCATCTTTGAGTTGAATAACTCCCGACTCGCTCTCATCATCAAAAATTTTAATTTCATCAAGTTGCATTTCAATATCGGTTGGACAGCGATACAAAAAACGAAAGGCAAGCGAGTCGCTCGGTTCGATAAATGCTCCATGTACCCCAGAGCCAAACCCATCATCACCAATTTCATCGATTTTAAATTCGAACAAAGTGTCAGTGCCTAAATCGTCAAATGCCGTGTCAGTATATATCTCGCGTAGTTCTCGGATGGGTAAAGTGAAGTGCGTAAGTGTAGATTGTCGCTCGACTCGGTACCCACTGCTATCATTTGCCCACACATCAGCAACGGGTTCGCAGTGTGCAGCACATCGAATAATGTTTCCACCCTTAGCGGCACCCCCCCCGATGCCCATGATATTTGGGATAGGCCAAACACGTAATGCTGCAAGTGGTATGCGAGTAAAGTATGGACCGCAATAAGAATCACCCATCGCAATCATACGAACATCACCCCGCAACCGCTTTGCCATATGTTCCAATCCTGCTGAAGTGGGGTTCTCTACATCGCCACCAGAAAGTGCAGTGAGGGCACCGAAAAAAAGAGCAGGTATCGCCATTTGCCTATTGTGGCGGGAATTGTGTCTCAGGTCAAGAAAATCTCTGAATAATAGTGCTTGCGACCTTCGGAAACGCAGAAAAACTTGTACTTATCAGACGCATGGGTAAGCTTGTCCAGACTTCTGGTTTGGGTCGACCTAAACACCGAACAACAGCGTTCGCCACTTTTTCAGGTGGTTGCATCAGCCACGAAGGTGATTGGCTACTAAAAGTTGATTCTTCTTTTCCACTTCGTACTGCGCTGACGTCAAAAAACTCAGTTCTCGTCCCGATAGGATGCACGGTGCTCACAAACATTTTGTCTTTTTTAAGTTCCATACGCATGGATTTCGCCATCGCTTCGAGCGCTGATTTGCTCGCGCTGTACACACCATGTTTCGGGGTTGCAAATTTAGAAAGACAACTTGCGCAGAGCAATATGTGTCCAGATTGATTAGTCACCATTTGCTTTGCTCCAAGCGATGCAAGTTCGATTGCTGAAAAGACATTGAGTTCAAATAGTTCTTTGCATTGCTTCATGTCGCAATCAATCATCGACTGGTTGAGGCCGTGCCCTGCATTTGCAAAAATTGCATACACGTCTCCAGACTCGTCTAACAAATGCTGATTGAATCCATCTTCGGTTACATCACCCTCCACAACAATACAATTTTCACCAAGTTCCTTTGCCAGAAGATGTAACTTGTCTTTTCTACGAGCGTTGATGACACAGTGCATGCCAGCGGCTACGCACGCCCTCGCAGTTGCAGCGCCGATTCCACTGCTTGCTCCGGTAATGACGATTGTTTTCCCTTCAAGGGCGACCTTCATGTTTGCAAGATGCCGGTTTTGTATTCACTGTCAATAACAAACGTAGAAGCAATTGATAATGCTTCCATCAACTCAAGTCGAGTATCTTGCGGATCAATCATTCGATCTACCCAACCGCGGGCTGCTCCGTAGAAAATATTTTCTTGTTCGTCATAACTTGCTGTGATTGCAGCAAGAAGTTGGGCTCGCTCTGTTTCATCAATCTCCTCGCCTCGCCGTTTTCTTGCCGCAAGATCAATTTGCAACAATGTACTCGCAGCAGCAGCGCCGCCCATCACTGCGTATTTTGCAGTTGGCCAAGCGAGAGTAAGGAACGGATCGAATGCTCGGCCGCACATGGCGTAATGACCGGCTCCGTATGTGCTACCAACAATCAAACTAATTTTTGGCACAATTGAATTACTCATCGCGTTTACCATTTTTGCGCCAGAGCGAATAATTCCAGCTTGTTCGCTGTCGCGTCCAACCATGAAACCAGTTGTGTCATTGACAAAGATGAGTGGGATACGTTTTTGATTGCAATCCATGATGAACCTTGCTGCTTTGTCGGCTGCTTCGGTATAGATCACTGCTGGCATATTCATTGAAGTTGATGGACCAGCTTTCCCACCTGCCATTTTCTTTTCAGTTAAGCAGCGTTGGTTCGCAACGATTCCACATGGCCATCCACCGATGCGGGCATACGCACAAACCATTGAACGTCCGTAATCAGCTTTGTATTCGTTAAAACTTTCATTATCCACGACGCAGGATAGTAACTCGGTCATGTCGTATTGTTCGTGTGCTGCGACGCGAAACACATCCGTAATTTCAGAACAGCCGCGAAGTGGTTCTACACTTTCGTAGGGCGGCTGCGTGATTGGCATAACCGACATGTCACTGTGTACAAGTGATCGCACTCGTTCGATACATGTATCATCGTTCGTTTCGTGGAAGTCGATAGTTCCGGAAACTTCTGCGTGCATCGTGGCGCCACCGAGATCTTCGTTTTCAACTTCTTGTCCAATGGCAGCTTTGACAAGGGCGGGTCCTGCAAGATATAGCCCGCTGCCTTCAGTCATAAGTAGGGTGTCACACAGCACAGGTAGATAGCCACCACCGGCAACGCAGTTACCCATAATGGCTGCAATTTGCGAAATTCCTTTGGCTGAAAATACAGCGTTGTTTCTAAAGATGCGACCAAAATCATCTGTGTCTGGAAAAACATCTTCTTGAAGAGGAAGAAACACACCTGCCGAATCTACAAGGTACAAAAGGGGAAGCCGCGCGCGCTCAGCTATTGATTGTGCGCGGATAATTTTTTTACAAGTCATTGGAAAAAATGCACCAGCTTTTACAGTTGCATCGTTGGCGATGATCATGCAATGTTTCCCGCCAACTTGTGCAATCGTTGTGACAACTCCAGCAGATGGTGCGCCGCCGTATTCTTGATACATGCCATGAGCGATAAAGAGCCCGCATTCGAATTGCTGAGAACCTTTGTCTACAAGTTTTTCGATTCGCTCTCTTGCGGTAAGTCGACCGTGGCGATGCTGCCGCTCGATCCCACGCTCACCACCACCAAGGCGGATTTCATCTGCCCTAGAGAGCATCTCGTCTGTCGCAAATTTTACTGCTGCTTGTTCTGTCATTTTGGAGAGGATACCAGAGCACAAAAAAACTCGGCAGTTGTTGATTACAACTGCCGAGCAATAGTCTGTCTGGGGCTACACGCCTGTAAACCCGACGGGTTTACGGGTTCAGGTTATGTGAAGCCCACTTGTACAGTCGTTTAAATCTATCACTGATCACCTCCTTGAATACGTTGCCATGCTCAGCCGTCACGTCCCATTTGACGCCGCCAAGCTATAAAACCCACCCAACTTCCGGGTGGCACACCGCCCAAGGCACTGTGCCTTGGTCGTCGTGGCGCTTGTAGTCGATTTTCCGCTTTTGGCATTCCATCGAGCACTGCATCCCACGAGTACCCCATTTCTATCGGCAATTAATTGACTCCGAGTCAATTTAGATCCTCATTCATCAAGATACAGGAAGCCGGTCTTGAACTGTAATCATCGATTAAGCACCCATTAGAAGGGATTTAATTAACTCCGAGTCAATTAAATCATCCGTTTTTTAATTAACTCCGAGTCAATTAAAATTAGCCGGTGTTAATTGACTCGGAGTCAATTAATTTGGGGGGTTAGAAGTCGTCGTCTTCGAGTTGTTGCATTTCGTCCCAATCCTCGATGGATATGAGGATTTCGCGTGCAACTGAGCCTTTGTGTTCACCGACGATGCCAGCAACGGCCATTTGGTCAACAAGGCGTGAAGCACGGCCGTACCCAATGCCCATGCGTCGTTGCAGGAGGGAAACAGATCCGCGACCACTTTCAATCATGACCCGAACGGCGTCGTCAAAGAGGTCATCGCGTTCACCAGTATCTGATCCAGCATCAACACCGCCTCCACCACCGGGCTTGATTTGCACGAGGCTCCGCTCGAAGTTTGGTGCTGCAACTTCTTTGATGTGTTTCACAATTTTTCGAATTTCCGTTGGGGAAACAAATGTGCCTTGAGAGCGATTCGCTGTTGTCGTGCCGGGTGAAATATAAAGCATGTCGCCATTGCCAAGGAGCAGTTCAGCGCCCTTCGTGTCGAGGACAATTCGGCTGTCCATGCCACTACTCACTTTAAACGCAACACGGCAAGGCATGTTCGATTTAATCAAACCAGTCACAACCTTTGCTTCTGGTCGTTGGGTTGCAAGAATCAAGTGAATGCCAACCGCCCGCGCTTTTTGCGCAATTCGTACAATTGCTTGTTCTACATCTTTTGCGGTCATCATAAGATCAGCGAGTTCGTCAATGATAAATACAATGTAAGGCAACTTGACAGGGATCCGAGCCTTGGCTTCTTCGGTTTGCGGATCCAATATTTTGTAAATTTCATCTTCTGTAAGTTCGTTAAATCCAAGCAAGTCACGCACGCCAAGTTTCTGGAACAACTGATACCGTTCTTCCATTCGTGCAACTGCCCACTCTAAAATCGCAGCCGCGCGGCCCATTTCAGTAACCACTGGGCACGCGAGGTGAGGAATATCTGAAAACTGACTGAGTTCAACCATTTTTGGATCAACCAAAATCAATTTCAATTCATCCGGTCGTTTCGTGTACATCCACCCTGCGATGATGGAGTTAATACAAACACTCTTGCCCGAACCAGTTGTTCCTGCAACTAACATGTGCGGCATTTTTGTGAGGTCTTCGACCATTGGCTCACCCGAGGCGTCCTTGCCAAGAAACATTGGAAGTTTCATTTTTTCAGTTTTTTTCGTAGACATCAGTTCCTTGATACAGACTGTTTCCCGCTCTGGATTTGGAACCTCAATACCAACAGTTTTCCGCCCAGCGGTGTTTGGAACAATGCGAATATTTGGCGCACCTAAACTACGTGCGATGTCACTTGCAACACCGTTGATGCTCGAAACTTTTGTGCCTGGCGAAAGACGAATGGAATACAACGTGATTGTTGGACCCGCTTCGATGCCCGCTACTTCACCTTCAATACCATACATTTGCAATGTTTCTTCAAGATCAACGGCTTGTTGGCGGACGAGATCTTCAATTGAATCGCCACTTTGTTCTTCTTGGTCAGCGAGTAAATCAAGTGAGGGGAAAATATACCCTTTGTAATTATCAGGTCGTTGAATATCTGAATCTTCGGCTTTTTTCTTTGAAGAAAGGCGGACGGGCAGTTTAGAGATTTTCTTTTTCAATTCGGATGAACTTAATTTTTTGCGAGGCTCTTCTTCCTCTTCTTCGAACTCTTCATACTCGTCTTCATCTTTATACTCATCTTCGTATTCATCTTCAACGTAATCATCTTCCCACTCTTCTTCATCGACTTCGTTGCCATCAAGAACTGCAGTCGTTGCATTTGATTTGAGAAATGGAAATGCAGGGAAACTTAGTTTTGGTTTTCGAATCTGCAATAAAGCGAATACTCCGTCTCCAATCAACCGCGGAATAGCGAATGCAATTTTTTCAGCAGCGACAACAAGCCCAACTGCAAAGGCTGCGGTAACAACGAGGAATGCGCCGAATCCACTAAATTGCACCGTCAGTTGCGTCACGATTGTTTTTGCGATGAGTCCTGCTTTGGCACCCGCGAGCGACCCAACATTTGGAATCAATAATTCATGAAAGCATGAAACCGCAAGTGCCAAGATGACTACACCAAGGCCCCGAACTGCAGTGTGTGAAATTTCCCTACCACGGAAAACAAGTGTCACCCATGAACCAACGCCGAGCAATATGACCCAGATGCCAAATCCAATTGTGTGATACGACCAATACGCGATTGCTGCACCTACTGGTCCACACCAGTTTGCAACAGGGTCGTTGTAATTGGCAACAACGTGCGAAGGGGGATCTGCAACATTGAAGGAAAGCAGCGATACTGCAACAAAAACAGCGATTGCGACGCTTGAAATCCAGAGAATCCGTGAGGACAGATCAGCGGACGATAGGGCAGAAGGGCGTTTTTCTCGCCCACGACGTGGAGATACTGCAGATGTTGCCATGGCAACCTACATATCGGCACCGTAGAGTGCATTTGCCGAGATTTTTTGGTTTCCACAGAACAATGGTCTAAATGAGCCTAACTTCTGAGTTTTAAGTGGTTTAGAACAGTGATGTTGGTTGTTTTTCTAGTCGTAACAATCGCGAGCATCGATCTTGATCAGTAATTGTGACACAATCGTAAAGATGGGCAAGATGATCTTGGTACAAATCACGAATAATTGCTGATGCGTTGCACTGCCTTGAAAGGTGAAGCAGCACGATGTGTTGTAAATTTGAATTCTCGGCAATGTGTTTCACAGCAGCAAGCGACTCCTCATTTGAGAGATGTCCGCCTCCACCCATGATTCGATCTTGTAAAAAATCAGGCCGCCCACTTGCCCGCTGCATCGTTGGGTCGTAATTGGATTCAAACGCAAGCATGTCAAGCGATGTGAAAGTATCGAGGAGTGACTGGGGAACTCGCCCAAGATCTGTCGCGAACCCGAACCGAGTTTGGCATTGAGCATAATTAAAAATGAATCCAACTGTGCCGAGCACATCGTGCGCCATGTGCACAGTTTCAACATGTAAGTGTTCAAAATCTATTGAAGTTGTAAATGGTCTCATTATTTTTGGGTCAAGACCCGCTCTGATCCCACGATCAACATGTCGCTCGTGAAGGTGTACAAAGATTCCACGGTTCAAGAGTGTTCGACACCACGCAGGATTAAAGTGATCGCGATCTAAATGTGTGAGGAGTACATCGCCCACTTCATCCATGCAAATGTTATGTGTTCGCATTCTTTCTTTGGTTTGTCGCATTGAAAAACCAGCATCGATCATGATCCATTTCGATTCGTTTATCTTTAGTAATGAACAGTTACCGCTAGAACCACTTCCAAGAACACAGAACGCAAAATGACTCATGCCCTAGTCTCAACAGACGTACCCCGCCTCGCGTTTCGAGTAGCGTTGGCACAGGGAACTATGCCTCGTCTCGATGAATTGATTGCCGCAATATATTCCAGTGCAATCGGATCGTTTTGCTCTGTAAGCATTTCAACAGTTTTGTTGTGTGAATGATCAGAACGGTACAAAAGTTTAAAAATTTCTTTTCGCTGAGTTATCTCTTCACGATCCATTCCACCTCGACGCATCCCAATAAGATTGACTGAGCCAACAATGTTATATCCCGTAAGTAAAAAATAGGGCAGCACGTCGTACGTTGTGATTAATCCTGCGGCGATCATTGCGCCTTTTCCAATCGTGACAAATTGATGAACAGCACTCCCGCCGCCAACAATAACTTTATCCTGCACATGTACATGACCCCCGAGTGCAGAGTTTGAAACGAGTGTAACGTTGTTTCCAACTCGGCAGTCATGTCCAACATGCGACGTAGTCATTAAAAAATTGTTATTTCCAATGGTTGTTGGCACATCTTGTGTAGCTCGATGTACGGTTGCATTTTCACGAAACGTGTTCCCGTCCCCAATAACGATACCGGGCTCGAATAGATCAGCAGGATAATTAACATCTTGTGCAGCAAATCCTATACAAGCAAATGGGTACACAGTATTACGCTCTCCCATCACGAGTTTGCCTGTGAGGTACGCGTTTCCTATGATTGTCGATCCAGCGCCGATTGTTATTTCACCCTTGAGCACGCAGTGTGGTCCGATGACGACATCTTCTGCAAGTGAAATATCGCCTTCAAGAATGGCTGTGGAGTGAATCTGTGGCATGCTATTGGGTATTATTCCAAGAATCACGATGTCTTGCACGCTGCAAATTTCTGATTTACGTTCTGTGCCCTACGAAGAGGCGCTAGAACTGCAACGTCAATTTCACAAAGAAATAGTTGAAAGTCGTACAACCAGTTCTATTTCACCATTTCGACTTCTTTTGCTCGAACACGATCCACCTGTCATTACCCTCAGTAAGCGACCGGCAGCGGGCGAACATTTGCTTGCAACACCCGAACAATTGGCAGCATCAGGTGTACAACTTTGCAAAACCGATCGTGGGGGGGACATCACATATCACGGTCCGGGGCAACTTGTGGGATATCCAATTTGTGATCTCAACGCGCTCTCGCTTCGCATACATGGGTACATGCGTTTTTTAGAAAGTTGCATGATTGATGTGCTTGCTAAGTTTGATATCCAAGGGAAACGTGATGCGTGCGCAACAGGCGTGTGGGTGGATGGTTCGAAAATATGTGCGATGGGTGTACGAGTTTCAAAGTGGGTTTCGATGCACGGCTTCGCTTTGAACGTGTCTACGAACCTAGATCATTTTGATTTGATTGTTCCATGCGGATTGGCGGGACGATCTGTAACTTCCATGAAGAATATTCTCGGCGCGGAATGCCCGTCGATGGAAGAAGTAAAGCGAGTGGTTTCAGACGTATTTACGAAAGCGGTTTGTGAACAATCTCAGAAATGAAAGCGAAGGTTGCAAGCAAAAAACATCATTCAACTTCAAGACCAAGTTCAGAGAGAACTTCGTCAGTAATGTCGATGCCTTCGGGTAATCGAAGTGCAGTACGTAGACGAATTTGCATGATCGCTGCGTCTGGCGAATTTCCCTCAAATTCGCTGTCTGGTGGAATAAATCGAAGGACCATATCAATGTTCAACCGGTCAGATACTACATTCACTGCTTCGAGCACTTCGTTGTATGACTCTTCCATTTGCTCTGCGGCAAGTTCCCCGCGTAACTTTATAGCAGCTTGTTGAACTTGTTCAAATTTTCTATACGCATTATCCCACTCTTGTCTTAGTGCTGGGATTTCAGGATCATCTTGTTCTAAATCCCGACCCCGCTCCCTAATATCGTCGAGTTTTCCTCTTGCAGCATCAAGTTCTTCTTCAAGTTCTTCGTCAAGATCGTCACGAACTTCAACAAAGTGATCGGCTTTCATCAGTTGCTCAAGTGCTTTTCCTGTTTCCATAAACCCGATGGACCACAGCCGGCTTGTTTTTTCTTCACCCCACGAAACACGTTCGTCCGTATTCTTGACGGTGATATCGCCAGTGGATCCAGCAAGGGTAATGGAATCAACTGGTCCTAATTTTCCATCTTCTTCTGAACTTTGCAAAGTTGCTGATAGAACCATACTCAGTAAGAGTGCGGTTGCGATAATAATTGGAGTAAGTTTGTGTTGCACAGTTAATCACCTTGTTCTAGGATTGAGAGAAATGCTTCTTGGGGAATATGAACATTGCCAATGGCTTTCATACGTCGCTTCCCCTTCTTTTGTTTTTCTAAAAGTTTTCTTTTTCTTGAAATGTCTCCGCCATAGCACTTCGCAGTCACGTTTTTGCGATGGCTTTTTACGGTTTCGCGCGCAATTATTTTCCCACCAATTGCTGCTTGTAGCGCTATCTCAAATTGATGTCGATCAATCTGTTTTCGTAATTTTAGAAGAATAATCCGAGTTCTTGCAACAGCTTTGTCTCGGTGACAAATCATACTGAGTGCTTCAACTGGTTCCCCGTTTACTAAAATGCTCACTTTGACCAATTTGTCGGCGCGGAACTCAATGATTTCGTAATCCATCGTTCCATATCCACGAGTAATAGATTTTAATTTGTCGTAAAAATCATAAATAATTTCCGCAAGAGGTAACTCATAGTCGAGCATTTGGCGGCCTTCTGAGACGAACTTCTGACCCATAAAAATACCTCGCCTCGTTTCGCACAACCGCATCAAGTCACCAATGTTTTCATCAGGACAAATAATTTCTACGCGAACAATTGGTTCACAAATGTTCTTGATAAGCGTTGGATCTGGCAAATCGGCCGGGTTGTGAATGTCAATGATGGTGTCATCGGTGAGTTCGATCTGGTAATTCACCGTGGGTGCTGTTTGGATAATTTCAGCGCCGCCCTCTCGCTCTAATCGCTCTTGTACAATTTCCATGTGCAATAGACCGAGAAACCCACACCGAAAACCAAATCCAAGTGCTTCAGAGTGTTGGGTTTCAAAAGTAAAACTTGCATCGTTGAGCCTGAGTTTTTCTACCGCTTCTCTGAGCGTTTCAAACTCTGTTTTCTTACTTCCCGTATCGCTTGATGCGGGATAAAAATCACAGAAAACCATTTGTTTTGGCTCTTCGTATCCCGGAAGGGGTTCACTTGCAGGATCGAGGTCAAGTGTAATCGTGTCACCAACGCGAACATCTTCAAGTGTTTTGATAGCAGCAACCATATAACCAACCTGAGAAGTTCCAATTTCTTTCGTCGGTGTTGGAGTCGGGGTGTATTTTCCAAGTTCGGTGATGGTGAACGTTCTGCCTGTTCCCATCATAAGAATGCGATCACCTTTTTTGAGCCCTCCATCAAAAACACGGAAGTAGACTACAACACCACGATACTCGTCGTAGTGAGAATCAAAAATGAGTGCGCGCGTTTGTTTAATTTTTGCAGGTTCTGGAGCAGGCAGTCGGCTGCAAATAAGATCGAGCAGTTCTATGATGCCTTCACCAGTTTTTGCCGAGCAGTTGATGCAATCTTCAGCTGGAAGCCCGAGAACCTGTTCAATTTCCATCGCAACTTTATCTGGATCGGCAGAAGGAAGATCAATTTTATTGACTACAGGAATGAGTTCGAGATTGTTTTCGATGGCTAGATATGCATTTGCGACAGTTTGCGCTTCGACGCCTTGCGTTGAATCGACAACAAGTAAGGCGCCTTCACAAGCGGTGAGTGCTCTTGAAACCTCATACGTAAAATCAACATGACCGGGCGTGTCAATAAAATTAAGTTCGTACACTTCAGAGTTGTATGTATGGTGGACCGTGACGGCCGAAGCCTTGATTGTGATGCCTCGTTCACGCTCCAAGTCCATCGAATCTAGGAGTTGATCTCGAGATTCGCGTTCGGTTACAGCCTTCGTTGCTTGTAGCAATCGATCGGCAAGCGTGCTTTTGCCGTGGTCAATATGAGCAATGATTGAAAAGTTTCGAATAGGCACAGAAGGGTATTCTAGCGTAACGGAAGGGAGATGACCTTTTCAAGTTCATCTGTTGGCCGCGCAATCATGTCGTATTCATCGCTGTCAGTAATTGTGCACTTGACAACTTCGCCGACTGTCAGTTTTGCCTCTGCCATGACGATCGTGCACGCGTCGACGTCAGGCGCTTGATGGTAGGTTCTTCCTCTGAAAAGATGCAATTCACCTTCACCGGTTTCTCCGAGATATTCGTCGAGTAGCACACCAAACACACATTCTTGTTCAGCTCGTTTTGCAGCAGTTGCAAACGCGATGCTTTGTTGCAACAACATTAACTCTTCTTCCCTGACCTGTTTTGTTTCTTCTGGCACACGTAAACTCACATCATTTTCCATTGTGCCGGCAACAGTTCCTTCTTCTGCGGAATATTGAAAAACACCCATCGCATCAAATTTGTGCGTAGCAATAAAATCAACTAGCGTTTTGTGATCATCTTCGGTTTCGCCCGGGAAACCGGTGATCATTGTTGTACGGATCGCAATACCAGAAACACGATCGCGTAATTTGTGCAGTAACTCGGATTGAGTTTTGGAAGAAACGTTACGTCGCATCGCAGTGAGCATGGAATCAGAAGCATGCTGCAAGGGAATATCGATGTACTTCACCACGTGTGGCAAGGATGCAATTGCGTCGATCATCTCGTCGGTAAAGTGAGAGGGGTATGCATACATCAATCGAATCCATCCACCCCCAGCGTTTGCAACGGTATCGTTGAGTGCAGTGAGTAGACCTACAAGTCCATCGTCGTAACCAATATCATCTCCGAAACTTGTTGTATCTTGTCCTATTAGGTTTAACTCAAACACCCCAGAAGCAAGGAGTTTTTTTGCTTCGGCAACAATTGTTTCAACCGGTTTTGATCTCATTTTTCCACGAATCGATGGAATAGTACAAAACGCACAATTTTGATTACACCCTTCACTGACTCGAAGATATGCCCAGTGTCTCGGGGTGAGTTGCAGCCTGTTTGAATCGTCCTCGGTATATCCAGAAACCTCATCATTGCCGCGAGCTCTTGCAGCAAGTAAGGCATTCGCCGCAATCCACGACGGTGCTTTTTCTTCTTCTAATTTTGTCGCGAGTGCATCCACAATGTGATCTCGGTCAAAGACACCAATCATCGCATCAACTCCGGGGCACCACTCTAGCAATTTGGCACGGTGTCGTTGAACAAGACAGCCCGCTGCAATGACTCGTTGCACTTTTGCAGATTCTTTGAGCGAGATTGCTTCGTTGATGACGTCAACAGATTCTTCTTTTGACGCTTCGAGAAAACCACATGTATTGATGATGATCGCATCAGCCTCTTCGTGATCTGGAACAAGGTTGTAGTGAGCATCAATGAGCGTGGCAAGCATTTGCTCGCTATCAACAAGGTTTTTTGGGCAGCCTAGGCTGACAAACGCGATGTTTTTGATTGGTGGGGAAGTCATGCGTAGAACATTCTACATGTAAAGGTTGTGTGCAGCGATGTATGCACAAACTGCTGGAGAAACAAGATGTTCAATGGACTGGTTGTCGCGGCATCGTTTCCGTATTTGTGAAGAACTTACGGGGATGGTTTCAATAGGCAATGTTTTAAATCGGTCGGATTCATATCCATCTCTTCCAAGTACAACAACACTCGCAATGGATTCAATTTCTTCGTTGTTGTGCCATTTGTCAAACGACGCAGCTTGATCTTCACCGATGAGAAGCATGAAACTCACGTCTGTTTCATGCTGCTTTTGTAAAGTTTGAAGTGTGTCAATTGTGTAACTTGTGCCGCCCCGGTCAAGTTCAAGGGTGCAAATCTCTGCCCATGGTTTCTCTGCAAGCGCGAGTTTTAGCATTGCAAGTCGATGTTCACTTAGCGTGTGTGCGTTCGTTTGCTTGAATGGACTTGTTGCTGCAATTACAAATAAAACTTTTTCGCATTGAAGGTGCTCCATTGCTTTTTTTACGAGTTCGACGTGGCCAAGGTGCGGCGGATCAAACGTGCCTCCAAATACAAGGATACGAGTCACGAGGAGTTCTCCAGACTACAGTTGTCAATAAGTCTGACGTCACCAACTTTTACAGCAATAAGAGCACGTTTTGGTTCATTTTTCCTAGGTTCCAGTAGTGTTGCTTCATCTCGAATAACAGCATACTCAACATCAAGTCCATGTTGGTCAAGCTTCTCCGCCATCTTTTGTTCATTTGGTTCTTTGAGCGCTAGATGAATTGCGAGTGCTTGCGTTCGTTGGTCTGCTGAAAGAAAAACGTTACGGCTACTCATTGCAAGTCCATCATCGTCGCGAATATTCGGTGCACCGATGATGTGTAAATTATCCCAACGAGCATTTTGTTGTTCAACCATTTGTTTGATTACGAGAAATTGTTGATAATCTTTTTCTCCAAATATCGCAGCAGTGGGTTTTACAAGATCAAACAGTCGCGCAACGGCTAAACAAACACCACGAAAGTGCCCCGGACGAAATGCATCCTCAAGTTTTGGTTCGGTAGCTGCAGGTGGCAAAGAAATCGTTGGATTTGTTTTTGGGTACATTGTTTCGACTGATGGCGCAAATACGACAGTTGCACCTGCGACCTCGGCAAACGCAGCATCTTGCTCTAAGGATCTTGGGTAGGTCGAAAAATCCTCGTTCGGGGCAAATTGCTCAGGGTTCACAAAAATGCTGACAACGACAGGGACGTCAAGTTTCTTGGCTTCTCTGATGAGTGATAGGTGTCCATCGTGGAGCGCTCCCATTGTTGGCACAAAGGCACATCCTGCGTATGGGGCAAGATGAACAATTTCAGAAACAATTTCCATATTTGTATTGTCCCATTCATGGGCTATTTTCGCCACCTCAAGACTCAGGTGAATGAAAAGTGCCCGTTGTCTTAAGCCCACAGGTCATATCCATTTCCAACCCTTAGAGTAAATATGCAAATTGTTGTGGTTTTACTACAGGTGTTGCTATAATGTGACACTTAAACAGGTTTTAGTATGAGGAGCCAATGATGCCAGTTATTATCACAGATACAGCAGCCCGAGAAATCGGTAACATTATGAAACAACAAGACTTAAGTCTTGAATCTACACACTTGCGAGTTGGCGTTAAAGGTGGTGGTTGCTCTGGATTTAGTTATATTCTTGATCTCACTGAGACCAAAAAAGAAGGTGATGAGCAGTGGGACTACACTTTTGATGTGGAAGGTGAGAATCTTGGCATTAAAGTGATTTGTGATCCAAAAAGTTACCTTTATCTCAACGGTACAACTGTTGACTTCAAAGATGAAGTCATGGGCAGGGGTTTTGTCTTTGACAATCCCAATGCGAATGCTACTTGTGGTTGCGGAAGCAGTTTTTCAACATAATTGAAATCTCAACACCTCGGTTTCGTTCTATGATGCGACGCATGCACGTACCCCTCAACAAAATGAATAGAGAGCGAACAATGAAGATCCAAACCACGGTGATCGCAATGGTGTGTTTATGCCAATTTGCCGATGCTGCAAAAACAGACCATTACAACTCTTTGCAAACAATCACGTATTCAGGAACGAGTGAATCTTTTCAACAAAATGTACGTGCGATTGTGCGCAGCACTACTTTTACCGAAGACGGTGCGTTGAGTTATCGAATGGCTTTCGAAGGTGGAATTACATATCCCTCCCTCTCCTCTCCAACGATCGCACAGTCCGAAGAAGTAATCGTAGTTCAAAACAGCGGTGGAAAACTAGAAACTACCCAACCGTCTCTTGCAAGAACAATTGCAGTCATCAACGATGGTGTCGACTGGGCAATTTCAAATGCACTTCCAGAAAACAAGCAACTGAGAATTCCAGTTGATCTTGGGAATGGTGTTACTTCTTACTCGATCATGACCTTTGATTCTGAACCAGTGGACATTGGGGCAGCAGACGACACTCGGTTAGTGACGATCAGGACAGCGCCTAGAAGAATAAGTGGACGAAGTGGAGTATTCACCCTTCAGTATCAATCGATCATTATTTACT
The DNA here is from genome assembly GCA_014381305.1 of Planctomycetota bacterium. Lineage (GTDB taxonomy): Bacteria > Planctomycetota > Phycisphaerae > Phycisphaerales > SM1A02. The sequence goes on from JACNLW010000060.1 coordinate 40,415, forward strand.
CACCTCGCGAAGATCAATTGTATCAATCTACATCGGTTTTTACTGCAAAAAACGGGAGTGATCAACTGCGAATAGAAGAGCAAACATTTTTGACATCAGAAAATGGTGGAGCTCCTCGCTACCCGTTGGTTTCTTATGAAAATCGCTTGGGGACTTTTATGGAACGTGCGTCGAACGCCGACATGACTGGCCCGCCACCACCATGGGTGATTGAAGCGATTACTGCCAGAGAAAGTTTATATTGCGCAGGAAAAGCAATCGTATATCAAAAAACAAACTGGGTTTTTGTCAGCGCGTTTATTGCAAACACAACATACTCGTTGATGAATTATGCGTGGAGTGCGGTTGCTGGTGAATCGCTTGTCACTTCAGTATCCTCAAGCAATCCAGAAATTGGCTCACGTCTTCAACACATAGATATTGAAACAATTTCTTGTACGCAGCACGCTGCAATCGAGGCAGGTCAACTACAACTAGCTTCCACAGTAGCGAGCGAATCTGCGAAGATTGGTGCAAAGCATGTCGCGATTGTTCCTGATGCAAAACCCGCACCCCCAAGTCCTCCTCCTGCACCTGTTGCAGCAGCTGGAATGGATTGGGGTACAACTGCGTTGATCATTGGCGGAGGAGCAGGCGTGGCGATTGCAGCAGGTGGAAGCAGTGGTGGAGGTGGTGGAGGAAGTGGTTGTTCTGGAAATGGTCTTGTTGATTTATATACCGCAACAGTTAATTCGCCTTGCATGGGAACGTCGATTCCTGCTGGTGATATTAGTTTTGCTTTGA
>JACNLW010000092.1 GCA_014381305.1 Planctomycetota bacterium
CCGTCCATTTGGGCAGCACCAGTAATCATGTTCTTCACATAGTCAGCGTGACCTGGGCAGTCAACGTGTGCGTAGTGACGAATTTCACTTTCGTATTCTTGGTGACTTGTAGCAATGGTAATACCACGTGCTTTTTCTTCGGGAGCGTTATCGATTTGATCGAACGCTTTCGCTTCGCCAAAACCTTTTGAAGCTTGTCGATTAGTAATCGCAGCAGTCAAAGTTGTCTTACCGTGGTCAATGTGCCCAATCGTGCCTACATTCACGTGGGGCTTATTACGAACAAATGTCTCCTTGGCCATCGTGAAATCTCCTGTTCCGTAGGACCGTGCAATGCACGTGGTCCTGATAGCTTTTCGTTCCTTCGTCGAGTTGGTTCACGTGAACCGTTCCGACATTTCTATTCAAATTGTTACAGAACATCTGCAACAAGGTTGTTTCAAGCCGCCGACGGGAGTTGAACCCGTGACCTCACCCTTACCAAGGGTGCGCTCTACCACTGAGCTACGGTGGCATTCCTAACATGGGCTTTGTGCGTGTCGTCCTGACCGTTGCCCGAGCCCGTCATTGTCCCATCCATGGACCCCCCAATATCAAGTCCCCTATTATAAAACCGCCCAGCGACGGGCGGAAGGGAGAGTGTAGCGAAATCACGAATAAAGGCAAGGGGTAACGTCTGTTTTCTAGCCTATGATTGTATGATTTTTGACTATTTTCAAGTGTAATGGACAATAAAGGGCTATCTGACTTTTTTGGTTAGGTTTCCAACTCGGATTCCACGCCCTTGAAGTGTAGATTTGTCCGGAGCGCCACCGGCTTGTGGATTATCGAGTCCGAGGCGAACCCAAGGGACTTCTTGGCTAATGTGCCCATCAAGGAGCAAAATGAGGCATGAACCATCTTCGGTTCCATACCGATAATCGATTTGCCCAGTTGGATCTGTGTTTGCCTGATTTGCATCATCTAACGATATAGCACCCTTACCGAAATCGTGTAGCCAAGCTGATTCATCGTTGTCGCCAGTAATAGTTTTGTGGGCAATCGTTTCGCCAGCAATCGAATCGACCAAGTACAAAGATTTTGAAGGTGCATCGAGCATTCCGTACGTGTAATAGCGATCAACCATTGAAGGTTCTGCAGCTGGCGCATCATCCGCATCGGGATGGCCGTCTGCATCACTCCGCGCATCGAAAAAATCATTGGCTGCGAAATAGCCTTGCATTTCAATCTCGTTTGCTCCATCACCAAACGGTGTTGGACGAGGCGTTTGTCCATTTGTGTTTCGAGAATTAGGCATCGTTGATCGAAACGGATTATCAAAAGAAGATCTAACGCTGTAAATATCTGCGCCGGGCGAATTTGTTTTCCAACGAAGATGGTCTCTGTCCTCTAGTTCTGTTTCATGCAAACCATACGTTTTGTACATTTCGTTATCTGTCCAAAGAATGTCTGTCCATGTTCCAACGTACTGGTCGTCCCGTAAATGATCATCACTTCGAACGCGGATCGGTGATCCCGCTGCTGCTTCATCGGCGAAATTAAACTGACTTGGGAGCACACTTCCGTTGTTGCTCCCGCTCCAACCTTGCATCAATGTATGAATTTCACGCAATCGGTTTTGCGCTTCCGCTGTTTTTGCAGCACTCAGAGATCTTGTTACTGCTGTAATCAATAACGCTGAGAGAATTGCAATGACAGCGATCACTACCATGAGTTCAACGATTGTAAAACCTTGTGTTTTTCTGTTGTTTTGCATGTGTTCTCCAAGAACTGTACGCAACGGAGTATCTTGTGTCTACACTTTATCCCAAATTCATTGTCATAAGGAATTCAGCGTTGGAATTAGTCTTCACCATCCTCGTTCGCAACATTTCCATCGCTTCGACAGGGCTCATATCGCTGACAACCTTGCGCAATCGACCAACAAGTTCGTGTTCCTTGGGATCAAGCAATAACTCTTCGCGGCGAGTGCCTGATGCTGCAATATCAATTGCTGGCCAAATTCGCTTATCAACCAATTTACGAGTGAGGTGCAATTCTGAATTGCCAGTACCTTTGAACTCCTCGAAAATTACTTCGTCAGCTTTAGAACCCGTATCAACAAGGGCGGTACCAATGATTGTTAGTGATCCGCCATCTTCAATATTTCGTGCTGAACCAAAGAACTTTTTTGGTCGAATCAATGCTTTTGAATCAACGCCACCCGTACCAATTTTTCCCGTTGTTGGCATTCCATTGTTATATCCACGCGCAAGTCTTGTGATGGAGTCCATTAGAATGACAACGTTCTCGCCAAACTCAACCATACGGCGTGCTTTTTCCATCACCATTTCGGCAACTTGAATGTGCCTTGTTGCTTCTTCGTCGAACGTGCTTGCAACAACTTCTACTGAATCTGGGGTTGAACGTTTAAAATCGGTTACTTCTTCGGGACGTTCATCAACAAGTAAAACAATGACGTGTACTTCAGGGTGGTTTTTTGCAATTGCAGATGTCAGCTTTTGAAGCAACACTGTTTTGCCAGTTCTCGGTGGTGCAACGATCAATGCTCGCTGTCCAAAACCCATTGGTGCAACCAAATCGATGACACGAGTTTCAATAATTTCACTTTCAGTTTCAAGATGAATTCGTTCTTCTGGATGAAGTGGAGTCAAGTTTTCAAACGTAGATAAATCGTGTACATCTTTAGGATCACGACCGTTAATCGCCTCAACTCGCAAAAGCGCGAAGTATGTTTCAGTTTCTTTTGGGGGGCGAATAAGACCGCGGATGATTTGCCCCTTTCGCAAACCAAAACGACGGATCTGGGATGGGCTCACATACACATCATCTGCTGATGCGACGTAGGAATACTCTGGACTTCTGAGAAAACCGTACCCATCATTCATGATTTCAAGCGTGCCTTCGCCAATCATCAAACCTTGGCGATTCGCTTGCGCTTTGAGAATTTCGAACACTAGTTTTTGACGAGGCATTTCTGCCCAGTTTTCAACTTTTTCTTTCTTTGCAACTACGCCGAGTTCTTTACTCTTCATGTGTTGCAAAGCGCGAAGGTCAAAACCTTCCTTCTTTGCTTCGTCATATTTTTTTTGCGCAGCTTTCGTTAATTTCTCATCAAGTGATGCTACTTCGGCTTCAAGTTCCTCATCTGTTGGAACTTCTCCGGGGCTCAACGTCATCGAACTGATGCCGCCGTTTCCGCTACCTGATTTTTTTCGTCGTCTTCGTTTCTTAGCCATGTAATTCTAACTCGCTTTTATCTTTCAATAACTGGGTGTTGCATTTTTTCAAAAATACATATTCAATATTGAGAGGGGGATTAGTTTGTCTTAACGAATACCATTTATTCGTCACTACTTCCGATTGAGTTTCGAGTCAATTTCGGATCAATGAAAGGACGGATTTTGTTTGCTGTTCTAAAAAAGCAATTTCCCCGTCATTGATAATGATATGGTCTGCGGAAGAGCGCTTCGTGTCAAGTCCTATTTGCGCTGCTTCTCTGTTTCTAAGTTGTTCTTCATTCCAGCCACGAGTATCAATCACTCGTTTTAGTCGTGTTTCGAATGAACAATCGACGAAAATAATCGAATCACACTGCTTATCTAAGCCCGATTCCATCAATAACGGCGCGTCGATCACAAGCGCTATTGTCTCTTTTGGTGCAGAATCAAATGCTTTTTCCTGTAATTCCCTCACCAGTGGATGGATGAGTGATTCAAGCTCTGTACGTGCCTTTGCATCCGAAAAAACAATGGCTGCTACGTATCCTCTGTCAATATTCCCGTTGGAGTCAACAACTTCATCTCCCCACCAATCAATCAATTGTTCTTGCACTTCATCTCGCGCCAAGACTATTTTTGTATGTGCGTCTGCATCTGAAACAACACACCCGTTCTCTTCCAAAAATTTTGAAACAAGACTTTTACCAGAACCAATGCCACCAGTGACACCAATAATTGGAAGGTCATTTTTCATTGGACAATTATAGACCACGTTGTGCCATCGGAACCATCTTTAATTGCAACGCCCATCTTGAGCAATTCGTCTCTAATCTCATCTGCCCGTCCCCATTCTTTTTCATCGCGTGCAGTCAATCTTGCTTCGATGAGGGCATCAATTTTCGACACATCAAGGTCACCCGAACCACCCTCTGTTTCCAAATCAAACACGCCGAGTACTTGATCCATATCAAGAAGTGCTTCAAGTTCTTCTTGCAAGGTTGAACTACCGTTTCCTTCTGGGGATGTCTCGATAGCATACGCATTCACCGCTTCGTTGAGCGCGCCAATTGCACCTGCAACATTTAGGTCTTCGCACAGCGATGTTATGAACTGTTTTTTTGCAGTTGCAAGAGGACCATTTGGATTTGCCGCTACATCCTTGTGGTCTGTAAGCCAATCTTTTAAGCGCCGCCATCTGTCAATTTGACGTTGCGAGTCTTTGAGCCCTTGCATTGTGAAATTTGCGTTTGATCTGTAATGTGTTTTGATGAGTTCAAGTCGAACCGCTGCAGGTGTTGCACCTTTTTCAAGTAAATCGCGGAGGGTATAAAAGTTACCCTTGCTTTTACTCATTTTTGTTCCATCGACGAGCAAAAAACGTGTGTGGAACCAGTATCGGGAAAACGTGTCGCACCCTGTTGCACACCGTGATTGTGCAATTTCACATTCGTGATGAGGAAAAATATTATCTTCACCGCCGCTGTGCAAATCAATTTCATTTCCAAGGAGTGAATTTGCCATCACGGAACATTCAAGGTGCCAACCGGGATATCCCTCTCCCCAAGGACTAGGCCAACGCATGAGATGTGTTGCGTCAGGTTTCCATAACATAAAGTCTGCTGGACTCCGCTTTACTGCTTGGGTTTCCATATCAACTCTGCCACCTTCACCACTGCGGAGTGTTTCAATGGTATTCCCTGAGAGTGCACCATACGCATCAAACGATTGCACAGAAAAATACACAACGCCATCGGATGCGACGTATGCATGATCATTTTCAATCAACGTTTCAACCATTGCAATCATTTCTTTAATGTACTGTGTTGGTCGCGGCATTAACGACGGATTATTTTTTGCATCGTCGACAATTCTCATGCCAAGTGCTGCGCTATCTTCTAAAAATGCAGCTGCGTAAAATTCAGCAACCGCCATGGGGTCGCTCGGATCAACCGATGCATTTTTCGGCAATTTGCCAGATTTTTTTGCCTCTGCGAGTCGTGATGCGGCAACTTTCATTTTGTCTTCACCTCCGCCATCAGCAACGGTGTCGTCAGTCATGTGACCGACGTCGGTGATATTCATCACTTGATTGATTTTGTATCCGAGTAACTCAAGCGTTCTTCGTAACACGTCCGCGTTAAGAAAAGCACGAAAGTTTCCGATGTGTGCAAAGTCATATACAGTTGGACCACACGAATAAAACGTGACACTTTTACCATCAGGATCAAGTGGTGTAAACCCTTCTGTTTGCTTCGTCAACGTGTTATGAAGTTTCAGTTGCATAGTCTGAGCAGTATAAATGGTAGGATAGTGAATTGTATGGAAACCCAAACGTACAACAACTTTTTTCGAGATCGCACCTCACTCATCACCGGTGGTGCTGGATTTATTGGTTCTTCGCTTGCGAGCAAACTCATTTCGCTTGGAGCCAACGTTCGTGTCCTTGACGATTTTAGTACTGGGCACAAATCTAATGTGGAACAACTTGATGTTGAGGTGTTTGAAGGGTCTATACTCGATGAAACGATGCTCCGTACAGCGGTTTCTGGTTGTGATTCTGTCTTTCATCATGCCGCGATGGTATCCGTCCCTGCAAGTGTAGAAAATCCAGATCGTTGTTTTGAAATCAATTCCCACGGGACGAATATTGTGCTCCAACAAGCGGTGAAATTGGGTGTTCGTAGAGTCATGTTCGCTGCATCATCTTCAGCATATGGTGCACACGCAGCGCTCCCAAGCAATGAAACAATGACTCCCGATCCTGCCTCGCCCTACGCTGCAAGTAAACTTGCTGGTGAAAAAGCTGTTCACCAATGTGCAACTACGACCAACACCGACGCTGTTTCTTTGCGGTACTTCAACATCTTTGGACCCAAGCAAGACCCACACTCACAGTACGCAGCTGTTGTCGCGGCTTTTATGCAAGCCCTGTTTAATAAACAAAATCCGCAAATCTACGGCGATGGTTCACAAACACGAGACTTCACGTATATTGATAACGCTGTCCATGCAAACTTGCTAGCGGCATCGAATGAAGCCTCCCTTGGTGGTGAAGTATTTAATATTGGTACGGGCTCTTCGTATAGTTTGTTAGAAATGCTAGAGTCAATGACAAAAGTTTTGGGTATACAACCAACGATCGACTTCCATCCCATGCGAGAAGGTGATGTCCCACACTCAAGAGCTGATATTTCTAAGGCAGCTGAATCGTTTGGTTACGAACCAGTTGTCTCATTTAACGAGGGCATTTCTCGGCTCTTTACTGGTTTAGCTGGATTGCCCGCGTAAATTGTCAACGCCTCAAGTGATTTCATCGCCACTGCACGAGCCCCTAAAATTGCACCTCTGCCGATGGTAACATTTGGTCCAACAAATGCATCGGCGGCTATCCACACATCATCCTGAATTACAATTGGTAGTCGTAGTAGGGGCAACTCTGGTTTTGTGTAATCATGTGTTCCCGCACAAAGATGTGCGTGTTGTGAAATTGAAACACGCTCGCCGATTGTAATTGTTCCCAAACAATACGCGATCACACAATCACCCAAGCAACTGTTGCGTCCCATTGATAGATTCCACGGACATTCGACGCGAACAGTTCTTCGAATGATGCAGGAACTTTCAACATCCGCGCCAAACAAATTCAACAAAAATGTTCGCCAACGATTGCACGTGTGAAATGAAAATCGAAAAACGGTCGCCTGTGTAACCGCCCACAAAAGACGACCAATCTTCTCCTTTGAGGAATAGGGGCTGAGATGTCTATCTTCAGGCTGCATTTTTATTTGCTTCTTGCGCTTCTTCTTGGAGCAATTCTACGGTCTTCAGGGAGATCAGTAATTCTCTTGATGAAATAAACATACAGAATCTGAATCCGTTGCGACCATCAAGGAAACCAAATTGAATGACATACATCCATAAAAATCTAAACAGCCAGCGGGCGGGAAGACGTGGATAAATATGACGTTTGATCCAACGCCGACGTTGAATGGTTGAACCAAAAAGTGTCATACCAACTGGGTCGTCATCTGATCTGCTTTCTCGCAAAATTTCTTTTGCTTCTAGCATGCAGTAGTGGTTGTGTTTTTCGATATAGGTATCCAAACCTCGGCGATCAAAATGTTCCATATTTCCACAGAGATATCCTTGTTGACCGTCAACAATCATGTGTTCGTGTACCTCACGTTCTTCATAGCGTGCCGCGCCGCGTTTAAAGAACCGCACATTCCAACTTGGATAATACCCGCAGTGTCGAATACGTTTACCAAGAAATATAAAGTACCGGTTGATGTTGTATGCAGAGATTGGGTTATGCGCAACTGGTTCTGCTGCAATTTTCAACATTTCATCGCGTAGGTCTGGCAGTATTACCTCATCTGCATCAAGAATAAAAACCCAATCGGATTCAATTGGTAAATTCTCTAGTGCCCAGTTCTTTTGTTTTGCATACCCAAGCCAAGGTTGCACGATGACTTCTGCGCCGTATTCTTTTGCAATTTCTCTTGTTTTGTCTGTTGATTCAGAATCAACAACCCAAATTTTGTCTGCCCACTTGTAAACACTTTTTAGTGTGTGGGGCAAATTGATTTCTTCGTTTTTAACTGGAATCACAATTTCAATGTTCGAACCTTTTGCTTGTCCCCAAAGAATTCGTTCGCCGCGTGAAACTGCTGGTTCTCCAGTACAAATTGACCACTTGGGCAGATGCCCATCAACCATTCCCCTCGCACCCACGACAACACCTTGTTCAATATGTGAATTGGGCATTACAACAATATCTGTTGCGATCCAACAATCATCTTCGATGTTAATTGGACCAGTGCGATCGGTTTTTCCTTTTGTTTTTGGATCACCTGCTTTTGTAATCAACATTGCGTGTTGGCTGACAACGCATCGTTTGCCCACATGAATTGGTTGGTCAGCGTTGATTAAAACGTAATCGCCAAACAAACTTAAATCATCTGCGACCAGATTCCATGGTTTGTCAATTCGTACAGATCGTCGAACTCGTACTGCGCGTCCACACCGCATTCCAAATAATCGAAGCAAGAACACGCGATAGCGATACGAGTTATGCAAAGAGCAATGAACTAGATTTTGTCCAATGGTTTTCCAAAGAACCCGGCGAAGTGCATTCATGCGATGGGTCTCGCGGGATTGCCTGACAATTCTGCGTTGTCATCAACACTTTTGAACACACTTGTTCGTGGCCATATTGTGCAATTTGAACCGACTTGTACATTCGGTGCAATGTATGAATCAATACCGATGAAAGTGCCGCTTCCAACAACAATGGGTGGTCGAAGAAGTGGGAAGGTTGTGTCTTTCATGTCGTGCGTGCCAGCACAAAGATGCGCACGCGTGTCAATTCGAACATCATCACCAATCGTAATTGGTCCCAAGGAATAAAGGATGACGTCATCTGCAAACCGGCAGTTGTTGCCTATCTTAAGATTCCAAGGGATGATGATGTCAACTGTTCGAGCAAACTTGCATTTCGAACCGATTTTGGCTCCAAATAATCTGAGAAGAGCGGATCGAGAGGGTGGAAAAAGCACCCAGATAATTCTGGCACACATAGACCAGATAATTCGTATCATGAGTTCGATTGGTGACCACACTGTTCTTCGGGTAGGTGGTGCTGCCTCCATCGCCTTCGATTGAGCGGCGCCACGAGAACCTGATCCACGCATTTTTTGTCTTGTTTGTTTACTCATAGGTTGTGCTAAGTATCGGACACCACGCCGATGAAACTGAGCAGAATCAAAGGATATGTGCCAAAAACGCGCTTTTCTGTGTTATAGGGCTTCTCTCGTGTTTCTCATACGTGAAAACAAAAAGCAGTGTTCATAGACCCTACAAAAATTGGTTATAGGACGTGTTTTTATCCGTCGACCTGCTTTGGAAAAAA
>JACNLW010000063.1 GCA_014381305.1 Planctomycetota bacterium
TAACTGGACCATCGCCATTGATGTCTGCTGGGCAGTCACCGAGTGAGGAGTTACAAGGATCTGCTACTTGGTCACTGTACAATCGGTACGCAGCATCAGCTGCTGCTTGTTGATGATTATTGGGCATCCCAAAACCACCACCTGGGTTTCCTTGCCATGCAAAAACACCATCCCCAATTGTTGAATCTGCTGTGCCGGTTTGTCCACCTGTTGCAAAATCATTGCTTGGCACAAGACCAACGAGTTGTGAACCAGAAGCTGAGGTCATTGCTGTGTTGACGCTCATAAGAAAACCACCGCCACCCCAAGTTCCGCTCATCGTTGCATCAGCAGCATCGATGTACTCACTTGCGATATCGCCAGTTAAGTTTACTGAAATTGAAACTTCATCTACATAAAGATTTGCGGTATAACCAGCAACAGAAGAAGGATCAGTAAAACCATTCCATCCATTGAGTACCATCTCTACCATGGAAACATTTTCACCAGCGCCTGAGAAATTATCAGCCGTTACGATGTCGTAGACATCGTAGGCAGCTTCAAAATCTTGGCAACCAGTAATGTTGGTTCCAATACCTGTGCCATCATCAGCACCAATTTGGTCCATAAGGACTGTTTGCCCGAAAGTAAATGATGCCGTCCCTAGAACAGCGCTAACACCAAAAATACAATTCTTCATAACGTCAACTCCTCTCAAGTTTGTAAGCTAAGAATTTTTACACATTTTTACGTACTAATTGTGACTGTTATCCAACAACATGTCAACCTAAATTTTCGTTGAATCAAAGAAACAAGCAATTTTACTCAATAGTCAAGGTTCCTTCGCCTGTTTGGCCTCCTAAACCCCCAATTCGTATCCAATACGACGAACCGGCAGTAACTTCATAATCGATATTTGAATAATAAGATTGGCAGCCAGCGTCGCCTGTACCGTCTCCATTGCAAGCTACTTGGTTTTCACAAGAATTTTCGTACAGCACGATCGATGTGTCGTAACTAGCAGCATCGCAAGTTGTAATATGAACCCACCCCGAAGCATGTGCTACAAACAAAAACCAGACGTCTTGACTTTCACCCCAATTGAGGTACGTTCCAGGACATTGTGAATCATCGGGGAGGGGGAAACTCGTTGTTGCAAGCGATGTGTCAAAATAATTTTCACCAAAATACGCAAAAAAAGCATCTGCGCAATCATCTCCCGTACCTCCTGGTTGTGGACATACCGTCGTCGTACAATCTGATCCTTGACCTTGAAACGCTCCAAAAGTTTGAATACATTCTTCATCAAAAAGAACACTGCAAGAGCCATCGTCAAGACAGCACGAGCCAACTACTGGGCATGAAACTTCAGCACAAATTGAATCTTCACCATGCCACGTTCCATCACTTGCCAAGCAATCTGGCTCGTTGATTTCTTCAAAGCAGCCAGAGCCATCCTGCATGCAGCACGCACCTTTGGGTATACAATCAGAATCCCATCGGTCTATGATCTGCAATACGTCAAGAATTCCTACACAACAATCACCGTCAATATCTCCAACGGGGCGATATGTTCCGTCGCCACACTCATCCCAGTGCAAAAGGATTTGCAAAACGTCATCTATGCCTATTTCTCCATTGAGGTCAATGTCTTCTGGGCAAAATGGCAAAGGCTGATCGCAAGGGTCACCTGCTGCTACAACTGTAGTTGGCAACGTGAGCAAGCCAATAAACGCGAGTGATACGATCGTAATTTTGTTCAACATATGCATATATATTGTGCCAGTTTTATGAAAAGAGTCAAGAAAAAACATCCCGCAGCACATAAAAAGTACTGCGGGATGTATAAAAGTTAGAATAACATCGGTTTATTCAATCGTAAGGGTTCCTGTTCCGGTTGCACCTTGCCATCCACCGATGCGAATGTAGTAGGCTTCACCTGCATTTACGTTGTAATCGAATGCTGAGTAGTAGGATTGGCAACCTGATTCACCAGAACTATCACCGTTACATGTCACTTGATTATCGCAAGTGCCTTGATACAGTGCCATGGATGTATCGTAACTATTGCCATCACAAGTTGTAAAGTGTACGTTGCCTGACGCATCAGGAATATAGAGGAACCAGATGTCTTGACTGTTTTGCCAATCAAGATACGTGCCAGAGCACTGCGTATCGTCTGGTACATTTGCGCTCGGAGTTGCAGTGCTCGTATCGAACGCATTCCCACCGAAACTAGCAATCATCGCTGTTTCGCATTCATCGCCAGCACCTGCAACAGGGCAGTCGGTGGAAGCGCAAAGACTGTTTGCTCCTTGGTATGCGCCACCTAGATTAGCACAGTCACCTGAGAAAAGTTCAGCGCATTCACCATCAGTGAAACAACACGCTCCGAGTTCAGGACAATTTGCTGTTTGACAGTTCGTATCATCACCAACGTATTCACCACCAGCAGCAACACAGTTTGCTTCTGTTATCTGGGATTCGCAACCTTGTGCTAGACAACAAGCTCCAACTGGTGAACAATCCAAGCCCCAAGCGGCAACGACTTGTAGAATATCTTCTACGTTCACTGTGCAATCGCCGTTCACATCACCAGCAGGTCGATATGTTCCATCGCCTGTGTCACCGTATGTATCGATGATTGCGAGAACGTCACCAACACCTACGATTCCATTACTGTCAATATCTTCTGGGCAATTGCCTAGGGGCAAATCGCACGGATCAACAACTGCACCTCCTGGAACGGTCGTTGCCATCGCAAAGGAACTCACACCACCTGGTCTAAAGAGTCCAAGATCAATAGTGCCTGCTTCGGGTGCTGCTGAAGCTGTGAAGCGGAAGTTATACATCGTTCCCCAGCGGAGTGCATTTGAATTTTCGTTTTGGTCAAACACACCACCTTGCCATGTGACAGAACCGGTATTCACTTGACTTGTCCAATCGGTGTTGTCGTAGAGTTCACCACTGTTGTAGTCAATGTCTTTAAAATCAACATTGGTGATGACTGCACTTCCAACTGGAATTTCTACATCACCAATACTTCGGTGACAGTTCAGGTTATGAATTGCATAATCGTAATCCCAAGTTCCGTCTCCGTTATCGAACACTTTTACACCAACGAGAATTAATCCATCATCTGGGGCATGCATTTCAGTGAGATGTACTGTTGGGTCAATACTTGCCCAAGCACGGATTGCAGGATCGCCTGCGTGTGTCTCTGTTGCGCCATCTGTGCTAAGCACATAAGGGTCAGAGATTGAATTGAATCCAATCTCTCGCCATGAAGCGTTATTGTCACCGTTACCAATTTGTTGATCATCTTGAGCAACATATTGCGCTTCAATAAAATATCGAGCACCAGCATTTTGCGCTGGGTCAACATCTACATTTAGCACTTGAAGGTTACCACGAATTGAACTTGGACCAGACGAGCCAAAAGAAAACGGATACGGGTATGTACCAGTAAATCCGTTTACATCAGAGCGAGGACATTCACCGTTGGAGTTCAACCCAGCCCAGTACGTATCAGCGCAACCAATGCCAAGAGTATCACAATTTGTTGATTGACAACTCCCACATCCTGGTTCGCTCAATGCACAGAAAGAGTGTTTCATAAAGGCTTGCAAACCAATTTGTTCGAACCGTCCATTTTTCAGACGGAACATGTTTTGCATAATAATTGGTGATTGATTTGTACCACCGTACCAGTCGAGGACTTCGTCGCCCCAGTTACACGATTGCGTCGCAATTGCGTAGCCACCCATACCATCGGATGTTCCGTAGTAATCGATGTCTTCACTATTTTGTCCGCCAATCGTCCAAGCAACAACATCAGGACCAATGGCACCTCTGTCGTTATTGCCACGCAAAGCATGACTGTTCACGGCAAAAAAGCCAACAGTAGTAGTAGCACCAATCAGTGCTGGTAAAATAAGTGTGCGTCCTCGCATCAGGTCTCTCCTTTAAGGGGGGTGTTAGTTTGCACTCAATTGCATCCTGCATCAAGAGTACATAAGTTGATCAACAATAGCACCATTTTCTGGCCTATGGAAGCATATTCGGGTATTTTTTATCATTGGTTGCGTAAAATATGGCACTTTGGAGACCTATTTCGCCACGCCAAATTGCCTGTCTTACCAATTTGCCACGATGATCAACAAATCAGCCACGCCGACTACTCCATCGCCATCAAGATCTTCAGGACAACTAATGCCACACGTTCCCCATTGTGCCATTACTTGAAGAATATCTTCGACGTTTACAAGTCCATCACCGTTTACATCGCCGGCAATTTGCGACCCATTGGTAATGAACATCCCACTGCCAGAATTCGAGCCTGAATTACCTGCGCCGTCGTATGCGGTCACTCGAAGTTTTCCTACTTGTGTTGAGAGATCCGGAACATCCCAAACAAATACACCAGAACCATTAAGTCCAGTTGCGACTGGTATCCATGAAAGCCCACCATCAATAGACAAATCAATTGAAACAGATTCGACTATGACATCATCATCGGTGATCCATAAAACTGGAACTTGTTGCTCAGGTTCGAACAATTGACCGCCCGTTGGAGTTTGCAAATGTGCTGTAGGGGATTGCCCGCCAAGATGTTTTGGGATGTGCATACAAATACAATGCATGACGCCTGCTGAAGTAACGATTGATTGACAGGGGATAGAAACAATAGTTTTATCAGGGCACGCTTCTTGCCAAGCAGCGAGCGCCTCTGTGTTGTGCTGTGATACCGAAGAATTTGTATAACTTGGGACGAGCACAAGATCATTACAAATGACTGAATTTGCATAAGTGTAATGGGTCCAACTCACACTTCGTGCTGGTGTACGTACAACTGTGTACCCAAGAAATTCCAACGTTGTACTTGTCGCATCGCAAATAACGTCTTGCACGCTTCCAGAATCAAATGGCCAATCACTTACAATACATGTAGTATCAGAAGCCCAGCACATCCACATATCAATGTGTTGCGTGGAATCAACCGAAGTTGGAAATGCGTCTGTGATTGTCACATCAAGATTTTGATAATCTTGCCAATATGCACGTATTGCTGCGTCACTCAGACCACTGTTCTCGTTCGAGATCAATTCAGTAGCCCAGCCAACGTTCCCTGCGTTGAGATGAAAATTACCACCGCCATGCACAAGTGGAATTTCATAAACTTTGTGACCTAGCACTGCTCCCAAGTAACCACTTAAAGCATTGTCATTTGGTCTTGGGCGGTTGTAAGTATGATCAACTATTGCTCGACATTCCCCCTCGTACATATATCGCGGACCGTAATCACGAATCCATATCGTATCCGTGGCACGGACAACAAACTTCACACGAGAAGTGTTGCCACCATAAGAACTGATTTGAGAAATTGCACTTGACTCTTCGCTTGTTGTATCAACAACAACCAACGCATCAGCGTCACCAATCGTAGTGATATTTGCAGCCATTTGTGCAACAATTGCTTTCCATGAAGAACTTCCCTCCCACGCAAGTAAAATGGCATCCATTGGTTCATATTCAGCAACGCAATGAATGGGTCCAATGGGCGGGGCAGTCACACCCCGTGGAGGCGTGATCGGATTGCGTTCAACGATCGCCGCTTCTTTGTTTGTTAGATTCCGCGGAATTTCCGCTCCTTCTGGGTAAGGAGTAGTCAGAAGTGATACTGAAAGAATACTAAGTGCTACAAACATGGTGTTCCTTTGAAGTCTGAAGCATACGCACAGATTATGCGAATGCAACTACTGATTCGCTAGAACACTCGAAAGGTTCCGATTAATCGTGTTTCGGTGGCTTTCTAAGTGATTTAGTCGTACTTCGACGTTTCTTTTGCTCCAAACGTTTCGCTCTCTGTGTTCGAGTTACTCCTGTCTTTTTTCGAACCACCTTGCGTTTCAATGCATCTTGCAGGAGTGTGATAAAGCGTTCTATAGTTGCAGTCTTGTTCGCCTTTTGGGAGCGGTGTTTTGAAGACGAAACCCGAAGCACGCCTGCTTTGTTGATTCTTGTTGCAAGTAAATGCAATATCCGTTTTTGTTGACATTTAGAAACCGATGTTGAAGTTTTCACATCCCAGAGGAGAACTATTTTTGTCGCAACGCGATTGACATGTTGACCACCGGGACCTGATCCCGTAGTTGCTACAAACTTCAGTTCACGCATGGGAATCGAAAGCGTGGGCGTAATCTGAATCATGTCGTCGAAACACAGGTTTTTGTAGCCTCGCACCACCCCTTATAACCACCAGCAAGATTGGTAACATTGTACCCCTTGCGCTTGAGCGCCATGCAAGCAGCGGCACTTCTACTACCACCTTGACAATGAATGACCCAAGCAGTGCTTCGATCGATTGTATCTAATCGATCAAACAACCGAGTGTGCGCAATATTCAACGCACCGGGAATTGCACCATCTTGATATTCCTGCAAACGCCGGACATCAAGCATTGCTTGATCTGTTCTTGCAAGAAGTTCGTCAGCTGCTATTTCTGGAAGTTGTACAAGTCCATCCATGCCTTCAAGCATTGAAGGTTCTGCCCAACCAATGATCCGATCTAATCCGATACGAATTGCATTTCGAATAGCACGATCAAGATTTTCTTTCGTTGTGATGAAAACAATTTCTTCAAAATCGTCAACAAATGAACCCGCAAAACGATGAAAATCGTTGGTCGCTTTTGACCAAATTGATCCAGGCAAATGCCCATCGCGAACATGTTCCCAATCGCGCGTGTCGATGACTGTGCATGATTCTGATTTTTGTTTCAATATTTCAGGCGAAGTAATTTGAGAAGGCTGAGGCAAGCCGCCGAGAATTGGCATCCCATCACGGTTCATACGTTTCATTCTCGCAAAATACAGTGGTGGTTCAGGTTGCCCTGTAAGCATAAAATCAACAAACTTGGGTTCATCCCCAACAAGTTGTAGCGGGGGACTTGTTCGTTTTTCATATCCAGCTGTTGACTGAGGTACTGCACCAAGTGCTTTTCCGCACGCGCTGCCGGCACCGTGTGCAGGCCAAATCTGTACGAAATCTTCCATATCTAAAAAACGCTCGCATGTTGTATGCAATTGCTGTGCAGATGCAACCATGACACCTTCAACTCCCGCAGCGGTTTCCAATAAGTCTGGGCGTCCTAAGTCACCAACAAAGACAAAATCTCCAGTTGCATAGCCAATGGGTTCTTCTGTATTTTTATCATGTACTAAAAAACAAATGTGTTCGGGCGTGTGCCCCGGTGTGTGCACAACAGTCACTTTAAGGTTGCCAATGTGAAAGGTATCACCTTCACAAACGTACGTAACATCTACATTAACATTTGAATTGCTCGGCCATTTGTACGACCAATCGGCTCCGCCATGCCCAGACAAATAGCATACGGCGTTGGTTGCGGTTGCGAGTTCAGCCGTTCCACTTAGAAAATCTGCGTGAATATGCGTTTCAGTGATTGCTGAGATTTTCAAGCCCGCATTTTCTGCAGCATCGAGGTAGCGACACACATCTCGCTGGGGATCAATAAGGAGGGCTTCGCCAGTTGCTTGGCAACCAATCAACCACGCTGCTTGGGAGAGATCTTCATCGTATATTCTTTCTAGATACATGTCTAAAGGGTACCATGAATAAGATAAAAACTCACCCCCGGTGAGTTTCCTAGACCGCGGGTCAACTCCTTCAAATTTCCACCATATCCCTAGTTTTGTTAACCCAGTAAGTTGTTTGCGATAAAAACTCACCCCCGGTGAGTTTTCTCAAACTTTTTTCTCGTTTATGCGTACTCTTCATTAAGTAAGGCTATAAATAAGACGATTTGAGAAGAAGTATGAATTGGAAAAAAATCAAAGAACGGTACAAAACACGCTACAGTTGGCTTTTGCGTAAAGAAGACGTCTTTATGAAGGTTCTGATCGCAACGAGCGGGCTATTTATTGGTCTTATGCTCGGCAAGGGCTTGCAAGCACTCTTTTCTTGAATCGCAGGGAACTACCTCAATGTCACATTCAATCGTACAATCATCGACCGCTATTGGTCGCATGAGGCTATGTTTAGGCTCATCAACATCCAAATAATCCGTCCTGAAATGCACACCGCGGGACTCTTCACGTTTCATTGCCCCTTCCGTAGCAATGGATGCAACAGTCAACATATTGATCAATTCCCACGCACGAGGCTCGGATGGCGCTAGCCTACGAGCAGCATCAAACCAAAAAGAGATATGCTCACGCGCTTCGAGAAGAGCGCTTTTGTTTCGTTCTAGACCCACCTGCCTCCACATCAAGGATTTGAGTGAATAGACCAAATCAGAAATTCCAAGTTCAATCCCTTGCGGTGGGTGATCCATCGTACGGCGCAATAAACGATCAGGTCTCCGTTTTCTTTTGATTACAGATTTTGCGGCACCACGACCTGCAATTTCCCCTAATACCATTCCTTCAAGCAAAGAGTTTGAACCCATTCGATTTGCACCATGTAATCCACTACTTGCACACTCACCTACAGCCCAAACGCCCGGCGTTGTGGTTCTGCCCTGAGCATCAACAAGCAAACCACCAATCATATAATGCGCGCCAGGACGTACAGGTACTGGATCGGTAGCGATGTCAATTCCAAAGAAATTACACATCTTACTGATGCCTGGAAACAACACGTGCGGGTCACTGTCAACTTCAGAGAGATCCAAATACACGTTCGTGTCACTCGTTTGGATCATCTGCCTAAAAGCTGCTCGGCTCACAATATCTCTTGGGGCAAGTTCAGCATCTGGGTGTGCTTTTGGCATAAAGCGTTGGCCGTGTCGATCTCTGAGTACACCGCCATGCCCGCGAACAATTTCACTAATCAATACGCGAGCAGCACCAGCAATATACAAGCACGTTGGATGAAATTGAAAAAATTCCATATCGCGAACAGTGCAGCCAGCACGAAAACCCATTGCAACTCCATCGGCCGTTGCAATGGTTGGGTTAGTTGTTTCTCTGTATAACTGACCACCGCCACCAGTTGCAAGAATAATTTGACCTGCAGTAAAGAGCACGATACTTCCAGATGATGATCTTGCGAGAAGACCGTACGCTTCGCCTTGTGCAGTCACAATATCTAATGCAAAAGTATTTGTAAAAATAGTAATGCTATCACTCGCCTTTAAGGAAGCGTTGATAACACGTTGGATTTCTCTCCCTGTTGCATCACCGTGTGCGTGGACAACACGAGCGTGTTTATGCCCACCTTCACGTGAGCAATCAAGCGTGCCATTAGACAAACAGTCAAATGAAGCACCCATTGCAAGTAAACTTTCTACTGCACTTGGACCACCAGAGATTACTCGCTCAACTGTATCTAAATCACAAAGTCCAGAGCCAACTTTAATCGTGTCTTCAATATGTGAGGCAAACGAATCGCCTTCGGTCATCACTGCAGCCATACCACCTTGTGCCATGTTTGTATTTGTCGTAACAGCGTCAGCTTTTGAAATAATCGCAACAGTTTTGCCCGCATTTGCTGCGTGCAAAGCAGCGTTACCGCCTGCAACACCACCGCCTACAACGACAACATCAAAACGGTACGCTGGAATAGAACGTAAATCTACGCCAAGCAAATGTCGATCGCAATGCATGCTCATGCGGATGCCTCGGTAATCTCAATCATTCGTTCTAATGCAAGTTTTGCATTTGCAACCATGATCGTTCTTTCATCTCCGGAAAGTCGCTGTCGCTTCGCCGTTTGTTCGTTTACTACATCGCCTGCCAATACACGATTGATATCCGGCGCGTTTCCCTTGCGCAATAAATCTAACATGCCCGCTAAATGCGGAGGGTCATTTCGGCTCATCGTTGCACAACCACAACCTCCGGAAGTAACACTTCCCGAAGTTGCACTATCCTGATCAACTTTCGCTTCTGCAAGATGCATTACCTCTATACCATTCACTGCTGCTTGTTCTTGCAAATTGCGAACAAAGTGACCTTCGGTACCAACTGCAAATTTACTGCCCTTTGGCGCTTCCATCACAGTGTTCCATAAATATGCTGTACTGCCAGAACCATTCGCTTCTTGTACTGCTTCTAATTTTGATTCTGGGTGAATAATGACTTGCCAGTCTTTTTCTTTCCACCAGCGCACTTGCTCTGGAGTAAATATCGTATGCACACCGCAGTACCCGCCCCAGCAAATCATTTCCGCTGCATCTGTGTCAAAGTCATCTGCTGTCCATGTCACACCGTACGTGTGTGGATCACCTAGCGTGCACACCCTTGAAATGTCCATGCTGCATTTCACTGCAGTGTTACGTCCAAGATGTTCATCTGGAACGAACAATATCTTCTTCCCTTGTTTCCTTGCCCACTCCACGATCAGCGGGGCATTTGAACTTGTACAAACCGCGCCACCTGTTTGACCCGCGATTGCTTTGATACGTCCAGACGTATTCATGTACGCGATGACTAACAAATCGTCGCCGTATTTTGCGATGAGTTCTTCTGCTACTGGCAAGACCATCCAATCTTTCGCCATCATTTCCATCGTGCAACCAGCCTTTGGATTTGTTATCCACACTTGTTGATCGTCATTTGCGAGTGTCGCAATTGTCTCCGCCATAAAATGCACAGCTGATTCAACAATTACTTTCTTTTCTGGGTTTTGCGATGCTTGCAATGCAAGGGCGTAACTGTCAGCGACTTTTCCTCCATATTTTTCGACAAGTTTTACGATTTCTCCGCCCATGTAGTAATGGGCAAGCAAGAGCAAACTATCTCCAAAGTAATCAAGTGCTGGCTTTACATAACTATCAAGCCAAGGGATAACACTTTCAGGTGTGCGATCTGGGAGGGCTAGATATTCTTCAGCATAGGGTGCAAATTCATCTTGGTACCAGTCCAAGGGCAAATCACCTTGGCAAATCGGAATGTCCGATTGCAAGGTGATGCCTGTAGGTCTAGGTGTAAGTGAAATGTCGCGCGACGAGTGCATCAGTCACGCATTGTAACCGCGAAGCGTGTTATTTACGGGCACGGTCCCCACGCGCCAACGATCGCGAGAAGGTCTTCCACATCAACGATGCCATCACCGTTAATGTCTGCAGAACCACTGCCGCCCCATTGGTCTATCGCAAGAAGAATATCAGAGACTGCAACATTGCCGTCACCGTCTACATCTCCTTCGCAAGGAGTTGAACAGGTTCCTACGGGACCATCAACAAGTAATTCGCCACTTCCCATTGATGCGTCACCCCAACCGCCGACACGGATGATGTAATTATTCCCTTCAGTGACTGTAGTAGTCAAGATAGATGAGTACCCACCACAACCATCGCCATCGCCGTTACAAGCAATTTGATTCAATGAACCGCAATCTCCTTCGTAGACAACGAGGTCAGTGTCAAAGTCAACTAAATCACAAGTTGATACAGTCATAGAACCACTTGCACATGCTTCATAACTGAACCAAACATCGTTGGTCATAACGCCAAGATACGTGCCTGAACATTGGCCTTCATCGTATGGATCACTGGAAGTTGTACCCTCTAGTGTTGAGAATGCCCACGTGCCATTCGTTACTGTCGCCGCTGTTGCACACTCATCTGGGAATGGTATTTCCCCAACATGAATCGTTACTGTTGCTTCACCAGATGGAGCGCCATCGTCTACTCGGTAGGTAAATAGATCCAAACCAATAAACCCACTATCTGGAACATATCGAACTTTGTCACTTGCGAGTGTATAAGGAAGTGAACCAATTGGTGAACCATCAAGATTTTCTAACACACCGTTGCCAGCGTTTGAAGTAATAACGTATTCGAGAACGCCACCGTTTGGTGAAGCGCCAACCAACGTAATATCAAGAGAAACATCTGCATCGGTAAATACTTCAACATCTTGCGCAACTGGAGGGCAAGATTCCCCACTAGAGGCAATTTTAAGTGCCCAGTGATCAAGCGTTCCTGTGTCAGCGCCTGCGTTATCTGTAACAGTCATCGTCCAAGTACCAGTCACAATTTCGCCTTCCCAATCAGCGAGTGAGCCCGGACCTTCCGGCAAATCTCCGCCTTGTTCGTCGTAGTACATATGCAAATCGTCAGCACCACCGCCCGAACGATCGTGCAATCGAACAGTTGTGCCTTCAGGTGAAGTGACATCTACTTCAAGATCACCGATGTAAGTATGCGTTAAATCAAGTTCAATATCGACATCACCGATGCAATACGCATCAGTAATAACAATTGTACTTGTCGTTGTTGCATTGTCATTGATTGGAAGAGGAAGGTCTAATGCAACATACGTATACCGACCAACGTCGAGCGTAACATTGCGCGAAGTATCTCCATCGGCTCCTGCGACGTTGTCAAACGTAACAGCACCTGTCACTATTCCAGCAGGCAAGTCGTTCACAGAACCACCAAAACCAACTGAAATTGTTGCCGAGTCTCCTACACCATTCAGCGAAACAGTAACTGGGTTCACTGAACCATTGAGTGTTAACCAATCTACATTTGCACTTACTTGTACATCAAAAGGTGTTGGGCGCGTGCTCGTCAAAGTATAGACTTGCGTCGTTGTGAATGGACCTCCGACTGGACCGCCAGCATAAAAATCTGTTGCGGGGTCAGTTTCAAAATGGGTTGAACCAATATCAACAGTATGCACACGATCAACGTTCCGTGCATTTGTTTGATCCATGAACCGAACGATTTCTTCGTGAACTCCATCAGGCATTGCAGAAGCATCTACACTCACAAGAATATCAACTGTGTTTCCACTTGCAAGGAAACCGTTTACTGAACTACCTCCGTCAATCAAAATGAATCCAGCGTTGTTCACTGTCTCAACTCGATATGAAATGGTGTCAGGGGAATTGTTTGCCATCGTGTAGAGAACTTCTGATGGGTCTGGATCAATACACGGACTTGTACAAACGTGCACAACTGACTCGCCGGGATTTACACTCATGCCCGTTCCGGGCAAAGTGTTCACAGTAAGATTACCTGTTCCTGCAGCATCAAGATAAGCGTCAAGACCAGCTGCCCACGAAACGGAGAATTTTCCGTACCAGTCACTTGTTTGACTTGTACAACTTGCATACCCACCGTGCAATTGACCAATTACCTGATGGTCTACATTAAAGACAGGCGAACCACTTGAACCAGGTTCGGTTGTACCAAGGTCCCAATCTTCAATACGGACATGTGAGCCGTCACCGGGGATTGCTTCACCGAGATACGATGTTGTAGTTGTTGGTTCAAACTCAAAACTAATTCGTTTTTCGTCTGTACTTGGTTGATGAATTGCTATGCCTTGGGGAGAATCATCGCCAGTTGCATCCCAGCCACAATACGAAACTTCCCATGCATCATCAGGGGAATTATTCATCACAACCAAGGTGTAGTCACTAAAACTTCCGGAAGTGAGATGCGTTGCGCCTGTGTTAAATTGATTCAATTGGCCGTCGCCTGAACCGCCACTGTCACCAGAACCAGGAACGCGGCAATAACTATTTTGATAATTCCAATAAGTCACTAAAGAGGGAGCCGAGCCAGCGTCAACGCCGCAATGATTTGCTGTCATAAAGTAGGGCGTTCGGTCTTGCGATGTATTGTTCACCATAAAACCTGTACAGAATGTTGATCCCCCAGTTGAGATAACTGCAACACATGGAATTTCATTCCACCAATCATCGCCTTCAGCGCACACAACATCGTAGTTACATGAACCACTTCGATCGACTCCTTGTTCATAAAAACCGCGGTAGCCAACATTGATCGAAGACAATTCAATATTCTTGTTCACGTCTTGTTGATCATAAGGATTTACTAAAATTTCAATCAAGATGTCGTCGCCTTGGACAGCAGGGGTCCAAAGTTGCCCGTGATCATTATTATCACTTGAAGTGAAGGGGCGAATTGCCATAGACATATCAGTTGCACCAACAGTCATTGACGCCGAAACAGGTAACTGCCACCTTGCAAAACCAAGGTTTAAGGAAATTGCATTTTCTGAACGAACGCGCAAACTCCATCGCATTGTTCTCGAGTCAAGCCGCTGCCAGATACCATGCGTTGCTGGGGTGATGCTCACTTTGTGCGGGATTGCATAGCGAGGTGCTTCATCGAGTCGACTTCGGCTTGCGTCTTCTGCAAAAATTTCAGCCCAGTCAAGTTCGGCAATCTCAACAGTCTCAATGGCATCAAGAGGCCACTGGGTTGTTGGTGCTTGGTAAGCGAAAGTAGTAGTACTAACAATGAAAGCAGCAATTGCTGCAACGAACGAGATGCGTTTTGACATTTTTTTATCCTTCTCCTCGTTGACACTTCGCCAACGAATAAGTTTAAGGTAGCACCAAAAGTGGGCTCGGACAATGAAAAAATACAGATTATGGTTAATTATTTCAACGTGATTACCAATAAATGCTAGAATTACGAAATCCTAGGCGGGTGTAGCTCAATTGGTAGAGCGTCAGCCTTCCAAGCTGAATGTCGAGGGTTCGAACCCCTTCACCCGCTTCGCTATCGACCCAAGAAAGAAGCCTTTCTTGGGTCGAGTTGCTTCGCGGATGCATGGCTGCAAAGCAGCCATCGTCTGGCAAAGCCACACAGGGGGTTCGCGGCGCACTAATTTGCTGCGCAAATCATTACGGCGTCGAACCCCTTCACCCGCTTCGCTATCGACCCAAGAAAGAAGCCTTTCTTGGGTCGAGTTGCTTCGCGGATGCATGGCTGCAAAGCAGCCATCGTCTGGCAAAGCCACACAGGGGGTTCGCGGCGCACTAATTTGCTGCGCAAATCATTACGGCGTCGAACCCCTTCACCCGCTTCGCTATCGACCCAAGAAAGAAGCCTTTCTTGGGTCGAGTTGCTTCGCGGATGCATGGCTGCAAAGCAGCCATCGTCTGGCAAAGCCACACAGGGGGTTCGCGGCGCACTAATTTGCTGCGCAAATCATTACGGCGTCGAACCCCTTCACCCGCTTCGCTATCGACCCAAGAAAGAAGCCTTTCTTGGGTCGAGTTGCTTCTCGGCGAACAAATTAGCTGCGCAATTAAACTCACCCTCGGTGAGTTTATGAATAAGTGAGTCAAATTTGGGTATCAGTAGTAGTATCGCTATACAAATCGAGGTAGAAATCACGAAGTTTACGACCTTCGACCTCTCGCTCTCGACCTTGCAGAAAACCAAACGTGTCAAACATGGCGAGTGCTGCACCTCTTTCGATTCGCACATCTAAAACAACTTTTAGAAATTGCCTTTCTCTGCAAAACGAAATTGCTTGCTCCATCAATGATGAACCAATACCTTTTCGTCGAAAACCATCGCGCACTCGAAGTCGGCGGATCTCAGCTGAATCATCGCTCACTCGTTGCACGCCGATCATGCCAACAATTGCCGATTCGATTTCAGCAACCCAAAATCCACTGTCCTTACATTCGAGATATCCCGCCACTAAATGATCGATGTCTGCCCCAGTATCGTTTTCTCTTAACTGCCCTTCAATTCGACTTCTTTCGAAAAGTTCTAGAAGCACAGGCACATCATTTTCTGAGGCAGTACGTATAGCAGCCCCTCGAGGTGTGTCGTCATGATTGTGCGCGTCACTAAACATCAAATTTATTCCACCTCTAGAAACACAAGTGTATCCGCACTTGGATCTAGCACAGCAACAGTGTACACCGCAGCACGGTGTAGTGCACCTGGATTGATACAACGCGTCTTATTCACCATTTCATCGCGTTTTTCATGCGTATGACCATGTAAAAGATAGTCCACACCATCATTTAAAAAAAAGTGGTATTTTTCTTCGTCATGCCCATGTAGAAAGGCAATCCGCTTCCCATCAACAGTTAAAACATCTGCACCGTCGCGAACATCAATGCCAACAGTGACTGCGTAATCGTAAAGCCTCGCACCCCAGTCACAATTCCCAAATACAAGTACAACATCAAAACCAATGAGTTCATCAAGAACCTCAACAATTTCAACATCTCCCAAATGAATAAACTTCGTGCAACCATAATCGGCAAGTTGCTGCATCGCACTACGAGTACGAGAAACTTCACCGTGCGAATCAGAAATGATTCCAATCAACATATCAACGCCATGTATTTCCCGGCCGAACGTATCCTGTGATCCAAGTGCGATACTCCTCTTCCATTACATCGGGTGTATCAGTAAATGCGAGGAGCCATCCCGCGTGTCTTACTGGTTCACGTAACTGACCGTGCATTGCTTCTAACAAAATGTTACGCAGAGCAGGGCGGTATTGCCCATCGTTATACTCCATGATAAAACTTGTGAACGCCCAAAGTTGGGCGTAGTATCCAAGCAAAGCACCTCTGCTTTGCGCAAGTAATTCGCTCGGTTCTGCAGCAAGAAGAGATGAGAGTGATGAAAGTCGATCCGAAGCGACAATCGTTCGAAGGGTCGAGAGGCGATCCCTGTTACTCGCAGGTTGGAACTCTAATTCTCCGCGTCGAATTCGAAACCCTTCCATCCAAGTCCCAATTCCCTCATCAAGCCAAGTAGGCAGACAATCCTGTAACACTGCTTCGGCATATTGATGCCACCCTTCATGCGCTGCAATTCGAAATGTCGCACGACTTCGTCCACGCCGATCAAGGTGAAACAAAACAGCTGTTCCGTCGATGGTCAAACCGCCTCGGCCCAATCCCTCCCATTGACATGCTTCTTCACCTAAAAGTTCTTTCACTTTTTGTTGCCACTGCGGTTCATCGGCAAAGAGAAAAACTTCAAGTCGTTCACGAGGGTAGGGGAGTTCACCAAACACCGTCGAATAATGCTTCAAAAGTGTTTCATAAAAATTCGGCAGCGAATCCACGATGTGTTCATATCCGATAGTAGTACGAATATTCCAGCCATCTGTAATAACCCTTGTGCCAACATGATCATTCCATGTCCACGATTCTTTGACAACATTCAATGTCTGCGTAGCTGCAGGTTTTGGTTCAGCCTGTTGTGATTTAGGTATCCCGCAAGAAACAACCAGCAACAAACAAACAGCAATGGGCATCCGCATACTCATGCTTTCAATGCTTCCTTCGCTGCAAGCAAATCTGCTTCTGCCTGCGCAAGAATTGCACGCGTTTCTTCAACAATCGCAGGAGGCGCGTTGTCAACGTACCCCTTGTTGCTTAGTTTGCCTTGCAAAGATGAGACTTTGTTCTCGAGCGACTCGATCTCTTTTTCAAGGCGAGCGCAGGCGGCATGCGAATCTTCTTCGTCTAATAAATTATCGAGCATGATTCTGTCACTTCCAAATGGAATCACTGTTCCAGATATTGAATCATCAAATGGTTCAATTTTTTCAAGTCCAGCAATCGCTGACAAGACCGCGTTGTGTTTATTTGCAAGGTCAAGGGTGGCACCAGATGCATAAAGGTGTATTTTTCTATTTGGTTTCACTTTGGTCTCTGCTCTGCAACCACGAATAGACCCAACCAATTCTCGCAATACATCAAAGGAGTCTATTGCTCCTTGATCGAGTCGCATCGACAAGATTGGCCAAGATGCCGTTGCAGCAAGGTCCGATGGAGTGACATCAAGACCCGACACCTGACCAGAAGAAGAGGCATGAATATGTGGCCACATCGCTTCGGTTACGAATGGACAGACAGGGTGTAGGAGACGACACATCGTATCCAAGACCGTATGTAGCACACGCTGCTGCTCTGGATCATCTTTGACAGTTGGCTTGATCGCTTCAAGATACCAGTCACACAAATCTCGCCAAAGTAAATCGTAGAGTGCATCAGAAATCTCACTAAAACGATACGTTTTCATTGCCTTGTTGATTCGATCCGTTGCAACCTGCAAGCGTGAAAGTATCCATTGATCAACGGCTGGTCTTGTGCTTGGGTCAACTGAATCCGCAGGATTCGTCACATTCATCAACGCAAAACGAGAAGCGTTCCAAAATTTATTTGCGAAATTTCTACCCACATCAAATCGAGTTGATGTATTCATTGCAAGTGGGGTGTCCTCGCAATCAGACGTTTCGCCAATTAAATTTCCATATACCGTAGACATACATTTTGAATCGTCATCAGGGCAACATTGCTTGGGTGACATCACTTTGTGCCCAGTATGTGACTTGATGTACTTCGGCTCAAAACTTTTGCCACTGTGCGGGCAAATCAAATCTACGCTGAGACGGACATCTTGCGTTCCTGTTGCGAGTTGCACCATTGTCAGACGCAGCGCATCGGCACCGTGCGTTGCAATAATGTCGCGAGGATCCACGCCATTGCCAAGTGACTTACTCATGCGTTGCCCAAAACCATCTTGAATCATTGGATTGATAAATACTGCATTAAATGGCAAACTCCCGCCGCAAAAATATCTATTAAACATCACCATTCGACTCACCCAAAGCGTGATGATATCCCTGCCTGTGCACAAGACGTTTGAAGGGTTGTAAGCAGCAAGTAACCCATCGGTTTCTGGAAACTTTTCGGGGTTTGGCCAGCCCATTGTTGAGAATGGCCAGAGGGCAGAACTAAACCAAGTATCTAGTACATCTTCATCGCGAACAAAACCAGCGTTTTCTATTTCACTTTCAAGATCGTCATTGCCACCTGCAACACAAAGCGAAACTCGCGTCATTCCATCGCTGTCAGGTGCATCGACAAATGAAGAAACTGCATTGTTATCTTTACACGGAAACTGAACGTCTTCATCCTGCGAAAACACTTTCGACCAGACAGGAATTCGGTGTCCCCACCAAAGTTGTCTTGAAATACACCAATCTTGCAAGTTCTCATGCCACGCTTGGAACGTGTGTGCGTACCGCTCAGGATAAAACGCAAGGTCCCCATCGCCATCGCAAGTACCGCTTTCTCTTTTGGGCGGAGTGCCGTCATATTGTTCGGTGGAAAGCGACCGAAGCGCCTCGTTAGCAAGACGATCATCTGTGACACGAACGTACCATTGATCACTTAAATAGGGTTCAATAGGCACATGACTTCGATAACTGTGACCTACACTGTGATCGTAATCGACCACCTTTTCAAGTAAATCGTTCGCTTTGAACCATGCGAGTATTTTTTCTCTTGCGTCTTCTCGCGAAAGCCCAACAAATTGCGCTGCTTCCTTAGAAACATCTTCCCAGCCATGCTGATCACTGATTGAAGCATCTGGTGCCATCACGTTGATGACTTCTAAGTCGTGACGCAAACCAAGTGCCCAGTCATTGGGATCGTGCGCAGGTGTGACCTTCAAAAACCCACTTGAATGTAAAGCCTTCGGGTCATCAGTCCCTTGCATCACAACATACGTATCTTCAATAATCGGAATGACCCTGCCAACAATCGGAAGGCGAATCATCTTCCCTTTGAGTGTTTTTGCACGTGGATCATTTGGATGCATTGCAACTGCCGTATCGCCGAGCATTGTTTCAGGGCGAGTCGTCGCAACGGTGATATGACCCGAGCCATCTTCAAGTGGGTACTGTAAATAGTACATGTGCCCTGAAATTTCTTCCATTTCAACTTCGTCATTTGCCAACGCAGTGCGCGTAACTGGATCCCAATTAACCAATCTTTTTCCACGATAAATCAATCCATCAGAAAACAAAGTAAAGAACGCTTCGCGAACAGCATCGGCGCACATCTCATCCATCGTAAAACGCGTACGGTTCCAATCGCAAGACATCCCCATTGCTTGAAGTTGCTCGAGAATAGTTGCTTGGTATTCATCTTTCCACGCCCGAACTCGAGAGACGAATTCTTCCCGTTCAAAATCTGTTCGCTTTTTTCCTTCTTGTTGCAACAACCGTTTTTCAACAACAGATTGTGTCGCAATTCCAGCGTGATCAGTCCCCGGCATCCAGAGCGTTGAAAATCCACACATTCGGTGATATCGAATCAACACATCTTGAAGTGTGTTGTTGAGGGCATGTCCAATATGAAGGGGGGCAGTCACATTCGGTGGTGGAATCAAAATGCAATAAGGGTCACCATTTGCATGTGGATCACCTGCTGACATCCCAGAATCGGCCCATTTTGACAAAATTTCAGGCTCAACTTCAGAAGGAGCGTATGATTTAGGGATTGTGTCGTTCTGTTCTGCCATTTTCATGTCTCGTATCATACCCGCCACGTTGCTTGCGGTCTGTTTTTTGAGCGCGTGCTCAGATGATACGCAGTCAAACTCACCCACGATCTCTGCTGAGGCAAGACGAACCGCACTCGAGAGTGCAATGCAACACCTCGATGCTGGCAGAACAGTCGAAGCGCTGGCGATCACATCAAAGTTACTGTTGCGAGATCCGAACTCGATTAACACCCTAGAGAAACACGCCGTTGTGTTGCTTGGCGAAGCACAACGCCTTGAACGCCTTGGCAACAGCGACGCTGCAAATACTCGTAGAGAAGAAGCGCTCGAATCTTACATCGCTGCATGTACACACCCAGAAGTCCTCGGTGAAACGCAATTCTCCACTGCACAACTTGCGCACATGCTTGGAGAAATTGACGTTGCAATTTCTTTATACAAACAATCGCATAAGAAATTACCGAACGATTTTCGAAGTGCTCTCTGGCTTGCGCAAATTGATTTGCTAGCTCAAGATTGGGACTCTGCAAATCACTGGATCACTGAAAGTTTACAGAGAAATCCTAACGAACCATCGACGCTCATTTCGGCTGGACTCATTGAGGCCAATCTTGGAGATTGTGAAAAAGCGATGGCTTTTACAAATAGGGCAACACACATACAACCAAACAACGAATCTTTTCGCCTCATACAAGCGAGAGTGCTCAGAATGTGCGGCGACCCAGTTCGCGCGATAGAAATACTTTCTGCATTGAACTCCACATCAGTAGTGAAAGATGAAATGGAACGCTGTATTCAAATGAGAGAAAATAATGAACATTAACCTCCTATCCCTTGTGGTCATCGCATTTCTTCTGCTCGTTCTTGGCATTGTTGGAATTGGTGCAATTTACTTCGTTGCACATCGCTGTCAATGCAAATCCGATAACAAGAAGCCACAACCAACTGATCAATCTGTTGATCCGTGGGAAGAAGCAGGGCGCAGGCAGCAATAATTCACTTTCGAACCCCAATAAGTTCGCGTACGTAAGAGTTAAGCAGGCTTTATTTTTCCAATCAATCCTTAATATTGATATGAATAAGTGGGTTTGCTCAAGGTTACACCTCAGAGTGCCGATGCCAAAGTCAGACCTCTCTTATTATTGTTACTAAGGATAATTCAAATATGCGAAAAATTTACACTTTACTCATTCTCCTTTCATGCCTATCAAGCCCTCTCTCCCAGACATTTGCGGAAGACTCAACTGCTGTTTGGTCCGCGCGCGTTTGGAGTGCAGCGACTGAAGGAAAGTGGGATGTTGTTGAATCTTTGTTTGATTCAGTTCCAGAGGGTACAAGTGAAATGCTGAGTGTGTTTAGATCTGAACTTGATGCATTCAAGCAACACCGCGAAGAAGAACAAAAAGCGAATAAAACTGCCCGTGAAGAATCGCTCACTGAAATGCGAGATTTTGCAAAAGACGGCAAAGTGATGCAGGCTATGCAATCTGCCATTGAAGCGCAAACATTGAGTGATGATCTCAATTCAGTTTTATACGATGCTGACACGCAGCAAGTACTTAAAGAAGTTGAGAGTGCAGTTTCTAGAAACAAAGGAAACGAAAATATTCTAGTTGCACAAACACTCGCTTATTATCTTCGTACTTTTTATGAAGACACTGCCAGAAGAGATCTGTACGAACTTTGGAAAAAACGACACGAAGAAATTGCAATTGATTCGATGCTCCTGCGCTATTACGCTCCGGAACATTATCACGATTTGCGGACTGAACAATCAGTACTCCGTGGTGATGATCCACCCGATGCGTTGCAAGAGAAAACAAAAGATCTCTGGAAAGAGCGCGTTGATGGCATTAATCAATTCATGGTCATTCAATCTCTGCGAAAAGCAGAATCTGAACACATGGATCAAGTTTCATGGAAAGAACTTCTAGGTGGAGGGCTTGATGCAGTACGCCGAATTGGTGGATTACCAGAATTAGCAGAAACATTTCCCCACCTTAGCGATACCGAGTTACGAACAACTTGGCAATCAATGATCGAAGAAGAATCACAGTCTGTTGGGCAATATTTGAAGCATGTTTCAGGGCACAAAACTCTCGTCCAATTGCTCAAGCGTATACTCGCTGCAAATGACGAGACATTAGAACTTCCAGAAAGTGTACTGCTTCGTGAATTCGGCGACGGTGCGATGAGTAAACTCGATAGATACAGTGCTATTGTTTGGCCTAATGAAAAACGCCAGTTTGATCAAGCAACAGAAGGTAATTTTGTAGGCGTTGGTATAGTCATTCGCGAGAGTCCAACTGGTGAAATTCTTGTTGTGAATCCAATCGATGGATCACCTGCGTATTATGGCGGTGTAGTTCCTGAAGACATCATTTCTCACGTCAACGGATCGTCAACGAGCGGTTGGAGTGTGAGTGATGCGGTTGATAAAATTACAGGTACTCGTGGTACTGCAGTTACACTTACTATTAAGCGCGCTACCGAAGAAGAACCATTAGATTTGGTGCTAAAAAGAGATAGGATTATCTTACGCTCTGTAAGTGGTTGGAATAAAAAAGAAATTTCAGAAGATGGTGAGCCTATTTGGGATTGGTACATCGATCCACAAAATCACATCGGGTATATCAAACTCACTGGCTTTTCTAAATCTTCTTACGCAGACATTCTTGCTGCTATTCGAGATATGCAAGAAGTTGCTGAGCCAAATGGACTCATCCTTGATCTGCGACATAACCCAGGCGGGTTGCTTCCAACTGCGCGGCAAATTTCAAACTTGTTTATCAAAGAAGGCAGCATCGTCAGTGGAGAAAATGCCAATGGTGACCAACTTTTTAATATGAAAGCATTTCCAAACCGTGCCTATCTTTCAGATTGGCCGCTTGTCGTGTTGATTAACCAAGGCTCAGCAAGCGCAAGCGAAATAGTTTCAGGCGCAGTGCAGGCACATGGCGCCGGCATTATTGTTGGACAAAGAAGTTGGGGCAAAGGAAGCGTGCAAACTGTGCATAACATTGGTTCTGGAGATCTTGCACTTGTAAAACTTACAACGCAGTTCTATCGTCTTCCTCCAACTGAAGAAGGTCCAGGACGTCTTGTTCACAAGCGCGAAGGCTCTCTAGACTGGGGTGTTGTTCCTGACATTGAAGTACGGATGTCCACCGAACAAATCACTTCATCAAATGAACTTCGCCGAGATTCTCAATTGCTTACTCTTGGCGGCGACAATTCGCAGCTCCCAAACATTAACGACCTACTCACTGAAGGTCTTGATCCGCAACTTGAAACAGCGCTGTTGTTGCTTAGAGCAAACGCATTAACCGAAACATACTCAGATTTTCAGCATGCAAGCCTAACTAAGTAATGGCAGTTCCCGCTATCATGGCGGGATGCTTATTACAACAATTGCTTTATCCTTAGCGTTTCTAGCGCCTTCTGAACATCATCGTTTTGGTTTAACAGAAGCGATGCCTCGCCTAGAAGGCACCATTCGAGTTGGTTCGTACAACATGTTGAATTATTTTGACCAAACAGATGATCCAACTTTGCAAGGAAAGTACGACGATTTTGGTGACAACCCTGGTCCAACTTCCGATGCAAGGTGTAAGGAACTTGCGAAAGTTATTGTTGAACTCGATGCTGACATTCTTGCACTTCAAGAAGTAGAAAGCAAGGAAGCGCTTGAATGGTTCAATGAAAATTACTTGCAAGACATGGGGTATGACTATGTTGTTTCAGAGGAAGTTGGGTATTACCGAGGGATCGAGCAAAGTTTACTCAGTCGTTTTCCCATAAGTGATGTAAAAACATGGAAAAATGTCGACCTCACAAAAGTCGAACGCAAGGGCGGCGGGTGGACTGAAGTTCCACCCGGCGAAGATGAAATTACATTCCAACGGAGTCCACTCTTTGTCACTGTGCAAACGCCTGATGGATATGCGTTGTCAATTTTTGTCGTGCATCACAAAGCAGGTAGAAATGCATGGCACCGCGAACTTGAAGCAGTGCAAATTTTACGTTACATCGAGGAGATGTCCTCTAAAAATTCAACGCAAAACATTGCTGTGATAGGCGACTTTAATGCTGTGCCATGGGATCGATCGGTGCGATGGTATTTTAGAAATGGAATGACAGATGCATTGTCTCATCGTTCTTCTAAATTGAAATGGGATGACACATCACCACTTCGAATCACTCACACATCTGGGCGCATGCTTGATTACATTTTGTTGAATCCCTCTGCTCTCGATGAATATGTTGTAGACAGTGGTTTTGTTCTTGGTTCATCTGCAGAAGAATATAACTGGCGAGAAGATCCGTTCCCTGCTGGGTATGCTTCTGATCACTGTGCCATTGCTATAGATTTGGTTCCTCGAGAAGGGCAGGGAAACACTGTTTCTGCTCCACCCTGGCCAAACGCGTTGACTAAAACCGCCCTTGCTGCTTCGCCACCTGCAGCAACTGTAACTGCGACTTCCACCAAACCTTCAAACCAGACAAAAACTGCTGCTGCTAGCGATGCACCTTTCGTTGCTTCAAAACGAAGCAAAGTATTTCACACTGGCGTGTGTGGGCGAAAACGTGTTGGAGAAAAAAACCAAGTTGGGTATGCCTCCTTCAGTGATGCCAAGAACGCCGGCAAGCGACCTGCGAAGTGCTGTAATCCAACCGAATAAACTCACCCCCGGTGAGTTTTCTTTTTTTGCTAAAGAGTGAATCATAAACTCACCCCCGGTGAGTTTATTTGCAAGAACTGACCCAAGGGTCAAAAAAATTGAGATATGGTAGAAACCCGAAGGAGTTGACCCGTGGGTGAAATAATCGTAGATAACGCAAAGCGAGGTGATCCGTAGCAAATGGACACGATTAATTCACCCGCGGTCTAACAATCGTTGTACTTCTTCGACATCTTTGTCACCACGCCCAGAGAGATTGATCAGGAGATGTTCCTCTGCTGACATATCGCTCGCAATTTTCAACGCACCTGCCACAGCGTGCGAAGATTCAAGCGCGGGGATGATCCCCTCGGTTTCTGAAAGTGTTTGGAATGCCTGCAATGCCTGCGCATCATCAACAATCATGTATTGCGCGCGATTCTCATCTTTCCAGAACGAATGTTCAGGGCCAACGCCGGGATAATCTAATCCTGCAGAACAAGAGTGAACGTCTCTGGTTTGACCGACTTCATCTTGCAACACGTAACTCATCGAACCATGCAAAACGCCCGGCGAACCCAAACAAAGCGGGGCAGCGTGTTCACCAATTGCCAAACCAGTACCTCCAGCTTCTACCCCTACGAGCCGTACATTTTCGTCGTCAATAAACGGTGCAAAAATTCCAGCAGCATTCGATCCACCACCAACGCATGCAACGATGCAGTTGGGTAGTTTTCCAATCAGTGAAAGGCATTGCATTTTTGCTTCCTTCCCAATGACCGATTGAAGATCGCGAACGATCAACGGAAATGGGTGGGGTCCAACAACCGAACCCAAAATATAATGTGTTTCTTCAACCGAACCCATCCAATCTCGCATCGCTTCGTTGGTGGCATCTTTCAACGTTTTTGATCCTGAATCAACAACGTTTACTTTAGCGCCAAGTAACTCCATTCGAAAAACGTTGAGTTTTTGCCTCCGTACATCTTCTGCGCCCATATAAACTTCGCAATCCAAGCCCAATTTCGCGCATGCCGTAGCCGTCGCAACACCATGTTGTCCAGCACCAGTTTCTGCGATGATTCGATTCTTCCCCATGCGTTTTGCTAATAATGCCTGCCCAATTGTGTTGTTAATTTTATGTGCGCCAGTATGTGCAAGATCCTCTCGCTTGAGCCAGATTGTTGCACCACCTGCAAGTTCAGTGAGACGAGGCGCAAGTGTGAGTGGCGTAGGTCTTGCGACGTAATGTTCAAGGAGATGTTCAAGTTCTGCTGTAAAAGAAGGATCACTTGAAACTGCTGCCCACGCCGCTTCAAGTTGATCAAGTGCCCCGATCAATGTTTCTGGAACATACCGTCCGCCAAATTTTCCGTATCTGCCTTGCAATGCTTGCGTGCTCATGTTGTTTTCTCCATTGATACTTCTAATGCTTTGGCGAGAAATGAAACTTGAACTTCTTTGACAAAAGCAGATTCTCTACCAAATCCTAGATGTTCTTTCGGCGCTCCGGTGTGATCAAAAGTAACAAATTCTATCTTCTTGGGATCTTTGTATTGTTGTTTTAGCCTTGCGATGAACTCCTCTTGCGCTGCATAAGGGATCCATGCATCATGACGGGAGTGGAAAGAGATAACTGGAATTTCTTCCCAGTGCTCAAGATGGTCAGCAGGATTGCAAGCGGCGAATTGAGAATCTGAGAGATGACTAAACATTTTGTGATGTCTAGATAAACGCCATTGTCCCATCGTTGCTTCAAGAACTGCAGCTTTAAAAGGATGTGGATGAAGAAGACGAACAATCGATGCAATGCCACCAGCGGACATCCCCCCAATTGCACAACGTTCCAATTCAAAACCATCAATTTCAGAAAGCGATTCTAAAACACCGTCCACTTCTTCTGACATTTGTTTGACAACTTCAAAAGCTGCTTCTGGCTCTTGTAGTGCTGAGTCAAATCGCTCTCCGTGACCGGGCAAATCAACGGCGCAGATATTAATTCCTCGACGTACGTATCGAAGGTACCGACCGGCATCAAGTTCTTTATCTGCTGTGCGTCCATGAATCCACAAAAGAAAAGGTCTTGGGTTGTCGTTGGGTTTGATGACCATTGCTGGGACTTTTCCAAGCCGCTCTACACTTGCCATTGCCCTGAGTCTGCTTGGAAGTTGTTCAAATCGTGTGCTCACAAAACCCATTCTACTTGGCTCCGAGACAATGCGGTATCCTGCGTACATGTTAAAAGTCATTGGTGGACAATTTAAATCTAGGCGACTCAAAACGCCTCGAGATAGTGACACGACACGCCCTTGGACGGGCAGGGCACGTGAAACTGTCTTCAATCAACTCCGCGGTCACATCCCTGATGGAAACATCTTGGATCTCTTTGCAGGAGTCGGCACAATGGGTCTTGAGGCTGCGAGTAGGGGAGCCAAGCACGTAGTGATGGTTGAGCGAGATCGAAAAATTTTTGAATTGCTCGAAGAGAATATTGCAGCCCTAGATTGTACCGATCAGGTTTCCGCAGTCTCAGCAGATGCCCTTGGGACTGTCCCGCTCTTGCGCGCGCCCAAGCCAATCGACGTTGCTTTTATCGATCCGCCATACATCATGATGTCAGACGAAAATCTGTTTCAACGTGTTCTTCACCAAGTCGAGCAAGTTGGTCAACACATCGCTAATGATGGGCTCATAGTGCTGCGATCACCGATGAACCCACAAAGAACCGACCACACGATTGACGCACTTGCAGGGCCTGAAGTACATAAACTTGGCGCAAGTATGTGGATCCTTTTTTACGGAAAGAAAAACGCTTGACTTCTTCTTGTCCAATCGAAGCTCGAAAAGGTGCACTTGAAGTTCTCCTTGCACTGTGTGATGCTGGACACACAACTTATTTTGCTGGAGGCTGCGTTCGAGACAGGCTTCTTTCAGCTGCGCCAACCGAGTACGACATCGCAACTGCGGCAAAACCTGAAGAAATCCGCAAGATTTTTCCAAAAGCAAAAAGTGTTGGCGAAGCGTTTGGTGTCATGCTCGTACGACAAAATAACATCATCTACGACGTTGCAACGTTTCGCACTGACGGCGAATATAAAGACCATCGCCACCCAACGAATGTGACATTCACTGATGCAGAGCATGATGCGCAGCGACGTGACTTCACCATCAATGGTTTGTTTGAAGACCCTGTCGACGAGAAAGTCATTGATTTTGTGGGTGGCCAAGATGATCTTGATGCACGAATTATCAGAGCGATAGGCGACCCTCACCAAAGATTTGCCGACGATCACCTTCGAATGTTGCGAGCTGTTCGGTTCGCAGCAAACTTTTCTTTTTCAATTGAAGCTGAAACAGCAGATGCTATTCGGAAACATGCGCCTCACCTTTCGGGCGTTTCCAAGGAACGAATTGGTGGAGAACTTCGGCGGATGTTCACGCATCAAAACCGTGGCGTTGCAGCATGGGAGTTGCAATATTTAGGACTCGACGTTCAAATTCTTGGCGAAAAATCTATTCTCACAGCGCCAACACGAGTCGGGCGGCTTCCTGCGACAGCGGATTTTCCAACAGCACTTGCAGCATGGATCATTGATAGACATACTTCTGAGGCAGATCTTCAAACAATTGCAAGGCAATGGCGAGATCATCTTCTTCTTTCCAATCGTGAATATACAGCATTACAAGAAATCCTCACCCTGCACACGACTCTCTCTGCTTGGGAAACACTTGGAATTGCGAAAAAGAAACGCCTCGCGAGTGCTGATCGTTTCCCAAGCACTCTCGCTATCCTTCAAGCAGAGGACAGACCGATGTTTGTATTCGTCAAGCAAGCAATCGCCAAACTTCTCAAAACTGGGCTTGCACCAAATCCGCTCGTAACTGGGGATGATCTCATTGCGATCGGTATCCCCTCGACGCCTGCTATCGGAACAATATTAGAAGGTGTCTACGATGCACAACTTGAGGGTGGAATTTCAACAAAAGAAGAAGCACTTGCACTCTCAAGGCTAATTGCGAGCGATATCCTCGGTGACAAAGGCCCTTAGCCTGCTACACTGCACGGATGAACAAAAGACACGTATCCTTGATTCTTGGCGCGCTTTTAAGTGTGCCTTTCACTTCAATCTCATTTGCAAATGATGACAAAATCTCAGCATGGGCAGACGCTGTCACTGAAACCGAAGATCGTGGAACTTCCGTACTTATTATTCCGATGAGCGGACAAACGCTCACTGACATTCGAGGTGAAGTCTATGCTGATCTACAAGAAGATATCAAAACACTTAATCCTGATTTAATCGTCATTGAAATCGATTGCAAAGATGCGAAAGATATTTTTTATCAACAAATGGGCTGGTTCAACCCAAAGGAGATTGGTAGATTTGAAGGCGAAACCAAGAATTTACCCGCGGTTGCGAAAGTATTCAGAGTAAATTTGAAAGATATTGAACAGGTCGCATTCGTCAAAGACTCGATGGGATCCATTACACCTCTCACCCTTTCTTGGGAAAAAATCTACATGACTCCCGACGCACGACTGACTGGAACCTTGGCACTTGCAGCACGCTATTCCAATATCTCAGATGAGAATGTTCGTGGCAAAATGCGAACTGCGTGGACACTTCTTGCTTCAATTCTTGGTGGATATGGCAAAAGAGATCCAGACTTGATGCTGGCTTTAGTGGATCCTGAAAAATTTCTCAGCGGTACTTGGAACGGGAGAAACGTTGAGTGGTTTAATCATCTAGACGCAGATTTTTACGTGGATAATTCCAACGAAATGGTCCCAGGTTTTTCAGCAACACAAGCAGAAGAACTTGGAATCAGTGAAGCAACCGTTGATTCACTCAATGACGTACTTCTGCTCAATGACATTCGAGAGTATCACATCGTTGGAGAAGAAATCACAGAAGAACTCAACGATTATGTAAGTGATTGGCGAAGCAACTTAAAAAAAGCCCAAACGCTATGGGGTGATTATGAGCAACAACGTGGTTGGGCGGCAGGTGAAGAACGAGTAAGATGGCTTGTAAAAAATAAAAACACCATTAAATCCCTGATCGGTATTTGCAAGAAATATCCAGCAGTAAGAATTCGAATGAGATTTGACCCCAAACTACAACAACTCGAGAATATTTTAGAGGAAATAGAACGAGAATTACGGAAACCAAGTACACCAACTCGTGGCGGTGGCGGACCATCAATGGGCGGTGGTGGTGGTGGAATGAAATGATTATCAATTCGGTAAGATTTATATGAATTATACAAAAACGCTGTTCATTGTTGCACTCACCCTTTTTACGAGTTTGTTGTTTGCAGAACCTGTCACACTTACACTTACGGATGGAACTGTTTGGCAAGGTGAAACCGGTAATCCAATTTCGCTTGTAGTCAAAAAAGGTCGAAAAAAGACTACTGTCGAAGGCACGTTAACACGAAACGCCGGCCAATTTATTGTAGTTACAACAACATCGAGAGACCAAGTCATCTTTTTAAGTGACATTGAGTCTGTTTCGACTGAGACAAATTCCAGCACAAAAGCTCCAGAAGAAATTGAATCAACTAACGATCGCGCACAAACTGAGCCCACACCAAAGATAAAGCCCAAAGCAAAACCAGAAGCTGGGAAACTTACAAAAGGTGTTTTCCTTCTACCGCTCGACGGAGGGGTAGGCGAAATAATTCGATCAACTGAAATTAGAGAACTCGCAGAACATGCAGATCAATATGGACCTGGGCAAATTCTGATTCTCGATATTAATTCACCAGGCGGGTCTGTCCTTACTGGTGTTCAAATGCGTGATTTGCTCTACGACATTCGAAAAAGACACCGCGTTATTGCTTGGGTCGATCGAGCAACATCTGGGGGTGCTTTTCTTTCGTTTTGTTGTGATGAAATATATTTTCGAAGAAGTTCAAATTTTGGTTCGATTACGATGTGGAGTGGCAACTTTCAAGGTGCCGCTGAACCAGAAATGAACGCATGGATTACCCAACTTGAAGGCGTCCTTGCAAAGTCAAGCCGAACCCCTTTGTTTGCTGCACCAATGGTGGTCTTTGCTGCACAACTTTCATATGACATCGATGAAAAAACTGGTGAGATTACATATTTTGACACCACAGAAGGGGAGTTTGTTCTATCTGACGGGCAATCAGTGGAAGTGCTTTCAATTACTTCTGAGCAAGCAGAGCATTGCGGTCTCTCAGATGGCACTGCCGACACCCTAGAAGAATTAGCAACATTGCTTAACCTAGATCAGTGGGAAGAAGTAGACGAAGAGGGGAGAAAACTCGCTTCTACTTGGAAAGTAACACTTGAAAAAGCAGGAGTTGAGATTCCTGAATTGTATGGGGAGTTTGGTGGTAATGTCGAAGCACGTACCAACGGCGAACGAATCATGAAACAGATAAAAGCAGGGAAAGCACTACTCAGTTGGGCAAAGAAACTTGGCGAGTCTGCAATGAACTTTGGTTTAGATGATGGGTTTCTTGGAGGTCCGGATCGCATTGCTGCGATCAAACGCCAAATTAAAGAACTCGAACAGCAGCGTTAAATATCAGCGTCGTAAAATTTAAGGACTGCAGGTCCGATGACAACTTCAAGTCCATCCTCGATGCGAACTGCGTCTATCTTTTTACCTTCTACAAAAGTTCCACCCGTTGATTCGGAATCGCGAAGTAACATTGCACCGCTGTCATCTTGTTCGATAATACAATGCTCTCGCGAAATACTTGCAGAACGAATTCGGATATCACAATCTGAATCACGACCAATAAGCAGTTCGCTTACATCACCAAGTGCGAACTTGCGAACAAGGTCACCTGTGGTTTGTTTACATACATGTAATTCCATCATGAAAGAGAGTGGTCCTTTGGGGGCGAAAGAACGCTAGCATAGCGTTACTCATCCCCAATAGTACACGCCAATGAGCGAATTACCACAAGAGATTGCGAAATTAATGAAATAAAAACCCGCTGTTATCGGAAGTAGGGCTAGATTTTGCCTCTCAGGATAAGATACCTTCGTGTTTCTCTTTTTTGACTTTCTTTATATTCTCGCTTTGCCAATTTTATTGATCACTTCAATAAGAAGTAGATTACGTGGGCACCCTCCTCGAAAAGGAGTAGGGGAGCGCCTTGGGGCAGGTCCCCAGTTACATCATCAAACCAAACCCATTCTCCTTCATGCAGTTTCAGTTGGAGAAGTAAATGCAATTCGAAACCTTGTGCAGTTGCTCGCCGCAGATGGGTACAACCTTGTCATTTCAGTCACAACAGATACTGGCATTCAAAGAGCAATAGATCTTTTTGGCAATACGCACACGATTGTTCGATACCCCCTTGATTTTAGTTGGTCAGTAAAGAACTTTCTTCGAAGAGTCAACCCAACACTCATTGTCCTTGTCGAACTTGAAGTTTGGCCAAACATGTTACGTTTCGCAAAAAAGAAGCACATTCCTGTTGTAGTTGTCAATGGTCGACTCTCTCATCGAAGTTATAAGCGGTATAAATTAGTTTCCAGCCTGCTTCGGAATACCTTTGGTCGAATTTCAGTTATAGGCATGCAAAATAAATCGTACGCGAAAAAAGTATCTGCTCTTGGCGCTGACAACGTACGCGTTCTTGGAACAATGAAGTGGGACAATGCCATAATTCGAGACTCTGTTGAAGGCGCAAAAGAACTTGCACAAAATCTTGGAATCGATTCTAGTATTCCACTCGTTGTCGCTGGATCCACAACACCTGAAGAACATCGACTGCTCCTAGAAGCACTTCCAAAAAATGTGCAACTCCTTATTGCACCGAGAAGACCAGAATGGTTTGATGATGCACAAGAAGTATTCTCGCCTTGCAATCGTAGGACAAAAACTACACGATGCGATTCTCGTTATTTTGTTCTTGACACAATTGGCGAACTTACAGCAGCATATTCCCTTGCAACAATTGTAGTCATCGGGAGAAGTTTTGCTCCGCTCCATGGTTCTGATCCAACTGAACCAATCGGTCTTGGTAAACCAACAATTGTCGGTCCAAACATGAGCGATTTTCCTGATATCGCAAAAGCATTCATTGACGGAAACGGGATCGTACAATGCAATTCCGCTGAACTCAAAGAGAATATCCAGCGGCTGCTTGGTGATGAGGATTTTTGCAAAACCATCACTGCAAATGGAAGAAAAGTTATTGCTTCTCATCAAGGGGCAACGAAAAAATATGTCCAACTCATTGAGGAAGCGGTTTCAACATGAAAGAACTTTCGCTCCTTGAAAAAATTTATAAAACATCACCTCGCGATGATTCAATTTTAATTGGCCCAGGCGATGACATGGCGTTGATGCAATTTGATTCAACCAACCTCCTCTGCGGCGTTGATCAACTCATCGTCGGAAGACATGTCACGATCGAGACCGCTCCGGAATTGATTGGAAGAAAAGCCGTTGCTCGGAGTTTCAGTGATGTTGCCGCAATGGGGGGGGTACCTACTGGTTCTTTAATGACCGCGGCGTTGCCTCCTAAGACAGATGAGTCGTGGGCAATGGCGGTTTTTCAAGGCGCCAATGAACACGCTGCAAAATGGGGCGGGCCGATTGTCGGGGGAGACATTGCTACTACAGAAGAAAATGCACAACCAATGTTCACTGTCACTACATTCGGTACTCTTCCAACGACACCAATCAAGCGAAGCAATGCACAAGTTGGCGATGTAATTTACGTCACAGGAACAATAGGAAATTCAATTGCATACCATCATTTGCATTTCACTCCACGCATCAACGAAGCGCAACTTCTTATGGACTCGGTAGAAATTAATACAATGATTGATATAAGCGATGGGCTCGGGCAAGATGCTTCTCATCTTGCAACTGAAATTTCACAACTTGTTATCGACACTGCACTGCTTCCTCTTCGAGAAGGCGCAACATTGCCAAAAGCACTCTCCGATGGAGAAGATTATGAATTGCTTTTTACAAGCGGTTCAAAACCACCAGAACATTTAGCAACACCCATTGGGTATGTACAACGCAGAACACCGAGCGAGCCAAAAGTAATCACGACTACAG
This sequence comes from Planctomycetota bacterium, assembly GCA_014381305.1. Taxonomy (GTDB): domain Bacteria; phylum Planctomycetota; class Phycisphaerae; order Phycisphaerales; family SM1A02. The sequence goes on from JACNLW010000063.1 coordinate 33,771, forward strand.
GTGAAGATGTTTCAAACCTTGGGTGGTCGCACGAATGACAATCACAAAAAGCGAACAAGAAACACATGAAGTTGCCAGATCATTCGCACAGAACCTTCCGGCGTTTGCAATCATTGCACTTGTTGGTGAACTTGGCGCAGGCAAAACATGTTTCGTTCGCGGACTATGCGAAGGTCTTGGGGGCGATCCAAAACAGGTCAACAGCCCAACATTTACGATTATGCAAGAGTATGAAGTAGGGCAGGGGAGGCGACTCGTGCACATCGATGCGTATCGTCTTTCGGGTGAAGATGATCTTGAGTCAATCGGCTGGGATGAACTCGTTGGTGACAAAAATGCGATTATCGCCATAGAATGGGCATCGCGGATTCAGAACGCACTTCCACAACACACCACCAACATCCATTTAGCCCATATTGATATCTCTTCGCGTGAGATAATCACAAAATAATCCTCTTTTTATATTTTGATTTCTAATTCATCTGTGCTACTTTAAGTGTTCAATTATCTAATTTTAGAGAGGACTAGAAATGAAAACAATCGCAATCTTATCTGCTATCACAACTTTCGCAACCATCGCTACTGCACAACCTGTCATTGATGGTACTTCATACACCGAATATGGCGATGTTTGTGTGTTGCAAAACAATAACACAAACTTCGGCGATAGTTTAACCGGCAATGTTGCCTACGCAGATGGTTCGGAACTCGATGGCGGTTCAGCCATCATTTCCGCAGGCTTCTTGTATATCCATCTTGGTGGTAACTTGCAACACAATTACAACAAATTAGAAATATTCATTGACGCTCGTGACGGTGGTCAGAATACAATTCTAAGCACCAACCCTGATGTCAGTTTTAGTGCACTTCAACGCATGGGCGATGATGGAACTGGCAACGGCTTAACATTTGACACTGGTTTTGAACCAGACTTTTACATCACTCTTACTTGTGGCGACAACGGTATTGGCACGGGAGTTACATCATATGTAAGTTATGCTGAGCTCAAAAGTGATGGCTCTGGTGTGGGTTCGTACGCTGGTGCAAGCGACACTTATTACTATCAAGACGGTGATGGAAATTGGATTCCTGTTGTAGAAACTGGCGGTTCAGAATTTGGGTTCCGGTTCGCACTTAACAACAGCAACTGGAGTGGGGTAGTAAGTGGAACTGGCGAAGATTGCGGGATTGCTGGGGGTGCACCAGTGCAAACAGGTTTTGAATTTGCTATTCCATTATCGTTATTCGACTGGGATCAAGAAGGTCTTTTAATTGAAAACGCGTCTGTTTGTGCATTCATAAATGCAGTCGATCATAACTACGTATCCAATCAAGTGCTTGGTGGACTTGGCGGGTTAGACAACCTCGGCGAACCAAGACTTATTGATTTTTCGCAATTGGCAGGCGATCAATTTTTCTCAGTTGGTGACGTTGCTGCGATCTGTGGAGCACTACCAACTGGGGCATGTTGTTTCGCAAACGGCGAATGCTGGGAAGATCTTACTGATGACAATTGTTTCGCAAGCCGCGGTGCTTGGGGCGGAGAGAGTTCTGTTTGCGTAGATTGCGACCTTGGTGGTAGTAATCCTTGCCCAACAGATGTCAACGCTGACGGTATTGTCGATATCGAAGACCTTCTCGAATTGATCTCTGCTTGGGGAACGATCTGTCCTTGACCTAGATTTCGACTTACTCAGGAGAAGTTGCGTAGATCACAAATCGATGACCTGCTGGATCCCAGCCATGTTCTGCGCAGATCTTCTTGCGGATGCCAACAATTTCATCTGATGAAAACTCGATACGTTTTCCCGTTCTCATGCAAACAAGTGCATCTATAGGTTTACGCCCGTAAATCAGTTGATAATGCGATTGCTTGCCATCAATTGTCACTTCCTGAATTATTCCTGCTTCGCGAAGTAACTTCACTGTTCGGTACAGGGTTGCTTTAGATGCCCTGTGTCCATCTCGTCGCATGCTGTCCATTAAGGATTCTGCTTCGAACAAACCGTCTTCAGCAATAATCGCATCGAGTATGTCCGCTCTCTCAGGTGTGTATTTTAAATCTTGTGATCGCAGGTATCGCCGAAACACCGAACAAAGTGGTGCCATAACGTCACCAGTTAAGATGTGTTCATTCTTGTCCACGATGGTATCTTACCATAGCAATCATGGCAAATATTCTTGCATTTGAATCTTTTGACGGTGGTTCACACCGCCAGTTTCGTGAAACACTCACACTACATTCGTCGCATACATGGACGTGGATTACTCGTCCCCCAAGAGGATGGAAGTGGCGCATGGCAATCAGTGCACAAGAGATGGTTGATGATGCATTAAGGCAGGGGGTTCAAAAACCGGATTGCATCTTTACAACTTCACTTGTAGATGTTGCTGCGTTGAGAGCTGCGCTCCCGCGTGGTTGGCGAGATCTGCCACTTGTTTTGTACATGCATGAAAATCAAATTGCGTATCCAACGAGCGACGAGAGGGATGCTTCTTTTGCGTGTACAAATTTGCAGAGTATCCTTACTTCTGATCTCACTATATTCAATAGCAAATGGAACATGGATTCGTTCATCGATGGCATCTGTACGTTCCTCAAGCATTCAGATACTACACTTTGTAACGTTGAACAACGCATTCGTGACAACGCAACGGTCGCGTGGGTACCCGTCGAAGTACCAACTGAAAATTCAAGAGTTTTACATAACTCTAATATGAGCGGACGTAAAAAAGGCGCATGCACGACAACAATTGTCTGGCCCCATCGCTGGGAACACGACAAAGGCCCCCGAAAGTTACTTAAACTGGCGAGGGAACACACCAAGACACGCAACCTACGCTGGATTATTCTTGGCGAACAATTTGAAGAAGCCCCTGAATCGCTAAGAAAATTTGAAGATGAGTTTCGGGATCAAATCGATCACATGGGGTATGTCGAGTCGAAAGGGGAGTATTGGAAGTGGCTTCATAAGGCTGATTGGGTACTTTCAACTGCAATACACGAATTTTTCGGTATTGCAGTTGTTGAAGCTTTGTTTGCTGGGTGCTTGCCTTGGCTGCCTGAGAAACTCAGCTACCGAGAATTGTTGCCTGCCTGTGCACGCGGTTTGTCGCCCGGAGTTTGCAATTTTGACCAAGAATCAATAACTACACAAATCCAAAATCATCTGTATATGGCACAGGCACCCCAAGCCAGCAGACGGATCGATTCACTCATATCAGACGTTTTGTAAAAAGGTTGCCGCAAATGGGCTACGTTTACGTAAGTATGCAAGGGTAACATTTGCCCAAAACGCCATTTCATCGGCTTTTTTCATCATTTTTATAGATCTATACCGCTTATTTTAGCGAATAAACTTTTATTACAACCCTTTTTGGGCTATATTGAGGCATTGGAAAACCCATTATCAACTGCTTGGAGACAGAGATGAACTTTAGAATTCGAACCCTTATCACAACCACCCTGACATTAACGCTTTGCAACATGGTTCATGGTGAAACCGTCATAGACAATAATCTTATACAGCGAATGGATGAAGTTGGACCAAATGGGACTGTCTCGACACTTGTTTATCTAGTAGACCAAGTGGATGTTAAATCTCTATCCGATTCAATTGCTCAAGCCAACATGGGTTTTGAAGATAGACATCAGTTTGTCGTAGAAACTTTACAATCTACTGCATTGAGCACACAAGGTTCAATTCTAGCTTCACTGAAGAGCCTACAAGGTGCGACGAGGATTACACCGTTTTGGATTTCAAATGTAATTCGTGTTGATGCACGCCCTGATGTCATCCATGAACTCGCAAACCGAAGCGATGTGCTTCATATTTATTTGAATTATCCAATTGAATTAGTTACACCAGTACGCATAGGGCCAGTCGAACAATTAGACAACAGAGGTGGCGTGGAACAAGGCATCACCGCGATCCGTGCGACCGAAGCTTGGGCCATGGGCTACACAGGCGAAGGCGTCCTTGTTGCCACACTTGATACTGGCGTCGATGGAAATCACGAAGCATTGGCAAGTCGTTGGGCTGGTCTTCGTCCTGAATACGCAGGGCACCCCGAATGGGCATTCCTTGACCCGTATACTTACAACCACAACTTTCCCTTTGACTCAGGCAGTCATGGTACCCATACTATGGGTACTGTTTGTGGCGGTTCGCCCGGACTTGGTATTGGCGTTGCACCAGATGCACACTGGATTACTTCCGCAGGTATCGACCGCAGTTCTATTGCTGAAACAGTGGCAGATGCAATCGAAACTTTTCAGTGGTTCATCGACCCAGACGGCAACCCTGCAACCGCGTGGGATGTACCACGAGTTTGTTCCAACTCTTGGGGCTTAACATCCGGTCATGGGTACCCAAACTGCGACCAAACTTTCTGGACATACCTCGATGCACTTGAAGCAGCGGGCTGTGTTGTTCTGTTTTCTGCAGGTAACGAAGGGTCCTCTGGATTGCGTCGACCTGGCGACCGTGCCACTGACGAGTATCGAACATGTGCGGTTGCAGCGATTGACCCATACAACGCAAGTTTTCCAATTGCAAGTTTTTCTTCGCGTGGACCAACAAACTGTACGCCTTCTGGCGCGTCTGCAATTAAACCAGACATTTCTGCTCCGGGTGTAAGCACATACTCCAGCGTTCCCGGTGGATACTCTTCGTACGATGGAACTTCCATGGCGTCGCCACACATTAATGGCGCAGTTGCTTTAATACTTCAGGCTAACCCTGATCTTTCCGTTGAAGAAGTCAAAGAAATTCTTTACGTCACTGCTGTTGACTTAGGCTCCGCTGGCGAAGACAACGATTACGGACACGGAATTATTGATTGCGTTGAAGCAGTTAATTTGGCAATCGAACTATCAGATCCTTGCGAGGCACCCCTTGGATTTTGCCCACAGGATGTTAACGGTGACTACAGCGTTAACGTTATAGATATTCTTACAGTCATCGATACGTATGGTGTATGTGGCGATGGTTCATTTAAACCAGCCGGTGATGTTGATGGAGATTGTTGCGTCACTGTTGCAGATGTTCTTTCTGTTGTTGGTGCTTGGGGAAATGACTGTACACCAGTTGGTGCGTGTTGCCTTCCAGAAGGGGGCTGTTCAGAGGCAGCAACTGAAGCGGACTGCTTACAAGCAGGTGGCGAATACAACGGTGATGACTCAACTTGTGGTTTTTCCAACTGCCCAGACAATGGCGCTTGTTGTTTCGATGATGGTTCATGCACGTATGGAATGCCAGACCAATGTATCGCACAGGGAGGTGCATTCCAAGGCAATGGTACCGCCTGTGACACGACTAATTGTCCTATTGCTGGCGCTGGCGATGAATGCACAGGACCTTTGATAGCAAACATCGGAGCAAATTCCTTCGAAACAAATACCGCGACACCTAGTTCACCTCAGCCAGATGAAGCACAATGCGCTGGAACGTATTTGGACTGGGAGGGCTCACCAGATGTTTGGTTTATTTACGTAGCTGGGGAGTCTGGATTAACACACTTCACGACCTGCGATGCATCAAGTTACGACACCTCAATGGTTCTATATGAAGGATCTTGTGACAACCAAGTAGCCTGCAATGGCGACGCGAGTGGCGATACTGGCTGTCAGTCGTATCACTCTGAGATTGACTACACAGTGCAAGCCGGTTCAACGTACTACATCCGTCTTGGTGGCTGGCTAGGATCCACTGGCTCCGGAACGCTTACGATCAATTGAGTATGTAAGTTGTTATAGAAGGTTGTTCGATATTGCTATTTGTTCACTTGCGTGCCTCACAGCAACCGAAGGGCAATTTGTAATTTTTGCCTCTTTGTATGCCGAAAGTTTTAACATACTTCAACAGTAATTGAAGTGTGTTGAGTAAACTTTTAGTAGTTCGCTCCACTGAATCCACTAAGTAGTTCTTGAACCTTGGCAATCAGAGTATCGATTTAAATCTTCCCCGATAATTTCAAACTGGCGTTCAATAGCACTTTCACCATGCACATAATCAACAACGCGTGCAGCAGAACCAAACACATGCATTGAAGACACATGCGTGCGTTCGCACAATTCAGCAATTGCATCTCGATTGTCTTCAAGCAGTTGAATCAGGTATGAAGTGAATCATTTTAGGCAAA